>NZ_JBBAXQ010000003.1:0-290182 GCF_037198055.1 Luteimonas sp. gir
ACATCCGGCGGGGGTTTTTCTTTGTGGCGTCTTTTTTTCCAACGGGTATTGGCCTGACGTACTTCAAAAGGGGCCGGCCGTTTGCTTACTTCGGAAGGGCAGCGGCCTGCCGGCCGGTAGCTGCTCTTCCCTCGGCAAGGCATCCTGCCTTGACTCGGGCGCGCGCCGTCCCTGGCGCGCTTGACGCAGCCACCGAGCGCCAGTCCGCCGCTGCCGACGTTTGGCTGTGCGACTTCGGCGAAGATGCGTTCTCACCGCTGCAGTCGCGCTTGGAGTCCGAATACGCGCCGCATGCCGGGCATTCCCGAGGTCAGAGGCAGTGCCGCGCTGTGCTTTCCGAAGACGAGTTGCAAGCGGCATCAAAGCAGCAGACTGGCGGCCGGTGGCCGCGTCAAGCGCGCCATGGGTGAGCCCGCTTTAGCTTGCGCGGCATGCCGCGCGAGCGGGCGAACGCCCGGCGTGCTTCGCGTGGCCGGACCGCGAAGCGGCCTTGCCGAGGGGAGAGCGGCTTCCGGCCGGCAGGCTGTTGCCCGTCCGGAGTAGAACGCGGTCACTGTTAGTTGCGGTGCTGACTGAGGGACGTCAGAGCGCCTCTAACGGCGTCCGCCAGGCGCTCGTGACATCGGTTCAGCGGCGCAGTTGGAATAGGTCGCAGCGCTCGCGTCGCGGCAGCTCACCTGCATGCTGCTTCCGAAAGTCGTTCAGGCCTCAGCAGGTATGGCGGTGCGGGCGCGAAAGCCGGCAGAGTCCAGCGGTATCGTGGTGCCCAGGGAGCCCGGCTTGGTACGATGCGCGCTGCGCGGGCCTATAGCTCAATGGTTAGAGCAGAGGACTCATAATCCTTTGGTTCCAGGTTCGAGTCCTGGTGGGCCCACCAGCCAACGCTCCGTTTCGCGAAACCCTTACAACCGCATCGTTACATTGCGGCCCTACCTGAATGCGATGCGGCGGAACGATGATGCTCGACCTTGATCGATTGGCGGCAGCTGCGGCGCGCCCCGCCAAGCCCGAGCTCGCATTGCGGTGCCGCGCATGAGTGCGCCTGCACCGCCGGGGATCCGGCCGTCACCTGCTCCCCTGCCGCCCGAACACCCGATTCCCATGCCTGTGCAGTCATTGCGTACGGGGCGTCTGGCGTCGCCGAAGCTGCCCAGTGCACCGCGCGGGATGGGCTGGCGCCGTGCCGCGATTGTGGGGGTGACCGGTGGCCTGACCGTACTGGCCACTTATCAGATCTGGTGGCTGCTGCGGATCGGCGGCATCGATGTGCTCGAGGGCCTGCTGCTGGCGGTGTTCGTGCCGTTGTTCGCCTGGATCGCGCAATCATTCGCAAGTTCGCTGGCCGGCTTTGCGATGGTGCTGCTGCGGCGGCCCGCGCGGCTGGGCATCGAGGCCCGGGATCCGTTGCCGGTCCTGGCCTCGCGCACCGCGTTGTTGATGCCGACCTATAACGAGCATCCCGAGCGGCTGTTCGCCGGTGTCCAGGCGATCTGCGAATCCCTGGCCGAGACGGGGCAGGGCGAGCGGTTCGATCTGTTCGTCCTCAGCGATACCCGCGACGCGGGTATCCACGCCCGCGAGGTGCAGGCCTTCGCGCGGCTGCGTGCGCTGGGGTTGGGCGTCACGCTCTACTACCGGCGCCGGGAGGACAACCGCGAGCGCAAGGCCGGCAACATCGCCGATTGGGTGCGGCGCTGGGGCGGGGGCTATCCGCAGTTTCTGATCCTTGATGCCGACAGCCTGATGACCGGCGACACCCTGGTGCGCCTGGTCGGTGCGATGGAACGCCACGACGATGTCGCCTTGATCCAGACCCTGCCGGTGATCGTCAACGGCACGACGATGTTCGCGCGGATGCAGCAGTTTTCCGGCCGCATGTACGGCCCGGTGATCGCCCAGGGCGTGGCTTGGTGGCATGGTGCGGAAAGCAATTACTGGGGCCACAACGCGATGATCCGCAGCGCCGCGTTCGCCGCCCATGGCGGCCTGCCCGAGCTCCAGGGCACGACGCCCTTCCGCGGCACCGTGCTCAGCCACGATTTCGTCGAGGCGGCGCTGTTGCGTCGCGGCGGTTGGGCCTTGCACATGGTGCCAACGCTCGAGGGCAGCTACGAGGAAGGACCACCGACGCTGACCGACATGCTGATCCGCGATCGCCGCTGGTGCCAGGGCAACCTGCAGCACGGCGGCGTGCTGCCGGCGCGTGGCCTGCACTGGGTCAACCGCTGGCACATGCTGATCGGCATCGGGCACTACCTGACCGCACCGCTGTGGGCGATGTTGATCCTGGTGGGGCTCGCGGTGCCGCTGCAGCACGGCATCCCTGGCGAGAATGGCTTTTCGGCGGCGGGTTACTGGATGGCGATCGACGACGGCCGCTTCATGGGCGTGTTCGTGCTGACGATGGTGCTGCTGTTCGCGCCGAAGATCTTCGGCTACATCGCCACTTTGAGCGATGCGCGGATGCGCCGTGGCTGCGGCGGGGCCGTCCGCGGGTTCGTCAGCCTGTTGATCGAAAACATCCTGGCGGCGCTGATGGCGCCGGTCACCATGTACGTGCAGTCGCGCGGCGTGGCCGAGGTACTGGCGGGGCGCGATTCGGGATGGGATGCCCAACAGCGCGACGATGGGCGGCAGACCTATGGCGAGCTGTGGCGCAGCTATCGCGGTACCACGGTGCTTGGCATCGGCATGGGCATTGTCGCGTGGTGGATATCGCCGGGGCTCGCACTGTGGATGTCGCCGATGATCATCGGCCTGGCCGGCTCGATTCCGATTGTCCGGCTGACCTCGTCGCGGCGGTTGGGGCAGGCGATGCGCCGGGCGCGCCTGTTCGCCACGCCCGAGGAGGCCGCGCCGCCGCGTGTGCTGCTGCGTGCCAGCGAACTGCGGGCGCAGGCCGAGGCGCCGGTGGCGCCGCGCGCCGATTGACGCGCTGCCGCCTCGGGGGCCAGCGCTTACACTGACGGGCGGTCCCACGACGACATCCGAATGAACGACGACACCGCACTGCTCGACTGCATTGAACGCGAGACCGGGCCCGCGCCTGCGTGGAGCGTGATCTGGCTGCACGGCCTGGGCGCAGACGGCAACGACTTCGCGCCCATCGTGCCCGAGCTCGTCCGCCCCGACTGGCCGGCCCTGCGCTTCGTGTTTCCGCACGCACCGGTGCGCCCAGTGACGATCAACAACGGCGTGCGCATGCGGGCCTGGTACGACATCGTCGACATCGACCTGGGCAATCGCGCTGACGAGGCCGGCGTGCAGACGTCGGTGGCTCAGGTCGATGCGCTGATCGCCCGTGAGGCCGAGCGCGGGGTCCCGCCGGCGCGGGTGATCCTGGCCGGCTTTTCGCAGGGCGGCGCGATCACGCTCGCAGCCGGGCTGCGCCGCACTGCGCCACTGGGTGGGTTGGTCGGGCTGTCGACCTATCTGCCCGCTGCCGCCACGGCGCACGATGCCCTGGTCAAAGGCGCAGTTGCGCAGCCGGTGTTCATGGCGCACGGCACGCAGGACCCCGTGGTGCCCGCGATCGCCGGGCAGCAGAGCGCCGCGCTGCTGCGCCAGTTCGGCTTCGATGTGCAGTGGCAGACCTATGCGATGCCGCACTCGGTATGCGCCGAGGAGATCGCCGACCTGGGCGACTGGCTGAGCGCGCGGTTCGCGGGCTGACGGCGGCATGGCCCATGGGCCGCGGGTGCGACGCAGTGCAGTGCGCCCGGCGGTCCGATCCGCTGGCGTGCGGATGCCGGTCGGGGCACCATCGCAGGACCGGGCCTTGAGGGGAGCGGAAGACCATGAAGGTCGTGATCGCTGACGACGAGCCGCTCGCCCGCGAGCGGCTACGCACATTGCTGGCGCAGGTGCCGGGCGTGGAGGTCGTCGCCGAGGTCGGCGATGGTCGCGCGGCGCTGGACGCCTGTGCGGCGCACGCGCCGGCGCTGGTGTTGCTCGACATCGCGATGCCGGGGATCGATGGCCTGGAGGCGGCCCGGCATCTCAATGCCTTCGAGCCGCGGCCGGCGATCGTGTTCTGCACCGCTTACGATGCCCACGCGCTCAAGGCCTTCGAGGCCGCCGCGGTGGACTACCTGGTCAAGCCAGTGCGTGCCGAACGGCTGCAGGCGGCGGTCGAGCGCGCACGCGCGTTCGTCGCGGGGCGCGAGGCTGCATCGGTCGTGGCCGACCGTCAGCGGACCCATCTGTGCGCACGGCTGCGCGGCAGCCTCCGGCTGATCCCGGTCGAGGACATCCGCTACCTGCAGGCCGAGGAGAAGTACGTCGTGGTGCACCACGCACGCGGCGAGGACCTGGTCGAGGAATCACTCAAGTCGCTCGAGGAGGAGTTCGGCGACCGCTTCGTGCGCATCCACCGCAATTGTCTGGTCGCGCGGCACGAACTGCTGGAACTGCGCCGCGATGCCGAGGGCCATGTCCATGCCGTGCTGCGCCACGCCGAGCGCACGCTCGAGGTCAGTCGGCGCTGCGTGCCGCAGCTGCGCGAGGCGGTGCGCCAGCTCTAGCGATCCAGCGGTTCGCGTCCCGGTGCCGGGATCGTCGATAATGGCCGGATGGAACGACTGCGTATCGCCACCCGCAAGAGCCCGCTCGCGTTGTGGCAGAGCGAACACGTTGCCGCGGCCTTGCGCGCGCGCCATCCCGGCCTCGAGGTCGAACTGGTGCCGTTGAGCACGCGTGGCGACGAGGTGCTCGACCGCTCGCTGGCCGCGATCGGCGGCAAGGGCCTGTTCCTCAAAGAACTGGAGATCGCGATGCAGGCCGGCGACGCCGACTGCGCCGTGCACTCGCTCAAGGATGTGCCGATGGAGCTCGAGCCCGGGTTCGCGCTGCCGGCGATCCTGGCGCGCGCCGACCACGCCGATGCGTTCGTCAGCAACACGTTCGCATCGATCGACGCCCTGCCTGAGGGCGCGCGCGTGGGCACTTCATCGTTGCGGCGCCAGGCGCAGCTGCGTGCGCGTCGCCCGGATCTGGAGATCCTCGACCTGCGCGGCAACATCAACACCCGGCTGGCGAAGCTCGACAGCGGGCAGTATGACGCGATCGTGCTGGCGTGCGCCGGGCTGCAGCGGCTCGGCCTGGACGCCCGCATCCGTGCACGGTTGGATGCGCCCGACTGGCTGCCCGCCCCGGCCCAGGGCGCGATCGCGATCGAATGCCGCGACGATACCCCGCAGCTGCAGGCCCTGGTGGCCGCGCTCGACCACGGCCCTACGCGTCGCTGCGTCGAGGCCGAGCGTGCGATGAACCGGGCCCTGCATGGCAGTTGCCACGTCCCGGTCGCTGCGTTCGCGCGGCTGGACGGTGGACGGATCCTGCTCGACGGGCTGGTCGGTTCGGCTCTCGACGGCCGCGCGGTTCGCGCCGGGGGCGAGGCCCCGGAAGGCGAGGGCGAGGCGCTGGGGTCGGCGGTGGCTGCCCGCCTGCTCGAAGGCGGCGCGGGCGCGTTCCTGCCCGGTTGAGGACTGCGCGAGCGGCGGACTTGGCCGCTCAGAACTGGTACTGCACCTTCAGCGAGCTTTCGGTATCGGTGCTGCCGCGGCCGCCGTTGCCCAGGGTGTCGTGGCGCAGCTCGAAGTCCGAGCGCAGCGTCCATTGCGGAAACAGCTCGTAGTCGAACGCCAGCGTCTGCCGCAGGAAGGTGTTCTCGCGGCCGGTCTCGACCTGCACCTGCTGGGTGAACGACGCGCGGCGGCCCAGTTCCTGCGACAGCTGGAGCTGACCCCGGGCCACCGGACCGGGTACCGCGGTGCCGAAGTCGGTGTAGGGCTCGATGCGCACGCCGGTGCCGAACTCCAGTCGCAACGAGGTCTCGGGGCTGCGGATCGCCTCGATCCCGTAGCTGGTGTCCCACTTCACGTGGTTGCCGCCGGAGCGGAAGCTGTCGCGTTGCGCGAATGGCGAATACAGCGCGATCGCCGGACGATCGGGCAGGCGGATGACGGGCGGTGCGACCGACTTGGGGCGGACGCCTGGCGCACGCGGCGCCCAGATCCGGCGCCGGGCCGCGCTCGCGGTCCATTCCGCGTCCGTGCACTTGAGCCGGAAGCACGGCCGGCGCAACGGCACCTGGCGCGTTGCCACGGCGAGCACAGCCGGTTGCTCCGGTGCGGCCGGAAGCGGTTGTGTGTAGATCGGCAGGCCTGCGAAAGCCAGCCACCAGCCAGCGAGCATGACAGCCATTCATGAAATCGGTTACAGCCGATTATGCCGAGCGCGTCCGACGCTTCCAACCCAAGGGCCATCGATCGGCGTCCTGGGTTCAGCTGTTGGTTCGCAGTGCGGGGCAACCGGGTGGCGGAGCGGGACGCGCGATAATGCCCGGTCCGCGCCCAAGGATTCTGCCGTGTCCCAGCCTGCTCTTCCCGAGGTCGATGTCGCCGTGATCGGGGGCGGCGCGGCCGGCGCTCTGGTGGCGCTGCACCTGCTCGCAACTCCTGACCTGCGCGTGGCGCTCGTCGAACCGCGGCCGGATTTGGCTCAAGGCGTGGCGTATTCGACACCGCGTGACGAGCACCTGCTCAATGTGAACGCCGCGCGGATGAGCGCGTTCGACGACCGACCGGACGACTTCCTGGCGTTCCTGCGCGAGGCGCCAAGCACGGCGGCACTCCCGGCCGAGGCCTTGCCAGCGACGTTCGCGCCGCGCCGTGTCTACGGCGACTACCTGCAGGCGCGCCTGGCAGCGGCGCTGCAGGCCGGCACGCTGATGCGCCTGACCGAGACGGTCGATGAGGTACGCCCGGCCGCGTCCGGCTTTGTATTGCGTACCGGTGCAGACACCGAACTGCGCGCGCGGGCGGTGGTGCTGGCGACGGGCGGGGTGCCGGCCGCGCTCCCGGTGTCCGGCGTCGGCGCGGCCGCACCCGGCATCATCGAGGCTTGGCATTACGCCGCGGTGGCCGCGATCGCGCCGGAGGCCGACGTCGCGATCGTGGGCGCGGGGCTGAGCATGGTCGACGTGCTGCTGACGCTGCATGCCAATGGACATCGCGGCCGGGTCGTTGCGATCTCGCGCCACGGGCTGCTGCCGCTGGCCCACGCGCCGGGGACGGTGCCGCAGGCCGGGGGCGTCGAGCCATTGCTGCCGTTGGGCGTGCGTGCGCGCATGCGCCTGTTGCGGCGATGGGCTGCCGAGGCGCAGGCCCAGGGCCGGCCCTGGCAGGACGCGCTCGAGCGGCTGCGCCCGCAAGTGCAGACGCTGTGGCAGGCCTGGCCGCCGGCCGAGCAGGCCCGCTTTCTGCGTCACGGGGTACGTCACTGGGATATCCACCGGCATCGCATCGCGCCCGAGGCGGCTGCGGTGGTCGAGGCGATGCGCCGCGATGGTCGCTTCTCGCTGCATGCCGGCCGGGTGATGACGGTGGCGGCGTGCGACGACGGCCGCTGGCAGCTCGACTGGCGTCGCCGTCGGCGCAACGACGACGAGCGCCTGATGGTCGATCGCATCGTCAACGCCACCGGACTGGAGAAACGGCCAACGCAGGTGCCCGGTACCCTGCCGGCGGCGTTGCACGCACGGGGGCTGGCACGTTCAGGGCCGCACGGCATGGGCATCGACACCGACGCTGCCGGCGGTGTGCGCGATCGTTCGGGGGCGACGGTGCCGGGTCTGTGGACGTTGGGGATTCCGCGGATCGGCACATTGTGGGAAAGCATCGCGATGCCTGAGCTGCGCGGCCAGGCCGCGCGCGTCGCTGCCGCGGCGCTGGCCCATGTGCGCGAGGCCGGCGCGCGCGACTGAGCTGCGCGTAATCCGCTACAGGCAGTCGCGCTGCAGCCGGTGAAGCTCTTCCTCGGCCAGTGCCCGCCCAGCGCCGAGGTCGGCATTGGCGAGGTTGCGGCGGATCTGCGGGCAGGGGTCGGTCGGTCCGCCGCCGAACACCAGCGCGCCGATGCCCTCGACCACGTCCTGCGCCGAGATCGGCGCGCGCATCGCGAAGTTGCCATCGGGGCGTGGCGGCGCGCGATGGCGCAGGGGATCGGGGGCGAAGTCGACCGGTGCGGTCTGGGCGCGTGCCCATGCCCGGGCCTGGGCATGCAGCGGCGCCGCGGAGGGTTCGACATCGGGGGCGGCGGCCGGCGCGATCTCGACCGCGGTCAGGCTGGACCGCGGCGTCGGTGCGGTCGACGGCCCGGAAGGTACGGACGGCACGGACGGCACGGACGGCGCTTGCGCCACGCGGGACGCGGGCGGCGGGGCGACACCAGGCGCGGTCGCCGGCTCGGGGTCGAGCCAGACCACCTGGAGCGGTCGGTCGTCGGCGCGGGGGGCATGTGGCCCGACGGGGCCGGACCGCAGCCAGGCCAGGACCACCAAGTGGCAGGCGAGCGTGAGTACTGCGGCGATCCCGCCGGTGCGCTCGCGTCTGGGGTGCGTCATGCAGGGCGGTCTCCTGATCCGCGCGCGAGTCTAGGGCCGACGCGTTAGCGCGTGGTTATCCGGTGCGCCATCGCGCCGCCGGCCACGACGACGGGCCATAATCGGCGCATGGACCGATACGAACGCATCCTCTCGTTGCACCGCATCCTCAAGACCTCGCGCTACCCGGTCACGGTGGCCCGGCTGCAGGACGAACTGGAATGCTCGCGCGCCACCGTCTACCGCGACCTGGCGTTTCTGCGCGATGCGCTGATGGCGCCGGTCGTGGGCGATGGCGATGCAGGCTTCCGCTATGACAGCGCCGAAGGCGACCGCTTCGAGTTGCCGGGCCTATGGCTGAGCTCGGGTGAACTGCATGCCTTGCTTGCCGCCCAGCAGTTGCTCTCGCGTAGTGGCGGCGGCGTGCTGTCGAGCGCGCTGGCGCCACTGCAGTCGCGGATCGAAAAGCTGCTCGACGAACACTCGGCCGGCAAGCAGTGGCCGGTGCAGCGCGTGCGCGTGGTGCCGCATCGCGGCCGACGCATGGACGAGCACGCGTTCCGCAACGTCTGCTCGGCGGTGCTCGAGCGTCGCCAGCTCGCATTCGAGTACCGCGCCCGCTCGACCGACGAACGCACCCGCCGCACGGTCTCCCCGCAGCGCATCACCCACTACCGCGACAACTGGTATCTCGATGCCTGGGACCACGATCGCGACGCGCTGCGCAGCTTCTCGGTCGATCGCATCACCAACGCACGCATGCTGCCCGGGCAGGCGCGCGACATCGAGGATGCCGAACTCGACACCCATCTGGCCGGCAGCTACGGCATCTTCTCCGGCCCGCCCAAGGGCGTGGCGACGATCCTGTTCGAGGCCCGCGCCGCGCGCTGGGTCGCCGACGAGCATTGGCATTCGCAACAGCAGGGCCGGTTCCTGCCCGACGGCCGCTACGAGCTCAAGGTGCCCTACAGCAATGCGCGCGAGTTGTTGATGGACGTGTTGCATTACGGCGCCGATGCGCAAATCGCCGAGCCCGTCGCGCTGCGCGAGCAGGCCCGCTCGCTGCTGGAACTGGCGCTGTCGAAGTACGAGCGCTGATCGGCGCTCCCGGTCGCGCGACCCGCCGCGCTGTGTCGGAAGCGCGGCCGATATGCCGTCGCCGGGGCAAGGCATGCGCCGTGTCCATGGGGCGCGACATCGGGCAGGGCGCGACCGCCCTCGTTTCCGGTCGCTCAGGCGATGTCGCAGTCCATGAGATGGGCGCGACTCAGACTCTCCGCACGGCCCAAACCGGGCGCGCTGGGAGCTTCTGTCGCCATGTCGAATGTCTTCGAATCGCCTGCCTCCGATCCCCGTGCCCTCGTCGGCGCCGGCTTGCTCGGCCTGCTGTTCCTGGGCAGTGTCGCGCTGCTGTCGTTTCCCGGGCTGCGCAGCGGCGTCGCCGCATTCGGCTGGCCGCCGCTGTGGCTGGTCGGCATGCCTGCGGCCGCCTGGCTCACCTGGTGCGTGCTTCGCCTGCCGCGCCGCCGCAAGCTGGCCTCGTCAGCGGTCTTGCGGCGGCGTCGGCCAGGCCTTCCGCAGGCGGCCCGCCGGCCCGCGCCGCGTCGCCGCACGGCCACACCCCTGCGCGCCGCGCTCGCCGCAGCAGGCTGGTTACCGTTGGGCCGCTGAGGCCGCGGCGTGGGGAGGGGTGACTTTGGTCATGCGGCGGCTGCCGATGCCCGTGCTAGCGTTGGGGGTTACTTGAATCCCCGCCCGCCGGAGGCGCCATGTCCCTGTTGTCCAAGCTCTGCCTCGCCGCCGGGATCTCCGCCGGCCTCTCGATGGGCACCGCATCTGCCCAGGAGGCCGCCGTGAACGATCCCTACCAGTGGCTCGAAGCCGTCACCGACGACAAGGCCCTCGACTGGGTCCGCACCCAGAACGCCAAGGCCGAGGCCGAGCTCGCCGCCACGCCCGAGTTCAAGCAGCTCGAGTCCGACCTGCTGGCGATCTACGATTCCGACGACAAGATCCCGGTCGCCTACAAGCAGGGCGAGTGGTACTACAACTTCTGGCGCGACCGGAACCACGAGCGCGGCATCTGGCGCCGCACCACGCTCGAGGAATACCGCAAGCCGCAGCCCAAATGGGAGACCGTGCTCGACCTCGACGCGCTCAACAAGGCCGAGGGCGAGAACTGGGTGTGGCACGGCGCCAGCTGCCTGCGCCCGGCCTACACCCGTTGCCTGATCGCGCTCTCGCGCGGCGGCGCTGACGCCGACGTGACGCGCGAGTTCGACGTGTCGACCAAGTCTTGGGTCGATGGCGGCTTCTTCCGTGACGAAGCCAAGGGCGGACTGGGCTGGATCGACCAGGACAACGTCTACGTCTACACCGATTTCGGCGACGGGTCGCTGACCTCGTCGGGCTACCCGCGCATCGTCAAGCAGTTGGCGCGCGGCCAGTCGATGGACCAGGCCACGCTGGTCTACGAGGGCAAGCCGGACGACATGTACATCGCCGCGATGCGCGACGACACGCCGGGCTTCGAGCGCGATTTCGTCAGCCGCACGCTGGCTTTCTACAACGATGAGCTCTACCTGCGCGGCGCCGATGGTCAGCTGACCAAGGTCGACGCGCCGAACTCGGCCAACAAGTCGGTCCACCACGACTGGCTGATGCTGGAACTGCGCGAAGCCTGGAACGTCGGCGGTCGCGACTATCCGGCGGGCTCGCTGCTGGTGACGAAGTTCGACGACTTCATGGCCGGCAAGCGCGAATTCGAAGCGCTGTTCGAGCCGACCGAGACGACCTCGCTCGCCGGTGCGATCTGGACCAAGCACCACCTCGTGCTCAACGTGCTCGAGGACGTCAAGAACACGCTCACCGTGCTGACGCCAGGCGCCGATGGCTGGGCGCGCAGCGCACTGGCCGGCGTGCCCGAACTGGGCACGGTCGCGGTCACCGCGGTCGACAGTGACGAGTCCGACGCGGTGTGGATGACCGTCACCGACTACCTCACGCCCAGCACGCTGATGCTGGCGGAGGTCGGCAGCGACAAGGCGCCCGACATCCTCAAGACCATGCCGGCGTTCTTCGACGCCAGCACCCACGAGGTCGAGCAGCACTTCGCCACGTCCAAGGACGGCACCCGCGTGCCGTATTTCCTGGTGCGCCCGAAGAACATGCAGCTCGACGGCAGCAACCCGACGCTGCTCTACGGCTACGGTGGCTTCGAGATCTCGCTGACTCCGGGCTACTCGGGCGGCGTGGGCAAGGGCTGGCTGGAGAAGGGCGGCGTGTACGCGGTCGCCAACATCCGCGGCGGCGGCGAGTACGGTCCGCGCTGGCACCAGGCGGCGCTCAAGCAGAACCGCCACAAGGCGTATGAGGACTTCGCCGCGGTCGCCCAGGACATGATCGACCGCAAGATCACATCCCCGGCCCACCTGGGCATTCGCGGCGGCAGCAACGGCGGCCTGCTCACCGGCAACATGCTCACCCAGTACCCGGAGCTGTTCGGCGCGGTGGTGATCCAGGTGCCGCTGCTCGACATGCAGCGCTATCACCAGCTGCTGGCCGGTGCATCGTGGATGGCCGAGTACGGCAATCCGGACAAGCCGGAAGAGTGGGAATTCATCCGCACGTTCTCGCCGTACCACCTGTTTGATCCGGCCAAGGACTATCCGCCGACGCTGATCCTGACCTCGACGCGCGACGACCGCGTGCACCCCGGCCACGCGCGCAAGATGATGGCCAGGATGTCGGAGGCCGGGAAGGACGTGCGCTACTACGAGAACATCGAAGGCGGCCATGGCGGCGCGGCGAACAACCGCCAGCAGGCCCATATGGATGCGCTCTACCTGACGTTCCTGTGGCAGCAACTGGGCAAGTGATGCCATCGTGCACCGGCCGCCTTCGCGGCCGGTGTTCTTTCTGACGTTGCATCGGCAGCGAGTGGACCCACCTATGAAGACATCTTTCCCCCGCGCGGCCGCGTTGCTGGCCGCGCCGATCCTGACGAGTCTGAGCCTGATGAGCGTTTCTCCCGTCACCCACGCCGCCGCGCCGGTTCCGCCCGATGCCGAGCAGCGCCCGCATACCGTCAAGGCGCCGCACGGTGCGACGCGCGAGGACGTCTACTACTGGCTGCGCGACGACAAGCGCGAGGATCCGGCCATGCTGGCGTATCTCAATGCCGAGAACGCCTATGCCGATGCGATGCTCGCGCCGCTCAAGCCGCTCGAGGACCGTCTTTATGACGAGATCGTCGGCCGGATCCAGCAGGACGACAGCTCGGTGCCGTACCGTGATCGCGGCTTCTGGTACTACGCGCGCTTCGAGACCGGCAAGGATTACCCGGTGCATGCGCGCCGCGCGGACGGTCCCGGGGTCGATGCGCTGTCGATCCAGGCCGCGAACGCCAAGGGCGACTTCGCCGGCGAGCAGGTGATGCTCGACGTCAACCAGCTTGCCGAGGGCAAGGACTACTACGCGGTCGGCGACTGGGACGTGACCCGCGACAACCGTATCCTGGCCTACGCCGACGACACCAATGGCCGGCGCCAGTACACGGTGCGCTTCAAGAACCTGGAGACCGGCGAGATCTATCCCGAGACCATTCCCGGCGTGTCGGCGAACCTGGTCTGGGCCGACGATGGCAAGACCCTGTTCTACGTCGAGAACGATCCGGAGACCCTGCTCACCGTGCGCGTGAAGAAACACGTGCTCGGCACGCCGGTCGCCGACGACGTGCTGGTCTACGAGGAGAAGGACGACAGCTTCTACATGGGCATCGATCGCACCCGCGACGACCGCTTCATCGTCATCGGCCTGGGCAGCACCGTGTCGAGCGAACTGCGCTATGCCCCGGCCGACAATCCTGAGACGTTCACCGTGCTCGCGCCGCGCGCGCGCGATGTCGAATACGACGCCGACCATCACGGCGGGCGCTGGGTGATCCGCACCAATGCGGACAAGGCGACGAACTTCAAGCTCGTCACCGCGCCCAGCGATGCGACCTCGCGTCGGCAGTGGACCGACCTGGTGCCGCACCGCGACGATGTGTACATCGAAGGCTACGAGCTGTTCGACGGCTTCACCGCCATCGAGGAACGTGCGCAGGCACTGACCCGCGTGCGCGTGCTCAAGGCCGACGGCAGCGACACGTTCGTGCAGGCCGACGAACCGGCCTACGCGATGGGCCTGTCGATCAATTCCGAGCCCGACACCGACTGGCTGCGCTACAGCTACACCTCGCTGACCACGCCGGCGACGACGTTCGAGGTCAACACGCGCACCGGCGAGCGCCGTCAGCTCAAGCAGCAGGCGGTGATCGGCTACGACCCGGCCAACTACGTCACCGAGCGCGTGTGGACGACCGCGCGCGACGGCCAGCGCGTGCCGGTCTCGCTGGTCTACCGCAAGGGCTTCGAGAAGGACGGCACGGCGGCGATGCTGCAGTACGGTTATGGCAGCTACGGTGCCTCGATGGATCCGGGCTTCAGCGTGACCAACGTCAGCCTGCTCGACCGCGGCATGGTCTATGCGATCGCGCACATCCGCGGCGGCGAGGAAATGGGCCGCGCCTGGTACGACGACGGCAAGCTACTCAACAAGGTCAACACCTTCACCGACTTCATCGACGTCACCGACGACCTGGTCAAGCGCGGCTATGCGGCGCCCGACCGCGTCGCCGCCTACGGCGGCAGCGCCGGCGGCCTGCTGATGGGTGCGATTTCGAACATGGCGCCCGAGAAGTACCGGGTGATCCTGTCGCAGGTGCCGTTCGTCGACGTGGTCACGACGATGCTCGACCCGAGCATCCCGCTGACCACCAACGAGTACGACGAATGGGGCAACCCGGAAGACAAGCGCTATTACGACTACATCCTCGGCTACTCGCCCTACGACAACCTCCAAGCCAAGGCCTACCCGGCGATGTTCATCGGCACCGGGCTGTGGGATTCGCAGGTCCAGTACTGGGAGCCGGCGAAGTACGTCGCGCGGTTGCGTGACGTCAACACCGGCACCCATCCGGTGGTGTTCCGCACCAACATGGAGGCCGGACACGGCGGCAAGTCGGGCCGTTTCCGCCGCTACCGCGAGTCGGCCGAGATGTACGCGTTCATGCTCGACCAGTTGGGCCTGCGCGAGACTCCGGCGGCAGCGACCGCCCGCTGATTGAGGGCGGTGGCCCGTTGACGCGGGCCGCCGCGCGTTGCAGAATGCGCGGCTCGTCGCGAACGCGACGGCGCCCGATGGCTATGTAGCTCAGCCGGTTAGAGCACAGCACTCATAATGCTGGGGTCGGTGGTTCGAGTCCACCCATAGCCACCATCGGGGCTGCCTCGAGAACCCGCCGCCCGGCGGGTTTTTGCTGTCTGCGATCTGCCCGCCGATCGCGCCCGGTATCGGCGCACGCCGCCGCGTGCCTGTGCCCCCTTCGCCTGCGGCGCCCAGGCGCCTGCGCTGCACCATTCGCCGGCAGCCGCGCCTGGCGCAGCGCGCCGGCCACTGTCCTGGCGCCGGCTCGCCACGTTTGCAACCTCGCCCGAGGATCTGGCACGCAGACCCGTCGCCCCCGACCTGAACGCCGCCATGCGAGGCGGCTGCGGGCGGGGCGCGACCGGAGGCTGCGACCGCTTGTCGCTCCGCCGGACCCGTGGCAGAGTCGAGCACAGTGACGCTCAGTCAATCGTATTAGGAGTCCGCATCGTGATCGATCCGGACGGGTTCAGACCCAATGTCGGCATCGTGCTGATGCACCCGGACGGGCGCGTGTTCTGGGCGCGCCGGGTGCGCCGCGACGGCTGGCAGTTCCCGCAAGGCGGGATGAATACCGACGAGACGCCGCTCGAGGCCATGTACCGCGAGTTGCGCGAGGAGACCGGGCTGTTGCCCGAGCACGTTTCCGTGCTCGGGGCGACGCCCGGCTGGCTGCGCTATCGCCTGCCGCAGCGGGCGATCCGTCGCAACGACCGTATCGTCTGCATCGGCCAGAAGCAGGTCTGGTTCCTGCTGCAGTTCGTCGGTGAGGAGACCCATCTGCGGCTCGACCTGTCGGACAAGCCAGAGTTCGATCATTGGCGGTGGGTGGACTTCTGGTACCCGCTCGATCATGTGGTGGTGTTCAAGCGCGGCGTCTACGTCAGCGCACTGCGGCATCTGGCGCCGTACGCGCGCAAGGTTGCCGGGACCCAGGCGATTCCGCAGGCCGCGGTCGAGCGCCCCCGGGGGCGGCGGCCGCAGCGGCGTGCGCGTCGCCTCGAAGCGCTGCGCAACCGCGATTCCGACGGACACAGCTGAACGTTTCTCATTTGACAGTGATTCTCGTTTGTGGCCGAATAGGGCTCCCAGCCCCGGCCAGGACCGCAGCCTTGTTCGTCTGCATCTGCAACGGCGTCACCGACACCCAGATCCGCCAGGCCGCTGCGCACGGCTGCCGCGAAGTGTCCGAGCTGACGATGCGCACCGGCTGTGGCGCCACCTGCGGCAGCTGCACCGACATGGCCGCCAGTCTGCTCGACGAGTACCACGCGGCGCGCGCGCCGACGCTCGAGTTGCCGCTGATCGCCTCGGCCGCCTGACGCTCGCCTAAGCCCCTCCAGTCGCACGAAGGAATGCGCACGATTCGCGTTCCTTCATCGACGTGCGCGTCCAGCTAGAGTGGCGCCTTTCCCCCGACAGGACGCACCGCGATGAAGGGCGACGCGCAGGTCATCCGCTACCTCAATCAGGCGCTGTACAACGAACTCACGGCGATCAACCAGTACTTCCTGCACGCCAAGATGCTCAAGCACTGGGGCCTGGAGGCGCTGGGCAAGCATGAGTACAAGGAATCGATCGAGGAAATGAAGCACGCCGACGCGTTGTCGGAGCGCATTCTGTTTCTCGAGGGGCTGCCGAACTTCCAGGCACTGGGCAAGCTGCGCATCGGCGAGACGCCGCGCGAGATGCTCGAATGCGACCTCGCGCTGGAGATGGACGGTTTGCCGGTGCTGCGCGAGGCGATCGCGCATTGCGAGCAAGTCGGCGATTTCGTCAGCCGCAAGCTGCTGGCCGACATCCTCGAAAACGAAGAGGAACACGTCGACTGGCTGGAAACGCAGCTCGACCTGATCAATCGCATCGGCGAAGAGAATTATCTGCAGAGCCAGATGGGCGACGACTGATCGCCCCTGGGTGCGGGCGCGCGTCCGGCGCGCCGATCAGCTGGCGGCCGGTGCCCGCGCCAGCAGTGCCTGACGCGCGTGTGCGAACGCTGCGTCCAGTCGCCGGGCCGCGTCTTCGGCCTCACGCAGCGTTCCCGCCCGCGCCGCCGCCTCGATCCGTTTCGCCTCCGCCGACAGGGCCAGCGCGCCGAGATTCGCGCTCGAGGACTTGAGCGAATGCGCGGCTTCGCGCATCGCGTCCTGGTCGCCTGCCGCGGCCGCGGCATTGAAGCTGGCGAGCAGGCGCGGGGTGTCGTCGAGGAACACCGCCACCAGTCGGTCGACATCGTCGCCGAGCAGATCGCGCAGGTCGTCGAGCACCTCGCCGTCGAGGACATCAGGCCCCGGCGCGTCCGGCAATGCCGGCGCGGGCGGTGAGGTGGGCGAGGCGGTCACTGGCGTGGCCGGCGGCGTCTCAGCTTCCGTAGCGGCCGGCATCATCCCGGTGCCAGCGCCCGTCCCCGCCTCGGCCGGCCACCAGCGCTCCAGGCAACGCGCCAGTTCGCTGCGCGTGACCGGTTTGGCCAGGTAATCGTCCATGCCGGCATCCAGGCACTTCTGCCGATCGCCAGCCATCGCATTGGCAGTCATCGCAACGATCGGCAGGCGGCGCCCGGTGCCGGAGGCGGCCTCGCGCTCGCGCCAACGCCGGGTCGCGGCATAGCCATCCAACACCGGCATCTGGCAATCCATCAGCACGATGTCGTAGCCGCCGTCGGCGAGCTTCTCCAGCGCGATCTCGCCGTTGCCGGCGGTGTCGCAGGGCAGGCCCAGCACGTCCAGCAAGCGTTGCCCGACCATCTGATTGACCGGATTGTCCTCGACCAGCAGCACGCGCGGCTTCAGTGCAGCGCCGCCTTGCGGCGCGAGGCCCGCGGACGGTGGTGTTCTGGGCGCGGCAGTGCGTGGAGGCGGCATCGGTGCGGGCTGCACGGGGTCCGATGCGTCGCCGAGCACCGACTCGCCCAGCACCGCCTCACGCAGGCGCACATCCGGGGCCTGCCGGTGGAGCACGACAGCCTCGTCGTCCGGGCCGTCGACCGGCTCGTCCCCCTGCAGGCAGACCAGCCGCGGTTGCCCGTAGTCGGCATGCCGGGCGAGATTGCGGCGCAGCGCGACGCCGCCATCGCGCAGTCCGGCCAGGTCGGCGACGACGATCGTCCAGGCCGCGGACGGGCTGGCGCCTGCGCCCTGGCGCAGCTGTTCGAGCGCTTCGTGCGTGGTCTCGACCGCCTGCACGCGCAGGCCCCAGTCCGACAGCAGCATCGACAGGCGGGCGCGCAGGCGCGCATCGGCGGTCAGCAGCAGGGCGGCTCCCGGCCCCGATGCGCCGGCGCCCGATTGCAGATCGCCTCGAGCCTTGCGCAGCGGGATCTCGAACCAGAACGTCGAACCCGCGCCTGCCGCGGACGTGACGCCGATGCTGCCATCCATGAGTTCGACGATCCGCCGCGAAATCGCCAGGCCCAAGCCGGTGCCGCCGTAGAGCCGCGTCGTCGATGCGTCGGCCTGGCTGAAGGCCTGGAACAGCCGCGATTGGCTTTGCACCGGAATGCCGATGCCGGTATCGCGGACCTCGAAGCGCAGCCGGTGATGCGTGGCGGTCTCACCCAGCCGCCGCACGTCCACGGTGATGCCGCCGCGTTCGGTGAACTTCACTGCATTGCTGAGCAGGTTGCTCAGGATCTGGCGCAGCCGCACCGGATCCCCGCACACCGCCAGCCGCACCGCCGGATCGATCTGCAACTGCATGCGCAGCCCTTTGGCCTGGGCCTGGCGGTCCATCGGCTGGATCACGCTCTGCAGCAGTTCGCGCAGGTTGAAGCCGGTGACTTCCAGGTCGAGCCGATCGGACTCGAGCTTGGAGTAGTCGAGGATGTCGTCGACGATGCGTTGCATCTGCTGCGCCGACAGATAAGCGGTGCGGACCAGTTCGAGGTGGTCGGCCGGCAGCGGCGCGTGCAGCAGCAGGTCGAGCATCGGGGTGATGCCGTTGAGCGGCGTGCGGATCTCGTGGCTCATCGTGGCCAGGAACTCGCCCTTGGCCATCACTGCCGATTCGGCCGCCGTCTTGGCCTGGCGCAGTTGCTGCTCCAGATGGGTGTGCGCATCGAGCTCGCGCTGCAACTGTGCGCAGGCCTGGGTATCGCGCTGCGCCTGGGCCTGCGCGTCCTCGACGGCCTGCCGCTGCGCGCGCAGCGGCGCGCCGAGCGCCCACACCGCCGCCGCGGCCACGGCCGCCAGCACGGCGGCCACCAGCGGCCAGGGGCCGGGGATCGCGAGCATGTGTAGCGACGCGGCCACCGCTGCTGCGATCGCAGCCAGAAGTGCGCCGCGGCGCAAGGCAGAGAGCGCCATCGCGGCTACAGCACCGAGTGGTGGAAGTCGAAGTCGAGGGCGTCGGCCACGCGCTGTACCAGGTTGCCCTGGATGTAGTCGATGCCGCTCATCCACAGCGTCGCGGCGGCCTGCGGGTTCTCGACCTGCTGGCCGATCACCTGCAGTCCGAGCCGGTGCGCACGTTCGACCGCGCCGCGCATCTCGTCGCGCACGCGTGGCTCGTCGAGCTGACGCGAGTACCGGCCCGACAGGCGCACGAAGCCCAAGGGCAGTTGCGCGAGCAATGCGTTGGCCTCCTCGCCGTCGCTGTACTGGCCCAGGCACAGCTGGACGCCGGCCGGGACCATGCGCGCGCAGAATTCCTGCAGCGACAGCGCATGGATCAGCGCATCGTCCTGGCGCACGTCGATGACCAGCGCAGCCCCCGGAATCCCGGCATCGCGCAGGCGCTGCAGCAGCCAGTCGGCATAGCCTGCCTGCACCAGGCTGCGCGAGGACTGCGAGACGAACAGGCGCATCGTGCCGCCACGCTGGGTGCGCTCGGCCAGGGTGGCGATCGCCAGTTCCAGCACGCGCCGGTCGATGTCGAACAGCACCCCGGCCAGTTCCGCCGCCGGCAGGATGCGCGCGGCCGAATGCAGCTCGCCATCGCGACCGCGCAGCCGCAGCAGGGTCTGGTACTGCGGTTCGTCGCCGCCGGCGACCGAGACGATCGGCTGGAATGCCAGTTCGATGCGGCCCTCGTCGAGCGCGCCGCGCAGGTCTTCCGACAACGACGGGGTCGCGTCGTCGCCGCCCGCGGGCGGCGCGGGCATGTGCACCGCGATGCCGGCCGGCGTGCCGCGCGCATCGCGCAGGGCTTGCTCGGCGGCGGCCAGCGCGGTGCCGGGGTCCTCGTAGGCGTGCGCGAGATCGGCATAGCCGATCAGCGCACGCAGACGCAGGCTCTGGCCTGCGAGCGGGAACGGGTGGCTGCCGATCCCGTCGCGCAGCCCGCGCGCCCAGGCGTCGAGCGCGGTCCGGTCGATCTGCGGCGCGAACACCAGGAACGTGTTGTCGTTCAGGCGCGTGGCCGCCGCGCCTTCGACCAGGTGATGCAGGTGGCGGCCGGCGTCGGTGAGGACAGTCTCAAGCCCCGCGTAGCCGTAGCGGTCGCGCAGCGCGGTGATGCCCTCGATCTCGACGAATGCCAGCACCCCGCGCGGGTGCGCCGGGATGGCCTCGGCGAGTTGCTGCAGCAACTGCAGCCGGCTGTTGAGGCCGGTGACCGGACTACGGCCCGGATCGGGCATCTGCTGCAGGGTCCGGGCGCGACGGATACGGTTGTGCACCGCCGACACCAGGTGGCGCGGCCGGACCGGCTTGGTCAGGAAATCGTCGGCGCCCACTTCCAGCGCCTCGAACTGGCGCTCGGGATCTACATCGCCGGTCAGGAACACCACCGGGATATGCCGGTGCGCCGGTTGCTGGCGCAGCAGCGCGGTCAGTTCGGCGCCATCCATGCCCGGCATGTGCAGGTCCATCAGCACCAGGTCCGGGGCGAACTCGGCCACGGTCGACAGGAACTCGTTGGCGATCGCGACCACACGGGCCTGCAGTCCGGCGCCGTTGAGCACGCTCTCGGCAAACAGCGCCTGGCTCGGATCGTCCTCGACCACCAGCACCCGGTACGGCCTGCCGTCGTCGTTCAACACCGCAGCCGTGTCCCCGCGCTCGGCAGCAGTCGCGTCGGCGGCCTCGGGCAGCGACGGGCGGCCGGCATCGGCGGCCCACCGCCTCCAATATGCAGTGGGGGGGAACTCCGCGCGTTGCGGTTTGTCGGGATCGGGCATGGCGTGGCGAGAACGAGAAGCTTGGGAAGTGATCACTTTACCCGGCCGCGATCAGGAGCGCGGCAAGACGGCCGCGCGTTTGCGGGCACGGCCGAACACCCGGCGCCACAGCCAGGCCGCTGCGAGCAGGCCGCTCAGGCCGATCGCCACCACCAGCGCCAGGGCCAGCCAGGGCGAGGCGAGGGCCAGCCCGAGTGCGCCGACGGTCACCGCGTCCTCGGTCGAGGAGGCGGCGACATTGCTGACCGGTTCGGGCGACAGATTGAGCAGCAGCCGCGTGCCCGATTTGAGCGCATGACTGCTCAGCGCCACGCCCGCGCCGGTGGCGAGCATCCCGGCGCCCAGCTCGCCGTCCGGCGACAGCGCGGCCGCGGCGAGAAAGGCGCCCGCCGGCACGCGCGCGAGCGTCTGCAGCAGGTCCCAGCCCGAATCGACGCCGGGGATCTTGTCGGCGAAGAATTCGGCCACCGCCAACGCGCCCGACACGCCCAGCACCCAGGGCGAGGCCGTGGCCTCGAGCGCGGGCGGCAGGTCGAGCCAGCCGAGCGCGCCGGCGACCCCGACCCCGAAGACAGTCAGATAGGCGCGCACGCCGGCCAGCCACGCCAGCACCACACCGATCGCGAACAGATGGGCTTCCGACATCGCGACCTCCGATTCGCCGCAACGCGGAGCGCGGCGCGATGGCAACGAGTATAGGGAGCGCGGCGGCTTGACTGCGCTTCGCCGCGCTCGCTATACCTTGTCCGATGATCCCACCCGAGCCCACCGGGCAGTCCCCGACGCCGGCCTCGCCCGGCGCGTCCGCCCGCCCTCCGCATGGCCCGCGCTGGGCGCGCGTGCTGCTCGGCGTGACGGCGGTGTCGTTGCTGTTCGGCCTGTGGGGCGCGTGGCAGGTGTTCGCGCCCGGGGCTGCGCATCCGCAGCGCCAGCTCGCCGCCCAAGCCGCACAGATCGAAGAGCTGCAGCAGCAGGTCGCCACGCTCACGCGCTCCGACCAGATCAGCCGCGACGCGAACCGCGAGCTGCAGGGAACGCTGGCCGAACGCGACGAGGAGATCGCCGCGTTGCGCGCCGACGTGGCGTTCTACGAGCGCTTTGTCGGCTCGACCTCGCAGGGGCGCGAGCTGAGCGTCCACGAGCTGCGCATGCAGCCCCGGACCGATCAGGGCTGGCACTACACCGCCACGCTCACCCAGAGCCTGGCCCGGGATGCGGCCAGCGAGGGCGAGATGCGGCTGGCGATCGAGGGCACCCGCAACGGCCGGCTGCAGACGCTGGCCTGGTCGGACCTGCGCCAGCGCGCCGACGCGCCCGGCGTGCCGTATGCGTTCAAGTACTTCCAGCAGGTCGAGGGCGATATCGTGTTGCCGCCCGGTTTCCAGCCGTTGCGGGTCACCGTGCGGCTCGCGCCCAAGGGCCGCGGCGCGGCCGTGGAACGCGCGTTCAGCTGGGCAGACGTGACGCCGCGTTCCGCGCCCGAGCCTTGAACGCGGCCGCCGGCCCCCTCATCCTGTCGGCCATGAGCGAAGTGCTGACCATCGAGGGCCCCGGCTACCAGTCCCTGGAGCGGCCGCTGGAATTCACGCCCGCCGCGGCGGCCAAGGTGCGCGAGTTGATCGAAGGCGAGGGCAATCCCGCGCTGAACCTGCGCGTCTATATCCAGGGTGGGGGCTGTTCGGGCTTCCAGTACGGCTTCGAGTTCGACGAAGAGCGCGCCGAGGACGATCTGGCGATCGTCACCGACGACGTCACCCTGGTGGTCGATCCGCTGAGCCTGCAGTACCTGATGGGCGCAGCGGTGGACTACGTCGAGAGCCTGCACGGCGCGCAGTTCACGATCCGCAACCCCAACGCGAAGTCGACCTGCGGCTGCGGCAGCAGCTTCACGGTCTGACCGGCGGGCGGCTGGCCGGCGCGAGTGTCGCCGGTCGGTGCACGACTCAGCGGTCCATGTCGCCATCGCGACACCGCGGCCGGCCATAATCTGCGCATGGACTTTCGTTTCGTCGAGGCGCCGCTCGACCGCGCCGAACATCTGCGTACCGACAGCGCCGTGCTGTCGCGGCTGTGGCCCGAGGCGCGTGTGCTGGTGCTCGATGCGCATGGCGATGCGGCCGTCGACGCCGACGGCGCGCCCCCTGCGTTGACCGGGACCGCGCTGGGCGAGCGCCCGGATTCTGCAGTGTTCCTCGGCCTGCACGGCGAGCAGGGTTGGTTTGCGCTGCCTGCGGGCGATGCGCCCGAGGGCCTGTCGGTACACGGGGTGGTGGATCTGCGCAGCGCTGCGGCATCGTGGCCGTTACGCGACTCCACCGCCTTCGCACAGGCGCGCGCGGTGCTGCACTGGCGTGCGCGGCACCGCTACTGCGGCGCTTGCGGCGCGGCGCTGCAGTGGGCGCGGGCCGGTTGGCTCGGCCGCTGTCCGCAATGCGGCACCGAGCACTATCCGCGCACCGATCCGGCGATCATCGTCGCGGTGACCGACGGCACGCGGTTGCTGCTGGGCCGCCAGGCGGCCTGGGCGCCACGCCGCTATTCCACGCTCGCCGGCTTCGTCGAGCCGGGCGAGACGCTCGAACAGACGGTCGGACGCGAAGTGTTCGAGGAAAGCGCGGTGCGGGTGCGCAGTTGCCGGTATCTCGCCTCGCAGCCCTGGCCGTTCCCGTCCTCGCTGATGCTCGGTTTTCTCGCCGAGGCCGAGCCCGACGTCCCGCGCGTCAACGACGAGCTGGAGGACGCGCGCTGGTTCGATGCCGATGCGATCGGCGCGGCGTTGCGCGATGCCAATCCGGAGCTGTCGTTGTCGCCCGCGCTGTCGATCTCGCGCTGGCTGATCGCACGCTGGTACGCATTGCAGACCGGCGCCGAGGCCGGTTGAAGGGCTGTCAGCCGAGTCCGCCGGGCGCAAGCCAGGTGAACGGCGGCCACGGCAGGTTGCGCGCGACCCAGTAGACCGACAGCAGCACCAGCCAGAACGTCGCCGTCGACAAGCGCGCAGCGACCGGCTGCAGCCAGGCGGGCCGCCATCCCATGCGCCATGCGAGTGCGAGTGGGGAGAGCGCGAGCAGCACCAGCAGCAGCGGGTTCATTGAGAACGCCTGCGGCAGGTCGCCATGGACCAGCGCGTGCAGGCAGCGGGTCAGGCCGCAGCCGGGACAGACCCATCCGGTCGCGGCGTAGAACATGCACGGCGGGAAGGGGCTGCCCGGGGCATTGGGATCGAACGTGCGCAGCAGCCAGACACCGGTCGCGGCCGCCGCCAGACCGCCGCCCGCGAGGGCGACGGTGGCGGCGCGCACGCGCGCCAAGGGGCGCTGGCCGTGCACGTGGGACATCAGATGTCGCTCTGGATCTGGTCGAAGATCATCTGGTATTGCTCCATGCCGCCACCCAGCGTCAGCGAGTAGATCGTCCACAGCAGGCCGATGATGCACAGGCCGGTGGTGACCCAGCACCAGGTCTTGGCGGTGTTGGACGCGCGCTGTGCGCCTGCCAAATCGCCTTGGCCCAGCAGCGTGTTGACCTTGGCGGCGAACACGATCGCGACGATGCCCGGGATCGTGCCGACGATGCAGCACAGGCACAGCGAGAGCACGGTGGCGATGATCGACCATGCCAGGTGGTTGGGCACCGTGCCCGGCGCGATCGGCGTGCCGGGCAGCGGCGTACCGGGGGCGTCATAGGGATTGGGCGGCGGCGGGGGCGGTGGGATGGTGCTCATGGTGGTGCGCTCCTGGAGGATGGCGGGAGGGTGTGACGGAATGCTCGGATTGGGGCAACGCGTGCAGCCTAGGTGGAGACGGCGTCGTGGAGATGTGGACGCCGAGGTCCCGTCCTGTCACCTGCTGCAGGCGGGCGGCATGGAACCGGCCGTCTGGCACGCCACCCGCTGAACAGGGCGGCGGAGACGGGGGCGGAAATCGACGCTGCGCTGCACGCGCGCACGCGCTGTGCAGGCTTCGATGACGTGGGCCCGATTGGCATGTGGCTCCCCGAGAACGGTCGGTCCGACGTGGGCGGACCTGAATGGACGCAAGCGTACCCGAGCCGGACACCGGCGGGCAGAGGGCATACGCTCAGGCGGCATCGCCGCGGAGCGCCCGCACCTCGGCCTCGAGCCTCGGAGCGGTGAGATCGGCCGACGCGTCGATCCGCGGTGCGGCGACGACCTCGATGCGGGCGCGCAGGCGCCGCGGCACGCGCATGCGGGCGAACCGGCTGCCGGCATGGGCATGGTGCCGGCTCCACATGCTGGTCCACATGCCACGCAGCGCCAGCGCGACCACCGGCACCTGCTGGCCGCGCGCCTGGGCGCGCGCCAGGATGCGCTCCACCCCCGTGCGGAAGGTGGCGATCTCGCCATCGCTCGTCAGCCGGCCTTCGGGAAAGATGCCGACCAGTTCACCCTGCGCCAGGGCGGCATCGATGGCGTCGAACGCGCGCTGCATCAGCGCCGGGTCGTCCTTGGCACCGGCGATCGGAATCGCCTTGGCGTGCCGGAAGATCCAGCGCAGCCCGGGGATCGCGAAGATCCGGTGGTCCATCACGAACCGCACCGGCCGCGGGATCGCCGCCGACAGGATCAGCGCATCCATGTAGCTGACATGGTTGCAGACGATCAGGGCCGCGCCGTCTGCCGGGATCGCCGGATCGACGTCGCGCTCGCGCAATCGGTAGAGCGTGCGGACCAGCAGCATGCTGGCCAGGCGCATCAGGAACTCTGGCACGATGGTGAAGATCCAGATCGCGACCAGCAGGTTGGCGATCGCCAGGGCCAGGAACATCTGCGGCACGGTCAGGCCCGGCAACGGCAGCGTCAGGCCGCCCAGCGACAGCGACTCACGCTGTACCAGCACGCCGATCACCGCTGCGGCAACGATGAACAGCGAGTTCTGGATGTTGAGCCCGGCGATCACCCGCGATAGTTCCGAACGCGGCGTGCGGCTCTGGATCAGCGCGAACAGCGGGACGACGAAGATGCCGGTGAACAGGCCCACCCCGATCAGGTCGGCCACGATGCGCCAGCCGCCGGGCGCGTCGAGGAAGGCGGCGATTGTCAGGCCGGTCTGCGGCGGCAGGCCGGGCCGGGCGAAGTACAGGTCGAGCAGCATCGCGCTGATACCGAAGGCGCCGACGGGCACCAGGCCGATCTCGACGATGCGTCCGGACAGCTTTTCGCACAGCAGCGAGCCGGCGCCCACGCCGACCGAGAACAGGGCCAGCGCGAAGATGTACAGCGCGGTGTCGTTGACCACGCCGCCCAGATAGACCTCGGCGTAGGTCGGCAACTGCGCGGTCAGCACCGTGCCGACGAACCAGAACCAGGACACGCCCAGGATCGCGTTGCGCACCGCCAGCTGGCGCCTGGCCAGGCGCATCACCGCCCGCGATTCGGGAATCGGGTTCCAGTTGATCGTCAGCGTCGGCGCGCCGGCATCCACCTTCGGGATCAGCCGTGCGACCAGGTTGCCGGCGACCGCCAGCGCGACCACCGAGGCCGCAGCGGCTTCGGGGCCGTGGCTGCCGGCAAGCTTGAACACTAGGCCGCCGTAGATCATGCCGGCCAGGATCGAGATCGACGTGCCCATCTCGACCAGGCCGTTGCCGCCGGTGAGCTCTTCGGGCCGCAGCACCGAGGGCAGGATCGAATACTTCACCGGGCCGAACAGGGTCGACTGGGTGCCGGTCAGAAACAGCGCGACCAGCAGCACCGGCATGCTCTGCAGCAGGAAGCCCGCGGCGGCCAACGACATGATCGCGATCTCCATCGCGGTCGTGATCACGATCAGCTTCTGCTTCTCGAGCTTCTCGGCGATCTGGCCGGCGATCGCCGAGAACAGGAAGTAGGGCAGGATGAACAGCGCCGGCGCGAGATTGGTGTAGAGCGTGCGCTCCGCGGTGCCGACGCCGAGGAAGAACAGCAGCGCGATCACCGATTGCCGGTAGACGTTGTCGTTGAACGCGCCGAGCGCCTGGACCGTGAAGTAGGGCAGGAAGCGCCGCTGCCGCAGTAGGGCGAACTGGGACTGGCCTGACATGGCGGCTCCTGGACGGACTGCGCGGAGCCTAGCAGGTCGGCATTGCAGTCCGACCAGACGGCTTCATGGCGCGCAATGGTGCGATGCGGTCACGGCGTCGCATCACTCGCGCCACGGACCGCCCGGTAGCGTTGCTCCAGTTCCTGGCGGATCTGGCGCCGCTGCCGGCCTTGCTCGAAGCGCCGGCGCTCCTCGGCATTGACCGGCTCGCGCGGCGGGACCGGCACCGGGCGCCCGTCGGCGTCGACCGCGACCATCGTGAAGAAGCAACTGTTGGTGTGGCGGACCGAGCGGGCCTGGATGTTCTCGGCGATGATCTTGATGCCCACTTCCATCGACGTGCGGCCGGTGTAGTTGACCGAGGCCAGGAACGTCACCAGTTCGCCGACATGGACCGGTTCGCGGAAGGTCACCTGGTCGACCGACAGCGTGACCACGTAACGCCCGGCGTAGCGACTGGCGCAGGCGTAGGCCACCTCGTCGAGATACTTGAGCAGCGTGCCGCCGTGCACGTTGCCGGAGAAGTTGGCCATGTCCGGCGTCATCAACACGGACATGGTCAGCGTGGCGTTGCCTGGGATCATGCGGTGGGCCTGGTGGGAACGGCCTGGAGAATGGCACGCGCGGTGGCGGCCGTCATCGGGTCGGCGTGTATGTCACGGCCGCTCAGCCGGCCGCCGCGAGGCGAGAATTCGCCGCCGGTGCACCAGCGGCCTCGGCGGCGTTGCGCAGATCCGGCAGCAGGCGCAGCAGCAAGGCCAGTTGGGTGCCCAGCAGCCGGCGCCGCGGATCGTCCGTGGCATCGCCGGCGCGTTCGAGCGCCTCGGCCATCGCGGTCTCCGCGGCTGCGTCGACGGCCGGGGGCGCCCGGCGCGCGGACAGCGCGGCCGCGATCTGCGCCAGCGCGCGCTGCAGATGCGCCCCAGCCGCGAACACCGCCTCATCGGCCTCGCTGTCCAGCGTGCCGCGGTGCGCGCCCAGTCCCGACAGATAGCCGAGCGCGGTATTGGACACGGCGAGGAACCGGAAGGCCGCGTCGAGGTCGCGCCGGTAGCGTCCGGGTTCGCGCAGCCGGTTGGACAAGGCCACCGACAGTGCCGCCTCGGCGTTGTGCATGTCGCGCCGGGCGACTCGGTAGGGCAGGTCGTCGCGCATACCGCTGCGGTATTGCTCCAAGACCTGGCCCAGGTAGCGCGCGTGGGCATCGACGACCCCGGCCATGACCAGGTGGAGTTGCCGGCCGCGCCAGTCGGGCAGGATCAGGAACGAGGCGGCCGCGGCGATCGCGCAGCCGATCAGCGTGTCGAGCAGGCGCGGCCAGATCAGCACGAAGCCATCGCCGATCAGGTTGAAGCACAGCAGCGCCATCACCGTGATCGCTGCGGTCGCGAGCGCGTAGCGATCGGTGCGGCTGACGAAGAACACCACCGCGGCCAGCAACGCCAGCAGCAACTGGACCTCCACGCCGACGAACAGCTGCATCAACGCCCAGGTGGCGGCCAGGCCGAGCAGGGTGCCGGCGATGCGCTGGGCCAGGCGCCGGCGCGTCGCACCGAAGCTCGGTCTGCAGACGAAAGCGATGGTCAGCAGTATCCAGAACCCGTTGCGTGCGCCGATCGCATGCATGACCGCATAGCCGGCGCACAGCGCGATCGCCATGCGCAGGCCATGCCGGAACAGCACCGAGGTCGGGCTCAGCTGCCGCCCCAGGCGCGTGGCCATCTCGCGCAGGGTGTGCGGCGAGGCATCGCGCAGGCGTGTGTCCATGCCATCGAGCGGTGCGTCGGACAGGGTGTCCTCGGCCAGTCGACGGTCGATCGCCTGCAGATTGCGCACCAAGGATTCGAGCGAGGCGAGCAAGCGGGTCTGCCGGCCGTCGCCGCGCGCGTGCAGGTGGTCGAGCGACTGGCGCAGATCGACCATCGCCTGGCGTGTGCCGGCACCGTACTGGAACGGGCGGCGCAGACGGATCGCCTCGCCGAGCGCGCGGCAGGCGCGGCCCTGAAGCTCGAGCAGCCGTTGGCCGCGGTAGAGCACGTCGCTGTGGAAGAACGCCTCGGCCAGCGCCTCGTAAGGGTAGTGGGACGAGCTGGCGCGCTCGTGGAATTCCTGCGCCATGTAGTACAGGCGGAAGTACAGCCCCGATTGCACGCCCGGGCGGCCGGAGCGACCGAACCGGCTGATGATCGCGTTCTTTGTGGCCTCAAGCGCCGCGACCACGCGCGCGTTCTGCTCCGACAGCGCGAGCCGGCGTGCGTGCAGGTCACGGTCGCGGATCGGCTCGAACAGCGCCGCCTTCAACTGCAGGTAGCGACCCAGTTCGGCGAACAGCCGGGCCAGCCGCTCGCGGACGGGACGGTTGGCGAACAGGATCGTCCACAGGATCGACAGCGCGCCGTACCAGGCCGCGCCGGCGAGCAACTGGCCCGCGCCGCGCCAGGCTGCCTCGGCGTCGCCAACGCCGTGCTGGTCGATGCCGATCGCCGCATACAGCATCAGCGCCACCGTGCCCTGGGCGATGGATGCGTAGCGTTCGCCCAGGGCGCCGAGCAGGGTCAGTGCGAACGTGGTGGCCGCCAGGCAGGCAATGAAGGCCAGCGGGTAGGGAAACAGCAGCGTGATCGCGCCGGCAGCGGCGCCGAAGCACAGCAGCGACAGCAGCACCGCCTTGGTCCGGCCAAAGCCGTTGTCGTCGGTCTCGGCGATCGCGCTGGCGATGATGCCCAGGAACACCGCCGGCAATGCGGCCAACTGCTGGAACTGCCAGCACAGCGCCATCGCACCGCCGAACGCGATCGATACGCGCAGCGCGGTGCTGGCCTTCTCATGGGCCCACAGCCGGGTCAGGCGCTCATTGATCGGGGAGGGCATGCGGGCGCGGGACGGTCGTGCGGGTTCGGCGCGGTGGGGCCTTAGCTGCGCTCGCGTTCGATCGCGCGCCAGCCGATGTCCTTGCGATGGAACTCGCCCGGCCAGGAGATGCCGGCGATCTCGCCGTAGGCGCGATGCTGGGCATCGGCCACAGACTCACCGAGCGCGACGACGCACAGCACGCGCCCGCCCGCGGTCACCGCCTGGCCGTGTGCGTCGAGCCGGGTGCCGGCATGGAAGACCTTGGTGTCAGGTAATGGCGGCGTGTCCCAGGTGTTGATCGCATCGCCCGTGCGCGGCGTATCGGGATAGTGCTCGGCGGCCATGACCACGCCCAGCGCCGGGCGCGGGTCCCACTGCGCCTGCACGCCAGCGAGCGCGCCGTCGATCGCAGCTTCGATCAGCGCGGCGAAATCCGAGGTCAGCCGCATCATCACCGGCTGTGTTTCCGGGTCGCCGAACCGGACATTGAACTCGATGACCTTCGGCGCGCCGGAGGCATCGATCATCAGCCCGGCGTAGAGGAAGCCGGTGAACGGCACGCCGTCGGCGGCCATGCCGCGTACGGTCGGTTCGACGACCTCGCGCATGATCCGCGCGTGCACATCCGGAGTCACGACCGGAGCCGGCGAGTAGGCGCCCATGCCGCCGGTGTTGGGGCCGGTGTCGCCATCGCCCACGCGTTTGTGGTCCTGGCTGGTCGCCATCGGCAGCGCGGTCGTACCGTCGACCATCGAAATGAAGCTCGCTTCCTCGCCGTCGAGGAACTCCTCGATCACCACGCGCGCACCGGCGCTGCCGAAGGCGTTACCCGAAAGCATGTCGTGGATCGCCGCTTCCGCCTCGTCCAGCGTGGCGGCGACGATGACGCCCTTGCCGGCGGCCAGACCGTCGGCCTTGACCACGATCGGCGCGCCGTGCTGCCGCACGTATTCGATCGCGGTGTCGGCATCGGTGAACACCGCATAGGCGGCGGTCGGGATGCCGTGGCGGGCCAGGAAATCCTTCGCGAACGCCTTGCTGCCCTCGAGCTGCGCGGCGCCGGCGGTCGGCCCGAAGATGCGCAGGCCGGCGCCGCGGAACCGGTCGACGACGCCGGCGACCAGCGGCGCCTCGGGTCCGACGACGGTGAAGGCCACGCCCTGGTCGCGTGCCAGCGCGAGCAATGCGTCCAGATCGGTGGCGGCGACATCGACGTTGCGGCAACCGGCCTCGCGCGCGGTGCCCGCGTTGCCCGGTGCGACCAGCACCTCGCCGACCTGCGGCGACTGTGCGAGCTTCCAGGCCAGCGCGTGCTCGCGGCCGCCCGAACCGATGACCAGAACCTTCTTCATGCGTAGCCGAGAGAAGCGGAGGGGCGACTAGTCTATCGGCCCTGCGCAGCGGGCGCGGTAGGCGCGCGGTAGATCTGTCCTGCACTCAATCGCAACTGTCGCGCTGCAATGCCGCGGGGACGGGCCAGGTACCGGTGGCCGGGTCGAACGCCAGCCGGTATTCGCGGTCCACGTATCGGCCGCAAGCCTCGCCGTGTTCGCGGATCACCAGTGGCCACGCGGGAGCCTTCCGGTCGCGGTCGTCCACCGTCAGGTCGAAGGCGAGATCGAGCGCGTCGTCCGGCGCCTGGGGATGCTCGAGGCTGCTGCGCACCGTCGCCGCTTCGCGGAAGCCGCCCGCGTGCGGCAACAGGAGGCTGCGGGCGCCGACCGTGATGCCCTGGCCGGTGAAGCCGTCCTCGATCATCACGCCGTACAGCGCCGCGCCAAAGCGTTGGACGCGCACGTCGGCGACGTCGCCACTGCTGCCGTAATCGGTGAGGTGCTGCCGGGCCGCGGCCACGGCACGGCCGTCGTCGGCCTCGAGCAGGAAGAGGTCGACCAGCGCACCGGTGACATGACCGGCGCCGTCGGGGACACCGCAGACCGCGACCAGCTCGGCGGGGGTGTCGGCAGTGCCGATCGCAGCGCGTGCGCAGACCTCGCGCTCGGCCGCGTCCTCACCCAGGCCGGCAGCGACCGGGTGGCCCGGCCAGGTGCCGACGAGTTGCGCGAGTTCGCCGTACTGGGTCACCAGGTAGTCGCGAACCCAGCCGCCGGGCAGGCCCACGGGCTCGCCGTCATCGGCCGCCGTGCCGTCGACGCGGGTCGGCTCACGTACAGGTGTGGCCACCGCCTCGGCCGTCGTCGCCGGCAGCGCTGCGGCGGCCGGGGGCTGCGCCTGGCCGCAGGCGGTCAACGCCAGCGTCGTGGCCAGTACGACCGGCCAACCGCGCTTCGACGCAGGGTACCACCAAGATGCACGTGCCATCGCAACCTCCATGAGCGGATGGGCGCCGACCATAGCGCGCGTACCGCGAGGCCGGAGTGAGCGCTCGAAAGCCCCCTCCGCGCTATCGGCGCGGAGGGAAAGCGAAGCCGCTGGCCGGGGCCCGAGGTTTGCGCAGCGAACCTTGGGATTGATGCCAGCCCCGCTGGCATCAATGCCGGAAGTGACGCACGCCCGTGAACACCATCGCGATGCCGTGTTCGTCGGCTGCGGCGATCACCTCGTTGTCGCGCATCGAGCCGCCGGGCTGGATCACCGCCGTGATGCCGGCTTCGGCCGCGGCGTCGATGCCGTCGCGGAACGGGAAGAACGCATCGGAGGCCATGACCGAGCCGGGGACCACCAGGCCGGCGTCGCCCGCCTTGATGCCGGCGATGCGTGCCGAGTACACCCGGCTCATCTGCCCGGCGCCGACACCGATCGTACGCTGGTCCTTGGCATAGACGATCGCGTTGGACTTCACGAACTTGGCCACCCGCCAGGCGAACAGCAGGTCGCCCAACTGCGCCTGGGTCGGCGCGCGCTGGGTCACGACCTTCAATTCGTCGGCGGTCACCTCGCGCACGTCGGCGGTCTGCATCAGCAGACCCGAGCCCACGCGCTTGACGTCGGTGTTGTTGCGACCATCGCCGTGCGGAATGCGCAGCACGCGCACATTGGCCTTCTTGGTCGCGTAATCGAGCGCGGCGGGATCGAAGTCGGGCGCGATCAGCACCTCGACGAACTGGCGATCGAGAATGACCTTTGCCGTCGCGGCATCGAGCTTGCGGTTGAACGCGATGATGCCGCCGAAGGCCGAAGTCGGATCGGTGGCGTAGGCCAGTTCGTAGGCATCGCCGCAGGCCGCACCGACGGCGACGCCGCAGGGATTGGCGTGCTTGACGATCACACAGGCCGGGGCATCGAACTGACGCACGCATTCCCACGCAGCATCGGCGTCGGCGATGTTGTTGTACGACAGTTCCTTGCCCTGCAACTGGGTGAAGGTCGCCAACGTGCCGGGCACCGGATACAGGTCGCGGTAGAACGCGGCCTGCTGGTGCGGATTCTCGCCGTAGCGCAGGTCCATGACCTTGACGAAGTTGCCGTTGCTCTGGCCGCCGAACGGCGCGCGCTTGGCCGCGCCGGCATCCGACGGCTCGGCGATCGCCGACAACACATCGCTGATGCGCGCGTCGTACTGAGCGACGCGGTTGAATGCGGCGACCGACAATGCGAACCGGGTCGCGGCCGACAGCGCGCCATCGTGGGCATCGAGCTCCTGGATCAGTGCGGGGTACTGCGCCGGGTCGGTCGCGACCGCGACGTGTGCGAAGTTCTTCGCGGCCGCGCGCAGCATCGCCGGCCCGCCGATGTCGATGTTCTCGACGATGTCGTCGAACTTCGCATCCGTGGCAAAGGCCACGCGCTCGAACGGATAGAGGTTGAGCACCAGCAGGTCGATCGCCTCGATGCCGTGCTCGGCCATCACCGCATCGTCGGTACCGCGACGCCCCAGCAGGCCGCCATGGACCTTGGGGTGCAGCGTCTTGACGCGTCCGTCCATGATTTCGGGAAAGCCGGTGACGTCGCTGACGTCGCGTACCGCCAACCCGGCCTCGCGCAGCGCCTTGGCGGTGCCGCCGGTCGACAGCAGCTCGACGTTGCGCGCAGCCAGCGCGCGGGCCAGATCGAGCAGGCCGGTCTTGTCGGAAACGGACAGCAGGGCGCGGCGGATCTGCACGGGCGCGCCGGACGAAGCGGAGACGGTCATGGGGTGGCTGCGGAGCGGAAAGAGCCCGCGATTATAGCGGCCGCGGCCAGCGCGCCCTGCGTGGCGGGCGTTACTGGGTCAACCCGTACTCGCGCAGCTTCTTGCGCAGCGTCGCACGATGGATGCCCAGCATCGCGGCCGCGCGGCTCTGATTGCCATCGCAGAAATTGAGCACCTCGGCAAACAGCGGAATCTCCAGCTCGCGCAGTGCGACCTCGTAGAGGTTGTCGGTGTCGTTGCCGTTGAGATCGCCCAGATAGCGCTGGATCGAGGTGGCGACATGCTCGCGCAGCGGGGTCCGTGGCGCCTCGCGCGTGCTGCTGTCGGATCGGTCTGCGTTCAAGGCGGCTCTCGAGCGGATAAAGCGCCGACGGCGGGTGGCGTCGGCAGCGCGGGCATGGCGGCTGGGTGAGTCTATCGTGCGGCGCGGCGACCGGACAAACGCGCCGACCAGCGGTACAGGCCTGTCTACAGCAGTTCGAAGGCGAACGAGACCGCGCCGGGCCCAGGCTCTTTGAGCGTCAGGCGAACGTGCGCAGTGGCGCCGGGCGCGAGCGTCGGCGCAGGCGGCGCGCCGCCCAGATACTCCTGGGCCGTGAACACGCGGCTGCCGATCACGTAGCCATCGATGTCTGACAGCACCAGCCGCAGTTGCGGCCAGGCTTGCGGCCAGCGCGCGTCGTTGCGGAAGGCCGCGCTGACCTGCAGACGGGTCGGATCCTCGGGCTCGGCACGGACATCGCGCGCGAGCAGCGCCAGCGCCGCGGGCTCGCGCCAGGGCGGCAGCGCGCAGCCCAGCGCGCCGCACAGGCGCTCCAGCGCGGGGCGCCAGGCCGGGTGGGCAGCCAGTCGCGCGCGCTCGGCAAGCAGGCCCTGCAGGACCAGCAGCAGGGCCAGCCCAACAGCGGCGACCCACAGCCATCGCCGTGCGCGGGGCGAGGCAGCGGCGACACGCGAGCGGGCGAAACTCGGGACGGTACGCGACGCGTCGTCCGGGGGCGGGGAGGATGCCTTGCGCGTCGGCTCGGCGGGCGGCGCGGGCGGCGCCGCGGCGGACGTCACCGCCATCGGCGGCGCCGCGGGGTCGGGGCGCGGTCTGAGCAGACTGGCTACCGAGACCGTCGGCTCGGGCGGGGCGGCGGCATGCAAGACACCGGCGCAACGCGGGCAGCGCGCCGGTGGCAGGCCGGTCGCCCGGTCGGTGGCGACCAGGTCGCCGCAGTGCCGGCAATGGATGAACATCCGGCTATTGAAGCATGGGCTTGCGCGGATGCGGGCTCAGCGCCGCACGCCGTCGATGCGGACCCAATCGCCTTCGCGCGTGACCGCCAACTGCTCGAACCAGGGGCGATAGCGTCGCAGCAGCGCTTCTTCCTGGCCGTCGAGAATGCCCGACAGCGCGATCCGCCCACCCGGTGCGACGCGCTCTGCCAGCGTCTCGGCCAGGGCATCGAGCGCGGTGGCCAGGATGTTGGCGACCACCACCGGATAGCTCGCCTGTGGCGCGTCGCTGGGCAGAAACACCGTCAGGGCCGTGTCCACGCCATTGCGCGCGGCGTTGTCGCCCGAGGCCTGGAGCGCCTGCGGATCGTTGTCGACGCCGATCGCCTGCGCGGCGCCCAGCTTGAGCGCGGCGAGCGCGAGGATGCCGCTGCCGCAGCCGTAGTCGAGCACGGTGCAGCCGTCGAGCACGCCATCGGTGGCCAACCCATCGAGCCACTGCAGGCACAGCGAGGTCGTGGGGTGGGTACCCGAGCCGAAGGCCAGGCCGGGATCGAGGCGGACGATCGCCGCATCGTCGCCGGCTTCCTCGGGGACCTCGCTGTTCCAAGGGACGATCCAGGTGCGCGCGCCGAAGCGCAGCGGCACGTACTGGTCCATCCAGGCCCGCTCCCAGTCCTGGTCCTCGACCTTGGCGAAGCCGGCACGGGTCCAGTCGAGCCCGCCGTCGAAGGACTCGAGCGCGGCCAGCAGCGCCAGCGCGTCGGTGTCGACCTCGAACAACGCGGTCAGCACCACGGAGTTCCACAACGGTGTCTCGCCCACGCCCGGCTCCAGGATCGCCTGCTCGTTGGAGGTATCGGCGTCGGCGTCGAGCATCGTCACCGCCAGGGCCCCCACGTCTTCGAGCGCGCGCGCATAGCGTGGCTGCTCGGCTTCGCTGCAGCGCAGGCTCAGTTCGAGGTGAGGCATGGTGAATTTCCGCGACGTGGGGCCGGCATCTTCGGTCCCATGTCCCGGCGCGTAAAGGCCGCAGTGTCGCTCAAGGGGCCGGCGGCGGGTCGGGCGGCGGCGGCGCGGGGTCGCCAACGGGTTCCGACAGCGGGCCCTGCTCGACGCTGTCGGCCGGGGGCGCGGCGGTGCGGTCGCCGTCCACGTCCTGAGCGGTGACGCCCGCGCCCGCGTCCGGATTGCGGGTGGCCGCGTGGTCGGGCGGCGGCACGGTCTGCGGGTCGGTCGATAGCGCTTCTTGCTGATCGCGGCGGTCGCAGCCGGCGGCGGCGAACAGGACCAGCGAGGCGAGGGCGGCGGCAAGCGGGCGCACGAACGGCGTAGGACGCATGGCGGGCTCCGAGAAAGGGCGGCACATCACCTTGCGGGCGGCGGGTGCATGCAGCATGTCAACGCGCGTCTCAGAAGGGAGCGCCGGACGCCACCACTGAGGTCCGCCCTGCAGGGTGTGTGAGCTCGCGTGCGGTGACGTGATGGCAGTCACAGATTGCGGCTGGGATCCCGCCCGGGTGGGCTGCCGCGATGGGCTACAATCGCGGTCCCGCCCGGTTCTGCGCGCGCCGGCGGCATTGCCGCCCAGGTCGAATGGCTCGGCGTGGGCGATCCCGCTCCTGCCCGGACCTGCCGGAAGCCCACCTTGCATCTGAGAGTCGCCGCCGCCCTCGTGCTCGCCGCCGCCGTGGTCCTGGGGCTGGCGTTCTCGCGTGCCGATGCACCGGCTGCGGCGAACCGGAGCCGTGACGCGGCGCCGGTTGGCGATGCATTCGCCATGTCGCGGGTGTCTGGGGCTGCGACAAAGACGACCCCACGGTTGGGACGGACGACGCGCCATGCCACCTCGCAGCGCGTGGCCTCGGCGGTCCCGGTCTCGCCGCGGCAGGCCTTCGAGCGGTCGCAGGATCTGTTCGCACTCGCGCAGCGATTGCTGCCGCTGGCCGAGAGCGGCGACGCCGAGGCGCGCTGGCTGGTCAGCCGGATCCATGAGTACTGCGCCGGCTATGCCCGGGCGCCGGTCGACTACGCACGCGACACCTTGTTGCTCGCCAGTCTGCCCCTGCCGGCCGCGCGCCCGCTGCGGGACGCGCGCGCCCGGATCGAGCGCCGCTGCGGCCGCTTCGTCGCCGACGACGCGCCGAGTTTCGTGCAATTGGTGGAACAACGGCGCGAGGCGGCGCTGGCCGGCAGCCTGCCGGCCGAGGCGGCGTTGCTGTCGATGGGCGCGCCGCTGGCCGACGACGAGGACTATCGCCGGGGGCTGGTCGACCGCGTGCTCGAATCGGCCGACCCGGATGCCTACACCGCACTGGCCCCGGCGATGGGCGAGGCGGCGGCCGGGGATCCGGCGCTGGCCGGTCGCGTGGCCGGCTCCCAGAACGCGGAGACCGCCTGGCACAACGCGGCCTGCGGCCTGGGCCTGGATTGCAGCGGTGACGGGGCGCTGATGACCCGGTACTGCGCCGAGGGTGGCATCTGCGCTCAGGATGAGAGCCAGGATTTCTCGGCGTTCGTCCGGGAGGCGTCGCCGCCGCAGGACGCCGAACAGATCGAAGAGATGACAGCTGAACTACGACGCGACCGGCAGGTCGGGATGGTGATGAGATGAAGCAGCGGGCGTTTTCGCGCAGGGTACGGTTCTGGTTCTGGGCTGCGGTCTTCTTCGGCTACTCGGTCGCGGTCGCAGGGGTGGTCGTCGATGCGATCGGCGACCATTACGGTGGCCTGGCCGAAGTCGCCGAGACCACCATCGAGGCGCCGCCCGAACAGCGCCGCCTCGGCGCTGCGCAGGTGGCCGCGTTGTATCGCGCGCAGAGCCCGACCCCGTTTCGGACGTTGCCGCCCGGGGCCACATTCCGTGTGGTCTGGCCGGATGGGTCGAGCGAGCTGGTGCGCATCGTCAGCCAATCGAGCGAACACGGCACGCAACTGGTGGAAGGCTCGCAGGTCGGCGCGAGCGGTGTGCCGTCCACGCAGGCCGAGGTGCAGGTGGTGCCAGTATCGACGGCGACGCCGGCACGCCGCGCGCCCGGTGCGAACGCGCACGTCGACTGAGATGGTCAACCGGCCTTGCGCTCGCGCCATCGGCCATGCGGCGCGCGGCAGTGTCGAGGCAACCGGCCTGTAGATCGAGAGGCAGAACGCGATCGATCCGCGTGCGCGATTCAGGCGCAGCGCTGACGGGCAGCGTCCCCACAGCGCATTCATCGCATCGTTGTGCCCGTTGCCTGCTTCCGAGATGGCGAAAGTTCGTCCCAGGCGTCACATCGCGGCCATGCCCGCTTCACGACGCTTTTATTGGCGCATTCCCATAGTGGATTCAAGGCCGGGACGATCGTCCCGTCGCCGGTGACTCCCCCACACGCCATCCCGCCATGGATCGCCGCCCTGCCCGGGCAGCGCGCCGTATGACGGCCGTTCGTCGCCACGCTTATCGGACTTCGTCATGCCACAGCCCATCGACCACCCAGGACCCGTGGTCCGCGCCAAGACCGTTCGCGGCTTGCAGCGCCAACGCGATGCACGCGGCCGGTTCGCCCGTTCCGCTCCGACCGCCCGGATCGCAGTCACCGCGCGAGCGCGACAACCCTCGCTGTTCGTGACGTCGGAGATGAGCGACTTCGTCAAGGCCGGTGGTCTGGGCGAGGTGGCCGCTGCGCTCCCACGCGCGTTGCGCGCGCGTTATGACGTGCGGGTGCTGATTCCGGGCTACCCGGCGGTACTGGAGAAGGCCGGCGCGCTGGAGATCGTCGGTGAGATCGCCGGCAGCGCCGCATTGCCGGCCTGCCGCATCGGCCTGGTGCGCCAGGCCGACGGCCTGCCGGTCTACGTGCTGCTCAACGCCGCGCTGTTCGAGCGCGAGGGCTCACCCTATGTCTCGGATGCCGGCACCGACTGGGACGACAATGCAGTGCGCTTTGCGACCCTGTCGCATGCAGCCGCGCAGATCGCCGCCGGCCGCGCTGGCCTGGATTGGACGCCGCGGTTGCTGCATCTCAACGACTGGCCGTGTGCGCTTGCCGCCGGCTACCTGCGTTGGGAGGGGATCGCGGTCCCCAGCCTGCTGACGATCCACAACCTCGCCTACCAGGGCCTGTTTCCGGCGACGATGGCGCCACAGTTGGGCATTCCCGAGGCCGCCGCGCCGGCGCTGGACTTCTACGGCCGGCTGTCGTTCCTGCAGGCCGGCATCGTGCATGCCGACCAGGTCAACACCGTGAGCGTGAGCTACGCGCGCCAGATCACCGGCCCGGAGCTGGGCTGCGGACTCGATGCGCTGCTCGCACGCCGCGCCGCGGCCGGGCGCCTGAGCGGGATCATCAACGGCGTGGACGCCAGCTACGATCCGCGCACCGATGCGCATCTGCCCGTGCACTTCAGCGTCAATCAGTGGCAGGGCAAGAACGTCAACGCCGAGCAGGTGCGGCGCGAGTTCCATCTGCCGCAGAGCCGCGGACCGCTGTTTGCGGTGGTGTCTCGGCTGGTGCACCAGAAGGGTATGGACCTGGTGGTGGAGGTAGCGCCGCAGATCGCCGCCGCCGGCGGCCAGATCGTGTTCGTCGGCCAGGGCGAACGGCAGATCGAGCGCTCGGTGCGCACGCTGTGCGGCCGCTATCCGGCGCACATGGCGGCGATGATCGGCTTCGAGGAGAGCTTGGCGCGACGCGTCTATGCCGCATCCGATTTTCTGTTGATGCCCTCGCGCTTCGAGCCTTGTGGGCTGAGCCAGATGTACGCTCAGCGCTTCGGCAGCTTGCCGATCGCGCATGCCACCGGTGGGTTGATCGATACCGTCGACGACGGGGTGACCGGCTTCCTGTTCGCCGAGCCGTCGGCCGATGCGCTGCGCCGTTGCGTCGGACGCGCGTTCCGGACCTGGCGGCTGCCGGGTCTGATGTCGGCGATGCGTCGCGCCGCGATGCTGGTGCCCTCGGGCTGGGAGCACGCAGGCCAGCGCTACGCCGACCTCTACGCGCGCACCGCGGCGCGCGCCGCATGAGCGGATCTGCCAGCGCCGGCCACGATCCGGCGCATGCCTCGGACGACCTGGGGCCAGAAGTCGACGCATTGCTCGAGGCCTGCGCCGCCGATGCATTCGCGCTGCTCGGCCCGCACGTCCAGGCCGATGGTGACATGACGGTGCGCGCGCTGTTGCCCGGGGCACACGGCGCGGCGCTGGTCGACGCGACCGGTGCGGTGCTGGCGCCGATGCGCGCGCGCGATCCGCGCGGCCTGTTCGAGGCGCGGCTGGCGACGGGGACCGATTACCGCCTGCGCATCGAATGGCCTGACGCGGTGCAGATCACCGAGGACCCGTACCGGTTCGGCCCGGTGCTGGAGGAGGCGACGCTGCATGCGCTGCGCGACGGCGATCCCGATGCGACGCGCCGCGCGCTCGGCGCCCATGCCAGGACGCTCGATGGCGTGCCCGGCACCGGCTTTGCGGTCTGGGCCCCGAATGCGCAGCGGGTCGCCCTGGTCGGCGACTTCAACGCCTGGGACGAGCGCCGGCATCCGATGCGCCTGCGGCATACCGCGGGCGTGTGGGAGTTGTTCCTGCCGCAGGATCTGGCCGGGCAGCGCTACAAGTTCGCGATCGTCACTGGCGACGGCCGGCGCTTGGCGCACAAGGCCGATCCGCTCGCGCGGCAGGCCGAACTGCCGCCGGCGACCGCGTCGATCGTCCCGCAGCAAGGGCCATTCGCGTGGACCGACCAGGCCTGGATGGCCGAGCGCGAGACACGCGCCGACCTGCCGATGAGTATCTACGAAGTCCACGCGGCGTCGTGGCAGCGGACGTCCGACGGCGCATCGCTGGACTGGGACGCGCTCGCCGCGCAGCTGGTGCCCTATGTCGCCGGGCTGGGCTTCACCCATGTCGAGCTGCTGCCGGTCGGCGAGTACCCGTTCGGCGGCTCCTGGGGTTACCAGCCGACCGGACTGTATGCGCCGACCGCGCGCCACGGCGGGCCCGACGGCTTCGCCCGCTTCGTCGATGCCTGCCATCGTGCTGGTCTGGGCGTGATCGTCGACTGGGTCGGCGCGCACTTCCCCGACGATGCACACGGGTTGCAGGGCTTCGACGGCACCGCGCTCTATGAGCACGCCGACCCGCGCGAAGGCCTGCATCGTGACTGGAACACGCTGATCTACAACTACGGCCGCAACGAGGTCTCGGGCTATCTGATCGGCTGCGCGCTGGAGTGGATCGAACGCTTCCATCTCGACGGGCTGCGCATCGATGCGGTTGCCTCGATGCTCTACCGCGACTACAGCCGCGGCGACGGCGAGTGGGTGCCCAACGAACACGGCGGGCGCGAGAACCTGCAGGCGGTCGCGTTCCTGCGCCGGCTCAACACCGAGGTGGCCGCCCGCCATCCCGGCGTCTGGGTCATGGCCGAGGAATCGACCGCGTGGCACGGGGTGACCGCGCCGGTGGAGGAGGGTGGCCTGGGGTTTTCGCACAAGTGGAACATGGGCTGGATGCATGACACGTTGCAGTACATGCAGCGCGACCCGGTGCATCGCCGGCACCACCACAGCGAGATGACCTTCGGCATGGTGTACGCGTTCTCCGAGCGCTTCGTGCTGCCGCTTTCGCACGACGAGGTCGTGCACGGCAAGGGCGCGCTGTTGTCGAAGATGCCCGGCGACGACTGGCGCCAGCGTGCCAACCTGCGGGCCTACTTCGGCTTCATGTGGGCGCACCCGGGCCGCAAGCTGCTGTTCATGGGCGGCGAGTTCGGCCAGCGCCGCGAGTGGGCCCACGACGGTGCGCTGGACTGGCACTTGCTCGACGACCCGGGGCATGCCGGGATCCAGCGCCTGGTCGGTGATCTCAATGCCCTGCTGCGTGCGCACTCCGCACTGTATGTCGCCGACGACCGGCCCGAGGGTTTCGACTGGAGCGTCGGCGACGACCACGCCAACAGCGTGTTCGCTTTCCTGCGCCATCGTCCCGGCGGCGGACGTCCGGTGCTGGTGGTCAGCAACATGACCCCAGAAGTTCGCCACGGCTATCGGGTCGGGGTGCCGCATGCCGGGCGCTGGCGCGAGATTCTCAATACCGACAGCGCCCACTACGGCGGCAGCAATGTCGGCAACGGCGGTGATGCCGTCACCGCCCCCGAAAGCATGCACGGTCACGCACAGTCACTGCGGCTGACCCTGCCGCCGCTGGCGACGATCTGGCTGAAATGCCTCGGGTGAGCACGCCGGCAGGCGCCTGGGGCGCGCAACTGCAGGCTGACGGCACGGTGCGGTTCTCGATCTGGGCGCCTGCCTGTACGCAGGCCTGGTTGGTCCCCCAGGACGGTGCGCCGGTGCCGATGCGTGCCGACGGCGACGGTGGCTTCGTGCTCGACCAGCCCGCCGCGCCCGGCCTGCGCTATCGCTACCGGCTCGATGACGCGCTGGTGCCCGATCCCGCCTCGCGCTGGCAGCCCGACGGCATCGACGGCCCGAGCGCGGTCGTCGATCCGGCGGCCTATCGCTGGCGCCACGACGACTGGCGCGGGCGTCCCTGGAACGAGACGGTGCTCTATGAACTGCACGTCGGCGCCTGCGGCGGCTATGCCGGCGTGCGTGCGCAGCTGTCGCGGCTGGCGAAGCTGGGAATCACCGCGATCGAGTTGATGCCGCTGGGCGAGTTCCCGGGCGCGCGCAACTGGGGCTACGACGGCGTGCTGCCGTACGCGCCAGCCTCGGCCTACGGCACGCCGGACGAACTGCGCGCGCTGATCGACGAAGCCCACGGACATGGCCTGATGGTGTTCGTCGACGTGGTCTACAACCACTTCGGTCCGCACGGTAATCATCTGCCGGCCTACGCGCCGGTGTTCTTCCGCAGCGACACGCCGACGCCGTGGGGCGCGGCGATCGATTTCCGCCAGCCCCGGGTGCAGCGTTTCTTCATCGACAACGCGCGCATGTGGCTGCACGAATACCGCATCGACGGGCTGCGGTTCGACGCCGTGCACGCAATCGCGCCGCCGGCGTTCCTCAAGACCCTGCGTGCTGCGCTGCGCGCCGAGATACCGGCGCAGCGGCACGTGCACCTGGTGCTGGAGAACGAACACAACACGGCCTCATGGCTCGGCGGCGATGGCTACGACGCGCAGTGGAACGACGACTTCCACAATGCCTTGCATGTGCTGCTGACCGGCGAGACCGAGGGCTACTACGCCGCGTTCGCCGATGCGCCGGCCGCCCACTTGGCGCGCGTGCTTGGCGAGGGGTTCGCCTTCCAGGGCGAGGCCGATGCACGCGGCCTCGTGCGTGGCGAACCCAGTGCCCAGGTGCCGCCGCAGCATTTCGTGGCGTTCGCACAGAACCACGACCAGATCGGCAACCGGGCGTTCGGCGATCGGCTCGCGTCGCAGCTGCCGGCCGCGCGGCTGCGCGCGGCGCTGGCGCTGACCGCACTCACGCCGATGGTGCCGCTGTTCTTCATGGGCGAGCCCTGGGGGGCGACCGCGCCGTTTCCGTTCTTCACCGATTTCCCGCCGCCGCTCGATGCCGCGGTGCGCGAAGGCCGGCGCCGCGAGTTCGCGTCGTTCGCCGCCTTCGCCGATCCGCAGGCGCGCGCGCGGATCCCGGACCCCAATGCGCTCGCGACGTTCGAACTGGCGCGTCTGGACCCGGGCGAGGCCGAGGCCGGGCCGGGCGCCGAATGGGCCGCCTGGTTCGCCGACCTGCTGGCGGTGCGCCGCGCGCAGTTGGTACCGCGGCTTCGCGCGTTGCGCGCACAGGGCGCGCGCGCCATCGCGCCGGCCGCGGTGCGCGCGGCCTGGTCGGATGGCACGTGGCACATGGAGCTGGTCTGCAATCTGGGCACGACGCCGGTCGCGTTCGAGCCGGAGCTTGCGACCCCGCTCGGCCACTACCGCAGCGACGGCGGTCCCGATGCGTCACAGGTGCCGCCCGACACCACGGCGCTGCGCTGGGGGCGGGCATGAACGCCGCGCTCCATGCGTTGGCCGACGCCGCCGGGCTGTGCCGCGCATGGGAGGACGCCGCCGGCCGCGCGCGCATTGTCGACGACGGCGCACTGCGCGCGATCCTCACGGCGTTGGGCCTGCAGACCCATACACCGGCGGCGATCGAGGCGGCGCGCCGCGCATGCGCCGCTGCCGACGCGATCCCACCGCCGCTGGCGACCGCCGAAGCCGGCATGGCCTGTCGTTTGCCGGCCGGCGCCACACTGACACTGATCCATGAGGACGGCGACGAACATGTGGTCACCGTCCCGGCGGACGGCTGCACTCGCGCACCGGTCCGGCCCGGCGACTGGCGATATGTCTGGCACGGGCGCACGCAGACGCTCGCGGTCGCCCCGACGCGCTGTTTCGGCGTCGCCGATGCGCTCGGTATCCCCGCACCGCGTGCCTGGGGCGTCGGGCTGCAGGTCTACGGCACGCGCGCCGTGGACGATGGCGGCGTCGGCGATGCCGCCGGCGTGCTCGACTGGGCGCAGCGGGTCGCGGCCGCGGGCGGCGATGCGCTGGCGCTCAGTCCGGTGCATGCCGCGCGACCGCCGGGCGGCCTCTACAGTCCGTATTCGCCCAGCGATCGGCGCTTTTTCGATCCGGTCCACGCCGCACCGGCCCTGGTGCTCGGCGATGACACCGTCCGCGCGCTGTGCGCGGCGCTGGCGTTGTTCGCGACCGACGGCGCGGACGCGGATCTCGTCGACTGGCCGGCCGCGGCCGGGCTGCGCTGGCGTCGGCTGCGCGCGCTGCATGAGGCGCGCGATCGACTGCCCGAGACCGCCTGTGCGGCATTGACGCAGTTCGAAGCCGCAGGCGGTTCCGCGCTCGACGCCTTCGCCAAGCACGCCGCCGCCGACTTTGGCGATGACGATCCGTCGCTGCATCGCTTCGCGCAATGGCTGGCGGCTGGGAGCTGGGACGTTGTGCAGGACGCCGCTCGGCAACACGGCATGGGCCTGGGGCTGATCGCCGATCTCGCGGTGGGCTTCGACCCGGCCGGCGCCGAGGCCGCCGCCTGCCCGGACGCGGTGCTGCAAGGGCTCGAACTCGGCGCGCCACCCGACGCCTTCAACGCCGAGGGCCAGGTCTGGGGTGTCACCAGCTACGCCCCCAGCGCTTTGCGACGCCAGGGCTTCGCGCCGTTCCGCGCGTTGCTCGATGCGACGATGCGCGGCCGCGGCGGGATTCGCATCGACCACATCCTCGGCCTGATGCGCCTGTGGGTGGTGCCGCGCGGCGCGCCCTCGTCCGCCGGTGCCTACCTGCGCTGTCCGCTGGACGATCTGCTCAATCTGGTCGCGCTGGCGTCATGGCGCCATCGCTGCATCGTCATCGGCGAGGACCTGGGCGTGGTGCCGCCCGGCATCCGCGACACGCTGGCCCGTCGCGGCGTGCTCGGCATCGACGTACTGCCGTTCACCCGCGACACCGATGGCGCCTTCCTGCCGCCGTCGCGCTGGCGCCGCGAAGCCATTGCGACCACCACGACCCACGACCTGCCGACGCTGGCCGGCTGGGCATGCGGCCGCGATCTCGATTGGCGCCTGCGATTGGGGAGCCTGGCGCCGGCGGACCAGCGCGTGCAGCGGCAAGCACGCGCGGCCGATGTTGCCGCGCTCGACGCGGCTTGTGCGCAAGCAATGGGGACGACCGGGCCGACAGCCTGGCGCGCCTTCGTCGCCGCTTCGCCTTCGCCGCTCGCGCTGTTGCCCGCCGAGGATGCGTTGGACCTGGACGAGCAGCCGAACCTACCGGGCACGGTCGACACCCATCCCAACTGGCGCCGACGCCTGCCCACGCCCGACGCATCGTTGGATGCAGCGCTGGCCGCGTTCGATCGCGCGAGGAAATGCCCATGACCGCGCTGCGCGCGACCGCCCGGCTGCAACTGCATGCCGACTTCGGCTTCGACGCTGCCGCAGCGCAAGTCGACTACTACGCCGCGCTTGGTGTCAGTCAACTGTACCTGTCGCCGGTCGGTACCGCGGTGCCCGGCTCGACGCACGGTTACGACCAGATCGATCCCACCCGTCTCAATCCCGAGCTCGGTGGCGACGTCGGCTTCGCGCGGCTGGCGCGCACTGCGCGTGACGCCGGCCTTGGCCTGCTGCTCGACATCGTGCCCAACCACATGGCCACGCACGCCGACAATCCGTGGTGGTGGGACGTGCTTGCCCAGGGACGTGCGTCGCGCCACGCGGACTGGTTCGATATCGACTGGCGTGCGCCCGGTCGCGAGGGTCGGTTATGGCTGCCGGTGCTCGACCGGCCGCTGCGCAACGCGATCGCCGATGGCGTGTTGCAGGTCGAGGATGGTGCGCGCGGCCCGGTGCTGGTGCATCACATGGTACCGTTCCCAGTGACGGGCGCGCCCGAAGGCGACCGCGCCGCCTGGTGCGCCGCCTGCAATGCCGACCCGGCGCGGCTCGAGGCGCTCGCGCTGGCGCAGCCCTACCGGTTGGCGTGGTGGCGCACGGGCTTCGATCGCGTCAACTACCGGCGTTTCTTCGACATCACCTCGCTGGCGGCGCTGCGGATCGAGCACGTGCCGGTCTTCGACGCGGTGCATGCGCTGCCGCTGCGGCTGCTGGCCGAGGGCGCGATCGACGGCGTGCGCATTGACCACGTCGACGGCCTGGCCGATCCGCGCGGCTACCTGCGGCGCCTGCGCCGCGCCCTTGATGCGGCGAGCATGGGGCCCGATCGACCGGTGCTGCTGGTCGAGAAGATTCTCGCGCCGGGCGAGGGGCTGCCTGCCGACTGGGCCTGCGACGGCACCACCGGCTACGACTTCATGGACCAGGTCGCCGGCGTCTTGCATACCGGCGAGGGCGAGGCCGCGCTGCAGGCGCAATGGCGTGCGGCCAGCGGACGCAGCGGCGATTTCGCTGCCGAGGAACGACTGGCGCGTCACCAGCAACTGGACCGGGCGCTGGCCGCAGAAGCCGACCGCGCGGCGCGCGCCCTCGACGCCGTGGTCGCCGGCGATGCCGCGTTGCGCGAACTGGGGGCGCCGGCGCTGCGCCGGGCGCTGGTCGCGGTGCTGTGCGAGTTTCCGGTCTACCGGACCTATGCGCATGCGGGCGGCTTCGACGCCGACGACCTGGCGCGCTGGCAGACCGCGGCGCAGCGCGCGCTCGCGCGCGACGACGATGCGGTGCTGGCGGTCGCGGTCGCTGCGCTGCTCGAGGCCTTGCAGCGCCCGGGCGCGGCCTCGCGCGCGCTGCGCCTGCGCTGCGAACACCTCTCGGCGCCACTCAATGCGAAATCGGTCGAGGACACCGCGTTCTATCGCCACGGCGTGCTGCTCTCGCGCAACGAGGTCGGCAGCCACCCCCAGCATCTGGCACTGCCGGTCGAGGACTTCCATACGGCCGCTGCCCGCCGTGGGCCGCGGGCGTTGCTGGCGACCTCGACCCACGATCACAAGCGCGGCGCCGACGTCCGGGCGCGGCTGGCGCTGTTGAGCGCCGAGCCCACCTGGTGGGCGAATGTCGTGGCCGATGTTGAGTCCTCGCTGGTCGAAGCCTGCGCGCCGGTCGATGGCGGTGACCGCGCGATGCTGTGGCAGACGCTGGTCGGCGCCTGGCCGCCCACGTTGCGCGCCGACGACAGCGCCGGCGTCGCGCACCTGCGCGAGCGCGTCGCCGCCTGGCAGCTCAAGGCCTTGCGTGAGGCCAAGCTGCGCTCGTCGTGGACGCGGCCTGATGCCGACTACGAGGCCGCGGCGACGGCGCTGCTCGGTCGCGCGCTTGCCGACGACAGCGCGCGCGCGGTGCTCGCGCAGGCGGCCGAGTGCTTGGCCGCGCCGGGCGTGGTTGTCGGCTTGGCGCAGGCGGCGTTGCAGTTGTGCGTGCCCGGTGTGCCGGACCTGTACCAGGGCTGCGAGGGCTGGGATCTGTCGCTGGTCGATCCCGACAATCGACGTGCGGTGGACTTCGACTTGCGCCGGGCGTGGCTGGCTGACGACCGCGCACCCGATGCGGACTGGCGCGAGGGGCGTCCCAAGGCCTGGCTGTGGCGATGTCTGTTGGCCTTGCGTCATGCGCACTCGGCGCTGTTCGCGCATGGCGACTATGCCCCGCTGTACGCCGACGGCGATGCAGCCGATCGAGTGCTTGGATGTACACGACGGCATGACGGCGATGCGCTGATAGTGCTCGTGCCGCGCGCGTTCGGGCTGTCCTGGGTCGAGGGGGACGCGCCGGCACTGGTTCCCCGGGTCTGGAATACGACGTCGATCGTGCTTCCCGATGGCCGCTGGCGCGATGCGATCGCCGGCACCGTCGTGACAGGCGGGCGGCATCGGCTCACGGCGCTGTGGTCGCGGTTTCCCCTGGCGGTGCTCACCGCCGAACGATGAGTCGAACGACAATGGACGAACAGCAGCGCACGGCCCGGATCCGGGAGCTCGCGCGCGAGATCTGGCAGGCCGAAGGCCGCCCCGATGGCGAATCGTTGCGCCACTGGGCGATGGCCGAGCGGCTCGTCGATGCCGAATTGCAGGCCGAGCGCGAAAACATCGAACACGCCGTCGGGATGCCGCGCTGATGGCCGCGCCACGCATTGCGCGCGCCACGCCACCGCGCCTGTTGCAGCGCTCGCGCGTGCGCGAAGGCCGCCCGTTCCCGCTGGGGGCGACCTGGGACGGCCTGGGCGTGAACTTCGCGCTGTACTCGGCCCATGCCACGCGCGTGGACCTGTGCCTGTTCGACGCGCGTGGCCGCGAGCAGGAACGCATCACGCTGCCCGAGCACACCGACGAGATCTGGCATGGCTATCTGCCCGACGCCCGACCGGGCCAGCTCTATGGCTATCGCGTGCATGGCCCTTATGCACCCGATGCCGGCCACCGCTTCAACCCCAACAAGCTGCTGCTCGATCCTTACGCCAAGCAGATCGTCGGCGAGCTCAAATGGGCGCCGCACCTGTTCGGCTACACCGTCGGTCACCGCGATGCCGACCTGAGCTTCGACCGTCGCGACAGCGCGCCGTACATGCCCAAGGCCGCGGTCATCGACCCGGCCTACACCTGGGGCGAGGACCGCCGGCTGCATACGCCATGGGATCGCACGGTGATCTACGAGGCACACGTGCGCGGCCTGAGCATGCGCCATCCCGCCGTGCCCGAGTCTGCGCGCGGCACGTTCTCGGCGCTCAAGCACGATGCCCTGATCGACCACCTGCGCGGGTTGGGCGTGACCGCGGTCGAGCTGTTGCCCATCCATGCCTTCGTCGACGACCAGCACCTGCTCGAACGCGGCCTGCGCAACTACTGGGGCTACAACTCGATCGGCTTCTTCGCACCGCATCCGCGCTACCTGGCGTCCCACAACATCGCCGAGTTCAAGCAGATGGTCGCCCACCTGCATCGTGCCGGCATCGAGGTATTGCTCGACGTGGTCTACAACCACACCGCCGAGGGCAACGAACTGGGGCCGACGCTGTCGTTCAAGGGCATCGACAACGCCAGCTACTATCGGCTTGCCGACGACCGCCGCTACTACATCAACGACACCGGCACCGGAAACACCTTCGATCTGACCAACGCCGGCGCGCTGCGCATGGTCAACGACTCGCTGCGCTACTGGGCCTCGCAGATGCACGTCGACGGCTTCCGCTTCGACCTGGCGACGATCCTGGGGCGCGAACCGCATGGCTTCGATCGCAGTAGCGGCTTCCTCGATGCGGTCGGCCAGGATCCGCAGTTGGCCCAGGTCAAGCTGATCGCCGAGCCCTGGGACATCGGGCCGGGCGGCTACCAGGTCGGCAACTTCCCGCCCGGTTGGTCGGAGTGGAACGACAAGTTCCGCGACACGATGCGCGCATTCTGGCGCAGCGATGCCGGCCAACTGCCCGAGTTCGCGCGGCGGCTGACCGGTTCGGCCGACCTGTTCGACCACCGCGGTCGGCGTCCGCGTGCTTCGGTGAACTTCGTCACCGCGCACGATGGCTTCACGCTGCACGACCTGGTGACCTACGCCGACAAGCACAACGAGGCGAACGGCGAGGATAACCGCGACGGCCACGATCACAGCCTGTCGGCCAACTACGGCGTCGAGGGCGAGACCGACGACGCCGCGATCAACACATTGCGCGCGCGGCAGAAGCGCAACCTGCTGGCGACCCTGCTGCTGTCGCAAGGCACGCCGATGCTGCTGGCCGGCGACGAGTTCGGCCACAGCCAGCAGGGCAACAACAATGCCTACTGCCAGGACAACCCCTTGACCTGGCTTGACTGGGAGGCGGCCTGGCGCGGCGAGGGCGCGGCACTGTCGGCCTTCGTCGGGCGGCTCGCGCGGCTGCGTCGCGACCAGCCGCTGCTGCGCAGCACGCGGTTCCTCGACGGCCGATTCGACGAGCGTCGCGGCGTACGCGACATCGCCTGGCTCGCGCCCGATGGCAGCGAGCTCTCGCCTGGGCAATGGGATGACCCGAATGCGCGCGCGATCATGGTCCAGCTCGATGGTCGCGTCGAGGACGCCGAAGGGCACCCAGACGCCCGCCATGTCAGCCTGTTGCTGCTCATCAATGCCAGCGCCGACGCTGTCGACTTCGCACCGCCGGCGATCGATGGCGTGCCGTGGCGCGTGCTGATCGACACCGCCAATCCGGACGACCGCGGCCAACTGGCACCGGGCGCGACACGGGCACTGGTCGACCGCAGCCTGATGCTGCTGGTGGCCGAACATGAGGGTGCGGGCGCAACGGCGGCGCAGCAGTCCGTACCCAAGCCGGACGCCAGCTGAGCGGCGCAGCACAGGCCGACCGTGCGATGGATCGCGGGCCGCGATCAGTCGCGCTTCGGGCGGCCGCGCCGTGACGCGCGCCGCCGCTGCGCATGCGTCGACCAGAAGCCGATCGATGCGAACTGCGCTGCGCACAGCATCAGCAGCGTCCAGCCCAGATCGAGCCCCAGATAGACGCCCGACAGCCGGTTGAGCCAGCCCCATTCCGAGCGACGCAGTGCCAGGCTGCCCTCGCCGAATACTGCGTGCAGTGCCTGCGCGGTTGTCAACGCCTCCCAGTCGCCGTAGCGCACGAGCCCGACCAGCCCGACGCCGAACGCCGCCGCAGTCGCCAGCGCCAGCAGCCCGGCAACCCAGGCCAGCGCATCGCTGGTGCGAGGCGTGTCGTGCCACAGCAGCACCGCGCCCAAGCTCCAGACGACCAGCAGCGCGGCGAACAGGAAGACGAACACCATCGAACGGCCCCTCAGGCGCGCCTGCGGCGCGATCGCTGTGCAGCATCGCAATGCGCCCGCATTCGCGGCGTTGTGGCGCCCGCGCGTACAGACACCGACCGGTCGTTCAGACGGTGGCGTTTGAGGCGTCAGGCGCGCGGGCGCACAATGGCCGACCCTGCACGGCCCGCGACGCGACGGGCCTCGCGCGACGCCCACGCCGGCAAGGCCGGCACGTCGCGCCCAACGGAAGCCGTATGCACACTTTCGACCCCGACGCCCTGCGGCTCTCGGTTGCCCCGATGATGGACTGGACCGACGTTCATTGTCGGCAGTTCCACCGCATCCTCGCGCCCGGCGCACGCCTGTACACCGAGATGGTGCATGCCAACGCGGTGATCCACGGCGACCGCGTGCGGCTGCTCGCGGCCACGCCCGAGCAGGCGCCGCTGGCGCTGCAACTGGGCGGGAGCGATCCGGCGTTGCTGGCGCAGGCGTCGGCGATTGCCGCCGAGCATGGCTTCGACGAGATCAACCTCAACTGCGGCTGCCCCTCGGATCGGGTGCAGGCCGGGCGTTTCGGGGCTTGCCTGATGCGCGAGCCCGCGCTGGTCGCCGACTGCGTCGCGGCGATGGCCGCCGCCAGCCCGGTGCCGGTCACGGTGAAATGCCGGCTCGGGGTCGACGACGACGACGATTACGGCGCGTTTGTCGCGTTCGTCGATGGCGTGGTCGCCGCCGGTGCATCGATGGTGGTGGTGCACGCGCGCAATGCCTGGCTGCAGGGGCTGTCGCCGAAGGAGAACCGCGACATCCCGCCGCTGCGCTATGACTGGGCCTGGCGGCTCAAGCGCGAGCGCCCGGCGCTGCCGGTTGTGGTCAACGGCGGCATTGCGACGCTGGAGGCGGCGCATGAGCAGTTGAGGTATGTCGACGGCGTGATGCTGGGCCGCGCCGCCTACCACGATCCCTATCTGCTGCACCGGCTCGATGCCGCGCTGTGGGGGCGGGTGGAACAGCCGCGTGAGGCGTTGCTGCGGGCGTTGCGTCCCTGGATCGAGGCGCGCCTGGCCGAGGGCGTGGCGCTCAAGCACGTCGTGCGCCACGTGCTGGGGCTGTTCCACGGACAACCGGGCGGGCGGCGCTTCCGGCAGATCCTCAGCGAAGGTGCGCACCGGCCGGGCGCCGACTGGGCCTTGGTCGAGCAGGCACTGGAGGCGACCGCGGTGCCGGCCTGATCCATTGACGTCGGATCGAGGGACCGCCGTTGCACCCTTGGCCGAATCCGGACATGATCGGACCCCCTTCGAAGCTGAACACAGACAGCCTTGTCAACGAAAAGTTAAGGACGGATTCACCGCCTCCGCCCGACCATGCCATGCATTAGTCCGCCGACCCACGCTCAAGGAGCGGCCGTGCCTGCCCCGTCGTCCAGACCCACTTCGCTGATCCTGCTCGCTGTGGCGTTTTGCGCCTCGGGCGCGGCCGTGACGGTGCGGGCGCAAGAGGGCCCGCCGATGGGAGACGCCCGCAGCGGGCCCGACATGCGGGCATCGTGGGGGCGGCAGAACGTGGGCCCGCGGGGCGCCCAGGATTCCATGTCCGCTTCGGTCCGCCGGATCGAACGCACGACGCGGGGCCGGGTGCTCAGCGTGGAGCGGATGCATGCCGATGGCCGCGACGTCAATCGCATCAAGGTGATGGACGATAGCGGCCGGGTCCGGGTGTACGTCGACGATCCGCAGCAGCGTGGGCGTGACGCCCGTGCACGCGGCGACGACGATTGATCCTGCATTCTCGCCCCCAATTCACGGCCGGTCCGGCCGTTCGACCGGAGTTGACCCCATGCGAATCCTGCTCGTCGAAGACGAAGCTCCCCTGCGTGAGACCCTTGCCGCCCGGCTGAAGCGCGAAGGCTTTGCCGTCGACGCTGCCCAGGACGGCGAAGAGGGCCTGTACATGGGCCGCGAAGTGCCGTTCGACGTGGGCATCATCGACCTGGGGTTGCCGAAGATGTCGGGCATGGAGCTGATCAAGGCGCTCCGCGAAGAGGGCAAGCAATTTCCGGTGCTGATCCTGACCGCACGTTCGAGTTGGCAGGACAAGGTCGACGGCCTCAAGCAGGGCGCGGACGACTACCTGGTCAAGCCGTTTCACGTCGAGGAACTGCTCGCACGCATCAATGCGCTGGTCCGCCGCGCGGCGGGCTGGAGCAAGCCCACGCTCGAATGCGGCACGGTAACGCTGGATCTGGCCGCGCAGACGGTCAGCGTGGACGGCAAGAATGTCGATCTGACGAGCTACGAGTACAAGGTGCTCGAGTATCTGATGATGCATGCCGGCGAGCTGGTCTCGAAGGCCGATCTGACCGAGCACATTTACCAGCAGGACTTCGATCGCGATTCCAACGTGCTCGAGGTGTTCATCGGCCGCCTGCGCAAGAAACTCGATCCGGACGGCGCGCTCAAGCCGATCGAAACCGTGCGGGGCCGTGGCTACCGGTTCGCGATCCCGCGCAACGGCGAGGGGTGAGCCGCGCGGTCGGCAGTCGCGCCCTTCGGCCCGTTGCCGTCACGCATCGGGGCCGCAGTCCACGCCCGTGAGCCGTCATGCCTGCTGAGTCCCGACGCCCCAAGACCAAGGTGCGGCGCCCCTCGCGGTGGCGCCCGCGCTCGTTGCAGGCGCGCCAGTTGCTGGCGGCCAGTATCGGCCTGCTCGCGTTTCTGGCACTGGCCGGTTATGCGCTCGACCGGGCGTTCATCGACGTCGCCAGCGAAGGTCAGCGCGAGCGCCTGCGCAACTATGTCTACGCCTACGCCGGCGATATCGAGTTCCTGCGTGGCGGTGAGATCTACCTGCCGTCCGAGTCTCCGCCCGACGACCGCTTCCTGCGCCCAGGCAGCGGCCTGTACGCCGAGGTGGTGCTGCCCAGCGGCACCTGGGCCTCGCGTTCTGCGTCGGGCCCGCAGTTGCCCGAGGCGACGATGCTCGGCGCGCGCGAGGAGAAGTTCGAAGGCCCGCTGCCCATCGTGCGCAGCGACGGCTCGCCGGGCGAGGTCTATCGTTACGGTCTGGGCCTGCTGTGGTCGCCGGAGGAGACGCGCACCGACGACGAGTTCGCCTACACCATCTATGTGATGGAGGACGCCGGCATCGTGCCGCGCCAGGTGCGGGTCTTCCGCGCCGCGCTGTGGGTCAACCTCGGCATCGCCGGCATGATTCTGCTGCTGTTGCAGGCGCTGATCGTGCGCTGGAGCCTGTGGCCGTTGCGGCGGGTCGAACACGAACTGGTGCGCGTACAGCGCGGCCAGGCCGACCGCATGGGCATGCAGCATCCGCGCGAGCTGCTGCCGCTGACCGAGAGCATCAACGCGCTGATCGAAAGCGAGCGCGAACACCTCGCGCGTCAGCGCAACACCATGTCCGACTTGGCGCACAGCCTCAAGACGCCGCTGGCGGTGCTGCGCTCGCGGCTCGACGCCGGCACCGGCGAGGCCGAACTGCGCGAGGAGGTCGAGAGCCAGTTGCAGCGTATGACCGACCTGGTGACGTACCAGCTCGCGCGCGCGGCCTCCAGCGGCCACCAATTGTTCTCGGCCGCGATCGAGATCGAACCGCATGCCGAGCAGATCGTGCGCGGGCTGGAGAAGATCTATGCCGCCAAGGGCGCGGTCTGCGAATTCGAGATCGACGCGGCAGCGCGCTTCCATGGCGAACCCGGCGACCTGCAGGAACTGCTCGGCAACCTGCTCGAAAATGCGTTCAAGTGGGCACGCTCGCGGGTGCTGCTGACGGTGCGTTCGGGCGACACCGCGCCCAACCGGCGGCCGGGCCTGGTGCTGGTGGTCGAGGACGACGGTCCCGGCATTCCGCCCGATCGCGTCGCAACGGTGCTCCAGCGCGGTGTGCGCGGCGACGAGCGCGTGCAGGGCCACGGCATCGGCCTGTCGATCGTGCAGGACATCGTGCATAGCTACCGCGGCGAACTGCACGTCGGGCGCTCGGAGGAACTGGGCGGGGCCTGCTTCTCGGTGCGGTTGCCGCCGGGCTTCTGACCGGCATCGGCGGCCGCCTGTCGCGACGGCGCTGCGCTGGCCTACGCCAGCGGCGACGGACCGTAGAAGCGTTCGAGGTGCGCGGCGACCTCGGGCAGCGTGTCGCGCAGCAACGCCGGCGCGCTGAAGTGGTACTCGCTGCAGACGGCGAAGAATTCCTCGGGCGCCTCGGCTGCGTAGGGGTCGAGCGCGGTGTCGTGCCCTGCGTCGACGCGGGCGACGAAGCCATCGAACGCGCGCTGGAAATCCTGCGCCCAGGCCCGCTGCCACGGGCGCGGCAGCGGCGGGGTGCCGTCGAGCACGCCATCGAGCGCATCGAGCTTGTGCGCCATCTCGTGCACCGCCACGCAGAAGCCGCCGTCGGGCTCGGCGATGTCGCTCTGAATGTCGGCCCACGACAACACCAGCGGCCCGCTCTCCCAGGCTTCACCGATCAGTTCGTCGTCCCACTCGTGCATCACGCCTGCGGCGTCGACGTGGCTGCGGTTCACCCGGAACGCATCGGGGTAGACGATGAGCTGTGACCAGCCGTGCAGGCCCTCGTCGCCAAACTCGAGCAGCGGCAGGCAGCACAGCGTCGCGAGCAGCAGCCGCTCGCGTGCGTCCAGCGCCAGGCCGGCGACCGGGGTGATGGTCTTGCGGTGCAGGAAGTGCGCTGCGAGCGTGCGCAGCCGCACCGCACGTGCATCGTCGAGCGCGTGGACCCAAGGCAATTGGTGGCGGATGGCCACCCAGTCCGCATCGGGGATGGGCGGCGGAGCGCCCGCGAACAGGCGCCGGATCAGCGAACGCACGACCGGGGCCGTTGCCTCAGCGGAACATGCCGGGCAGGAAGCTGTGCCAGCGCGGGCCGCGCAGCGGACCGTCGCTCTCGATGCCGCCCGAAGTCGCCGGACGGGCCTTCGACGCGCTGGCCGGCGGGCGCCGGACGGCATCGCTGCCAGCCGTCTCGGGGGCTGACGCAGGCGTCGCCGCGGCGCAAGGCGGGGTGTCCGAGGGCCCGGGGACGCGCGCTTCGCGGGCCGCCGCCGGCAGGCAGGCAGCAAACAGCAGCGCGCAGAACATCGCTCGTATCGACATCGAAGACCCCGGGCAGTCAGGCGGACGCGAAGATCCGCCGACTATAGCGCAGGTCGCGCGCCCGCGACGTTGCGTCGCAGCAGCGCACGACAGCGGCGGCGCCCTCGCCGATAATCGACCGCATGCCCGCCTCCGCCCTCGATCCATCCGCGACCGCCGCATGACCACGCCCAACGCCGAGCGCGCCTTGCTGGCGCGGCTGATCGCAGGCCCGGTGTCGGGCGATGCGCTGGCGCGCGAGTCGGGACAGACACGCGCGGCGGTCTGGAAGCGGATCGGCCTGCTGCGCGAGGCCGGCGTGCCGATCGAGGCCCGGCGCGGGCAGGGGTATGCGCTGGCCCACCCGGTCTCGCTGCTCGACCGGGACGCGATCCTCGCGGCATTGCCGGCGAACGCGCGCGCGGGCCTGGATCGGCTCGACGTGGCCTGGACCCTGGATTCGACCAACGCCGAACTGCTGCGCCGGCCCATGCCGGGCGCGGCCGCCGAGGCACTGCTGGCCGAACGCCAGACCGGCGGGCGCGGACGCCGGGGGCGGAGTTGGTGCTCACCACTGGCCGCGCACATCTACCTGTCGCTGCAGCGTGGCTTTGAAGGCGGGCTTGCGCGCTTGGGCGGGTTGAGCCTGGTGGCGGGCATCGCCGCGGTCGAGGCGCTGCACGGGCTCGGCGTCGGCGACGTACGGCTCAAGTGGCCGAACGACCTGGTGGTGTTAGACAACGCAGGCCTGCGCAAACTCGGCGGCGTGCTGGTCGAAGGCTGCGGCGAGCATGCCGGGCCGGTGCGCGCGGTGCTGGGCATTGGCATCAACGTACGGATGCCCGCCGCCGATGCTGCCCGCATCGACCAGCCCTGGATCGATCTGGCGACCCTCGCACCGGCGCTGCCGTCGCGCGATGCGGTCGCCGCTGCCGTGATCGGTGCCTGGATCCCGGCGCTGGCGCGCTTCGATCGCGACGGCCTGGCCCCGTTCCTGCCCGCATTTGCGGCAGTGGACGCACTGGCCGGGCGCGCGGTCCTGGTGCAGACCGGGACCGGCGTGCTCGAAGGCACGGCCGACGGTATCGCCGATGACGGCGCGCTGCGGGTCCGCTTCGGCGACGGCGTCCGGACCTTCCACGCAGGCGAAGTCAGCGTGCGCAATGGGGACGCGACATGACGGTCTGGTTGTTCGACCTGGGCAATACCCGGCTCAAGTACGCGCCGCTCGATGGCGCGGAGATCGGGCCGGTGGCCGGCACGGCACATGCGGCCGGCGGGCTGGATCCAACGTGGATCGAGCGCCTGCCGCCGCGGATCGAGACCGCGCTGGTGGCCAGTGTCGCCTCACCAGCGCTGCGGGTGGTGCTGCTCGACGCGCTGGCCGCACGCGGTGCACGGGTCGAACTGGCGCACACACTGCCGGTGCTCGATGGCCTGACCATCGCGTATCCCGACCCGACACGGCTCGGCGTGGACCGGTTCCTGGCATTGCTGGCTGCGCGCGCGCAGGCCGCAGCGCCCGTGGTGGTGGTCGGCGTGGGCACAGCGCTGACGATCGATCTGCTCGATGCCGATGGCCGGCACCTGGGAGGGCGCATCGCGCCATCGCCGACGCTGATGCGCGAGGCCCTGCAACGCCGGGTCGCGCAGTTGCCGGCAACAGGCGGGCGATACGTCGAATTTGCGAGCGATACCGACGACGCCCTGGCCTCAGGCTGCGAAGGCGCCGCCGTGGCGCTGGTCGAACGCAGCCTCGCCCAGGCCGCGTCGCGGATCGGCGGCACGCCCGACCTGTTGCTGCATGGCGGTGGCGCGGCAGACCTGCAGCCGCTTCTGCCGCAGGCGCAGGTCCGGCCCGACCTGGTCCTGGCCGGCCTGGCGCGCTGGTACCGTGCGAGGCCGACCACGGCCGGCACCTAGGAGGCTCCCATGCTGCTGCGCGCGCTCGTTCTGTTGCTGGTGATCCTCAATCTCGGTGTCGCCGCCTGGTGGGCACTGCGCGACACCCCGGCCGAATCGGCGCCACTGGTGGCGGAGGCTCCGCCCACGCTGACCCTGCTCGAGCCGCAGGCGGCACCGCAGGCCCCGGTGCCGCTGGCCGAGGCCTTCGAGAGCGCAGAGGCCGCGGTACTCGATGGCGACAGCGAGGGCGACGCGGCGGCAGCGCCGCGCTGCGTCGCACTTGGCCCATTCGCCAACACCGGCGCACGCGATGCCGCGCGCCGGCGTCTGGCGAGCGATGGTGTCCGCGTGTTCGCGCGCGAGGTCGCCGTCGCGCCGCGCGGCTGGCGGGTCTGGCTGCCGCCGCAGCGCGACCGCGCCGCGGCCGACGCGATGGCCGCACGGCTGCGCGCGGCCGGGATCGAGGACCAGTACGTGATTGCCGATGGCGACGATGCGCACGGCATCGCGCTGGGCCGCTTCGACAGCGAAGCGCCCGCGCAGGCACGCGTCGACGCCCTGCGCGCCGCCGGCTTCGCCGCGCAGGCCGAGCCGATCGGCGGCCAGCCGCAGCCCTGGCTCGATGCGCTGGTCGACGGGGCAATGGCCGATGCCGCGCTGCGCACGCGCACCGGGGCGGCCCGGGTCGAACCCGGCTACTGCGCTGCCACCCAGGATGCAGGTTAGAATCCCCGCGCGGCCTCGCCGCCCCATGCCGGCATAGCTCAGTTGGTAGAGCAACCGCCTTGTAAGCGGTAGGTCCCCAGTTCGAACCCGGGTGCCGGCACCATCTTCCGATTCCAGGTCATCCCGGGATGCTGGGACAACGAACGCCAGGGCCTCGGTCTGGATAGAATCGGACCGACTTTCGTCCAGGGGATGACGATTAAGCAGGGAGGCATCGCGGCCGGCGTGGCCGCTGTCGTGATCGCGCTACTGGCGCCGGCGGTATCGGCCTCCGGCGTCGATCAGCCGCCGCGCACCGTCGGCGAACTCGCGACCTGGTGCCGGGATGCACTGCAACCCTGGATAGCAGGCGACGAGCCGCCTGCGGCCGAGGCAGCGCGCGGCGCCTACTGCTTCGCCTACGTGCAGGCGGTGATCGACAACACGTCCGTCGCGCCAGACAACCCGTACTGCTTCCCGATCGGTGCCTCGCACCGCGAGGTGATCGAGGGCTTCGTTAAGTACACAGCGCGCGCGCCGCGCGAGGTGCAAGAGGCAGAAGTTGGCGCCGGTGTCGACGCGGCGCTTCGGGCTGCGTATCGCTGCGCCGCGCACTGATTGGGGGGAAAGTCACACCGAACGCGCACAGTCAGGAAAGGCCGAATGCGGAGGGAAGCGCAATGGTTAGACGGAAGAAAAGTATCGTCTCGTGGAACAAGGTCTTGGGAGTAACCAAGGCCAAGCGCGACTTCGCGCGTATGACCGGGATCCCCACCACCAGGTCCGACCGGCAAGCGAAGCTCGGTCGTGCCATGGGCTGCAGCGTGGTTCTGGCAGCTGGCGCGGGCGTCGTGTTGGCGTTGGTCGTGGGCACTTGGGCGATGTTTCCGACCGCGCTTGCCTAGCGCCTTCGCGTCAGTCCGGCAGCTTTGCGATCGCCCAGCCGGCGGCCAACTCGAACGCGGCTTGCGGGTCCGAGACGCGGGCGAACCCCTCGCCGCTGGTGACCTCGAACATGCCGTCCTCCAGCAGTCGCACGCTCGATAGCACGCGCGATGACGCCGGCCCGATCCTGTAGGCCTCCCACCGAGACCGATCGACGTGCTCGCCGCGCAGCGGATTCCGCCAGCCGCGGTCGTTGAAGACCGAATCGCCGAGCGACGGCATGTTGGCCAGGCCAGCAGGTGGGATCACGTGCGGCTCGCGAGAGCGTAGGAGGGCGGCTTTTGCTGTTGATCTGGAAGGCATGCCGGGCATCATCCCGGCCGTGGTCGCATGGGCTGCGACCCGCGCGACGCTGGCGCGGCGCTCCCGTCAGTTCTCAACCGCTCTTCGCGCACTCGGCGTTGCTGAAAAGCGCGCCCAGCATCGATCGGGGGCGCGCCAGAATGGAGGTGTGGACGGCCGTATTGGCTACTCGCAACCGATGCCGTCCCCGTCCCGGTCCAAATGGGGCCCATAGCCTGGCGCTCCGCGCCGGATGGGGGCCGCGCCTGCCTCCCGTGCCTCAGTGCAGTTGCGATATGACCACCCCGCGGCTGGCTCGACGCTGGATGGCGCAAGTCGCTGCCGTGGCGGCGCCGGTGCCGATGGCGACCTGTGGCAGTGATACTCACCGGTCTTCCGGTTGTTGTGGCAGCCCTCTGCGTTGAGGCCACCCGGATGCGCTTGCGCTGCGGCGGCGGCAAAGAGGAGGGCCAGTCCCGCGCTTCTGTACATGATCCGTCCTTGGCGATCGAGTGGGGCAGGTTCGGAGCATGGCGCCCCGGCTGATAGACTGCGCCTCTTACCAGTGGCGCGCCTACAGAAGTTTCGTAGCACGCCTCCGGTTTTGTCGAAGCGCCAAACGATTCAACCGGCTCCCATGGTTTTCCAAGCCGGGTGCCGCACCATCCAGACGCCGTTTCCGCGACCCGCGCCGCCCAGGCGCCTCCCACGGCCGCACGGTGTCGGTCCGTCGTCCGCGCGTGGTGCCACCCGCGCGGCTTGCGTCCGCCAGTTCCCAGGAGAAGCCATGCAGCACGCGTACTCGCCGGTCTCGATCTTCGGTGTGCCCACGGACGTGGGGGCAGGACGCCGTGGTGCCTCGATGGGCCCCGAAGGCTTGCGTGTGGCCGGCTTGGCCGAAGCCTTGCTGGCGCGCGGGATCGATGTGGTCGACCTGGGCGACCTCAAAGGGCCCCGGAATCCCTGGCAGGGTCCGCAGGGTGGCTACCGGCATCTCGATGAGGTCGTGGCCTGGAACCGGGCAGTGCTTGAGGCCTCGTCGGCGGAACTCGCGCGCGGGCGCATGCCGATCATGCTCGGCGGCGACCACTGCCTGGCGATCGGCTCGATCGCGGCAGTCGCGCGCCACTGCCGGGCGGTCGGCAAGACGCTGCGCGTGCTGTGGCTCGATGCGCACACCGATTTCAATACGTCGCAGATCACCCCGTCGGGCAATGTGCACGGGATGCCGGTCGCCTGCCTGTGCGGGATCGGGCCGGAGGTGCTGACCGGACTCGGCGGCGAGACGCCGGCCACGCGGGTCGACCAGTTCCGCCAGATCGGCATCCGCTCGGTCGATCCGGACGAGAAGCGCTTGGTCAAGGCGCACGGCCTGGATATCTACGACATGCGCTACATCGACGAGGTCGGCATGCGGCGCGTGGTCGAGCAGGCGCTCGAGGGTGTCGATGCCGACACCCATCTGCATGTGAGCTTCGACGTCGACGTGCTCGACCCGACCATCGCCCCGGGCACCGGCACCCCGGTCCCGGGCGGCATCAACTATCGCGAGGCGCAGTTGGTGATGGAAATGATCGCCGACACCGGGCGGCTGGGGTCGCTGGACGTGGTGGAGGTCAACACCGCGCTCGACCACGGCAACGCCACCGCGGAACTGGCGGTGGACCTGGTCGAAAGCCTGTTCGGAAAATCGACGCTGATGCGCGACTGACGGCCCCATGCAGGGCGCCGCAGCCGGGACGATGCCAGCGCGTTGCACGCGGTATTCACACTGCGGGCTCCTATAGTCCGCCCAACGGTTGCCTGCCTGCGCAATCGCCCGTGAAACCTCCCTGGAGAATCCCATGAAGCGTCTGACTGCACTTCTGCTGCTCGCCCTGTTCACCGCCGGCTCGCTGAGCGCCTGCAACACCGTCCGCGGCGCTGGCCAGGACGTCCAGAAGGTCGGTGAGAAGATGGAAGACAGCGCGAACGACACGGGCGCCACCACGCGTCGCCCCTGATCGTACTCCGCACCACGCAATCCGAAAAAGCCGGCGAATGCCGGCTTTTTCGTGCGCGCGCGTGGTCATCGCCTGTCGCGAGCGGCCCATGAACGGTCAGGGAAGCGCTCAGCGATGTGACGGCCGAGATCATGTTCCCTTGACCGCCACTTGATGCGCGCTGCGCGAGGATCTCCCCAAGCCCGCTGCGATCCAATCCGCATCGCTTCTGCGGGCCTTCCGACCTCACGATAGGACGAAACGACGATGAACAAAGACATCATTTCCGGCAAGTGGACCCAGCTCAAGGGCAAGGCGCAGGCCAAGTGGGGCGACCTGACGGATGACGTATTCGATGTCGCTGCCGGCGACAGCAAGTACCTGGCCGGCAAGCTGCAGGAGAAGTACGGCTGGGAGCGCGACCGCGCCGAGAAGGAAGTGCGCGAATTCGAGAAGACCCTCGACTGATCCGCTTCATCGAGATTCAATGCGCCACGACGGGCCGGTTCGCCGGCCCGTTTTCGTACCTGGGAGCGGAGCCGGCGACCAGATCAGTGCGTCGACGTGTCGGTCTGGCGGCGCGAGCGGGGGATCGGCTGCAGTCGAACAGGTAGACTGGGCCATCCCTGGTCTGTCGCTGCTGCCATGTCACCACGTCCCCTGCGCGTCCTCACTGGCATCAAGCCCTCCGGCACGCCGCACGTCGGTAACTACGTCGGCGCCGTGCGCCCGGCAGTCGCCGCCAGCAAGGCGCCGGGCACCGAGAGCTTCTACTTCCTCGCCGACCTCCACAGCCTGGTCAATACGCAGGACCCGGCCCGTGTGCAGCGCTCGACCCTGGAAGTCTCGGCCACGTGGCTGGCCGCGGGCCTGGACCCGGCGAAGGTCTGGTTCTACCGCCAGAGCGATGTGCCCGAGACCACCGAGCTGATGTGGCTGCTGACCTGCGTGGCCGGCAAGGGGCTGCTCAACCGGGCGCATGCCTACAAGGCCGCCGTGGACCGGAATCGGGCCCAGGCGCTGGATGAGGACGCGTCGGTGACCGCCGGGCTCTATCTCTATCCGGTGCTGATGGCGGCCGACATCCTGATCTTCAACGCCGACCGCGTGCCGGTGGGGCGCGACCAGATTCAGCACATCGAGATGGCACGCGACTTTGCGCAGCGCTTCAACCATCTGTACGGGCGCGAGTGGTTCACGCTGCCCGAGGCGGTGATCGACGACGACGTCGCCACGCTGCCCGGCCTGGACGGGCGCAAGATGAGCAAGAGCTACGACAATACGATTCCGCTGTTCGCACCGCCCGCGCAGCTCAAGAAGCTGGTGTTCTCGATCCTCACCGACTCCCGTGCACCTGGCGAGCCGAAAGACACCGAGGGCTCTGCGCTGTTCCAGCTCTATCAGGCGTTCGCCACGCCGGAGCAGACGGCCGCATTCGCGCAGGCCTTCGCCGACGGCATCGGTTGGGGCGAGGCCAAGCAACAGGCGCTCGATGTGATGGAGCGCGAGATCGCGCCGATGCGCGAGCGCTACGAGGCGTTGATCGCGCGGCCGTCGGACATCGAGGACATCCTGCGCGACGGCGGGCGCCGGTTGCGCGAGCGCTACGCGACCCCGTTGCTGGCACAGCTGCGCGATGCGGTCGGCCTGCGCGATCTGGGCCGGGTGGCGGTGCCGGCCGCCGCCGGCGCGGCCGCGATCCGCAGCGAGCCGCCGCAGTTCAAGCAGTACCGCGAGGCCGACGGCCGGTTCTATTTCAAGCTCGTGGACGGCGACCGGGTGTTGCTGCAGAGCCACGGCTTCGACGCGCCGCGCGAGGCGGGGCAGAGCATTGCGCGCCTGCGTCGCGGCGAGCTGCCACCGGCGCAGGCGCCGGCTGAGCTTGGCGAGGGCGTCGCGCTGGCCGACGTGCAGGCCGCGCTGGATGCAATCGCCGCGGCGGAGGCGGAGAAGGCGGCATCATGAACCCGCTCGTCGAGTTCAACCTGACGTTGCTGCTGTTTCTGCCATGGTTCGCGATCCTCGGCGTGCTGTTCTGGGTCTATCCGCGGCGTCCGCGTGGCGTGCGGCGGGTGCTCTACGATCTGGTCAGCCTGGTGGTGTCGGTCGCCGCCTTCATGGTCTCGATCTATTGGGCGCAGACGAGTGCCGATCCCGTGCATGGCCACATGTGGCAGCAGATCCTGGCGACCGCGGTCGGCTACGGGGTATTCCTGGCGGTGCTCGGCGCCGCGTTCGTGCTGCGCCTGTTGATTCTGCGCCCGCGCGACTGAGGCCGGTGGCGCCGCGTCGCGCCTACGACCAAAGGCCCATGCGCGTCTTCCGGCGCACGACCTAGACTGCCGGTAGCGGACCTGGGAGCGACGCGATGCGCGAAGACAGCGGCGGAATCACCATCATCGATACGGGCTATGTGCGGCCCGCGTTGTGCGCGGCCTATCTGCTGCGCAGTGGGGGGCGCGCCGCGCTGATCGACTGCGGGACCGCGACCTGCGCTCCGCGCGTGCTTGCCGCGATCGAGGCGGCGGGTGTGGACCGCGCATCGGTCGACTGGGTCATGGTGACCCACGTGCACCTCGACCACGCCGGCGGCGCCGGGCCGTTGATGCGCGCGTTGCCCAATGCGCGACTGGTCGTGCATCCGCGCGGCGCGCCGCACATGATCGATCCGACGCGGCTGATCGCCGGCGCGAAGGCGGTGTACGGCGAGGCGGACTTCGCGCGCGACCACGCCGGCATGTTGCCGGTGCCTGAGGCACGCGTGGTGATCGCCGACGACGGCCATGTTGTCGATCTGGCGGGCAGGGCGCTGGTCTGCGTCGATACGCCCGGCCACGCCCGTCACCATTACAGCGTCTGGGACGACGTGACCCGCAGTTGGTTCGCCGGCGATACCTTCGGTATTTCCTATCGCGAGCTCGATACCGACGCGGGCGCCTTCATTGTTCCGACGACCTCGCCGGTGCAGTTCGATCCGCAGCAGATGCATGCCTCCATCGATCGGCTGCTGGCGCGTGCGCCGGTCTCGATCCGGATCGCGCACTACGGCGAGGTGACCGAGTGCACGCGGCTGGGCAGCGACCTGCATACGGTGATCGATGCGATGGTTGCGATCGCGCAGGCGGCTGACGGGCGCGACGATCGGCAATCGGTGATCGTCGACGGCCTGGTCGGGCTCTACACCGAACGGGCCGTCGCCCACGGCATCGTCGACGCGCCTGCGCGCGTGCGCGAGGTGCTCGGCGGCGACATCGCCCTCAACGCACAAGGGTTGTGCGCCTGGCTGGATCGCGTCGCGCGCTGACTGTACGCCGAGGCCGCCCCCGCCGGCATCGTCGACGGGGGCGGGCCGGCCAGATCGGATCAGCCCAGCGGCGGCTGGCCCAGCTCGGCCAACAGCTGGTTCTGTGCCTTGAGGGCGTTGGCGCGCGGCAGCTTGGCCATCACGCCGGGATAGGACAGCGCGAGGTCGCCCTTGAGCAGCAGGCCGTCGACGTGGACGTAGCTGCGGGTGGTGTAGCGATTGCCGTCGCGCTCGACGTCCAGGCGCATCGGTGCGGTCAGGATGTTGATGCCCTTCTGATAGACGCGGCGGCGACCGTCGTCGCTGCGCAGCTTGTAGCCGTTGGCTGCGGCCCAGGCGTCGACTCGGCCCAGCACGTCGCCGTCGGCGGTGAACTCGCGCACGTCCCACGGGTGGTTCGCGCTCTTGGCCTTGTGGGCCATGAAGTTGATCAGGCCGAAGCCCATCAGCCCGCCTGCGATCGTTGCGGTCAACATCGCCATTGTTGCGATTCCTGTTCATGATGAATGGGGAGCGCACTTTAGTGTGCGCCATGTGAAGGCGATGCTGGGGTGCTCCCCAGGTGGCAGGGCGGGGCTCGGTATGCCACGTAGAACGCGGCAACCGCGCCAGGGCAGCGGTCCTGACCCCCCACCGTGGGTCGCGCCGGAGCGCCGCGCCATGCATAGGCGGGAGGCACTTGATCGGGCGGCATCGGCGCCCGCGGCCAGACGTCGGCGCGGTCGTCGCGGTCGAAGGACGAGGACATGCGGCTGCGGCGCGGCATGCGGGCGTGCCTCGGAGGCAGCCGGGCGCCGGGCGGCGCCGTGGCGGCCTTACACGCCCAGTGACTGCCCGCCGTCGACTGCCAGGACCTGGCCGGTGATCCAGGCGGCCTGGTCGGAGCACAGGAACAGCGCCGCCGCGGCGACGTGTTCCGGACGCCCGAATCCGCCGAATGGGATCGCGTCGCGGACCTGCGCGTACAGCGCAGGCTCCGATTCCGCACGCCGTGCCCACAGCCCGTCTTCGAAAAGGATTGAACCTGGCGCGAGCGCGTTGACCCGGATGCGCTCGCGGGCGAGCTCGGCCGCCAGGCTCAGGGTGTAGTGGTGCAGCGCGGCCTTGAGCGCCGAGTACGCCGTGGCGCGCGGCGTCGGGCGCAGCGCGTTGATCGAGCCGACGTTGAGGATCGACGGCGCAGCGCTGCGGCGCAGGTGTGGCAGCGCGGCCCGGTTGCAGCGCACCGCCGCCATCAGGTCGACCTCGAAGCCGGCATGCCACGCGGCATCGCCGGCGGCGTGCGACAGCGCGGAGGCGTTGTTGACGACGATGTCGATGCCGCCCAGCGCATCGGCGGCGGCCGCGACCCAAGCCTCGATCTGCGCGGCGTCGGCGAGATCGCAGGCATGGCGGTGCACGCGTCCGCTGGAGTGCCCGATCGTGGCGATCGCGGCATCGAGCGATGTGGCGCCGCGTGCGCAGATCGACACCGCGGCGCCGGCGCCGGCCAAGGCCTGCGCGATCGCGAGTCCGATGCCGCGGCTGCCCCCGGCGACGAGCGCGCGGCGACCGGCGAGCGGGGGCGTCTCTGCCTCCACGTCAGTGCGGCCGCGCGAGGTCGTCGCGCATCGCGAGGCAGCGCGCGGCCTCGCCACCGGTCCCGGCGCAGCGGGCGACGCGGGGCGCTTCGTGGCCGACGCACGCGGCATCGGAGCCCACCTCGCCGGTGCGCTGCAGGGCGATCGCCTTGCTGTCGAAAGTCCGTACGAACAGCCTTCGCACCAACAGCGACGGCCGCGTGGCGGGAGCGGCGAAGGCCTTGCGCAACGGCGCGACGCGCGTGCCGTCCGGGCCGAGGCCGTGCAGGTCTTCGATCTCGAACTTCGCGGCGACGGTCATCACACCCACCGGTCAGAGACAATCGCGCCATGATACTGGCGGCGATGTGCAAGGCCCATTGCACATCGCATCATGACAGCACGGCGCCACGACTGCGCGTGGCTCACATCGGGGCCTGGGGCCAGAGATAGGCGCGGTCGTCGAAGCTCGTGCACCAATGCGGCCGGTAGACCACGATCAGGGCCATGGCCGTGCCGGAGAAGAACGCCTCGGCGAACATCAACAGCGGCGTCGCAGTCAGATAGGCCTCGACCGTCCGGCCGCCGAGCCAGGCGGTCACGGTGGCCTTGGCGAGCATCGAGGCCGCCATCGCCAGTGCGGCGGCCGCGAAGGCGTTGAGCATCACGTAGACGACGATGTTGCGCGGCGCCCAGCGCAGCGCCGCGCGCGAGGCCACCGCTGTGACCGCGACCGGCAATGCGCCTGTGACCAGAAAGTCGGCGGCCCAGCCCTGCCACGCCGCGCCCAGCAGCACGCCGCTCAGGCTGACGGCGGCCATCACCCAACAGGCGACGCCGGTGCCGAACAGCAAGGTCGCGATGGTTGCGCCCAGGAAATGCAGCATCACGCCCTGCAGCGCGGCGGTGTTGAACCAGCGCATCGCCGCCAGCGCCAGGGCCGCGACCAGCAGCACGCGCAATGTGTCGGGCGTGGCCGCGCGGATATGCGTGCGCAGCGCACCGGCCTGGCGCAGCAGCACCGCGATCGCGGCGGTCCAGACCACGGCCTGGAGCCAGAGCGGCAGCGCGTTCCCGGACATGGGCATCGGACCTGCCGGCGTCTCAGTCGGGCAGGGACGGCGTCGGCTGGCCGAGGTGGGTGCGGACCTCGAACAGCTCTGGGAAAAAGCTCAGTTCCAGCGCCTGGCGCAGAAAGCCCACGCCGCTCGAGCCGCCGGTGCCGCGCTTGAAGCCGATGATCCGCATCACCGTGCGCATGTGGCGGAAGCGCCACGACTGGAACTGGCTTTCCAGGTCGACGAGGTCCTCGCACAGCGAATACTCGCGCCACCAGCGGTCGGTGTCCTCGTAGATCGTGCGCAGCACGGGCACCAGATCCGCATCGAAGACGTGCGGCTGCGCCCAGTCGCGCGCCACGTGGGCCGGTGCGACCGGGTGCCCCCAGCGCGCGAGATAGCGCAGGAATTCGTCATACAGGCCGGGCTGCTCCAGCACCGCGCGCAATCCTGCCTGGCCGTCGGGATCGTGCGCGAACACCTCGAGCATCGCGGCGTTCTTGTTCCCCAGCAGGAACTCGACCGTGCGGTACTGCAGCGACTGGAACCCCGACGAGGGGCCCAGCACATCGCGGAACTCCATGTACTCGGCCGGCGTCATCGTCTCGAGCACCGACCACTGCTCGGTCAGTTGCCGCAGCACCTGCTTGCAGCGTGCCAGCACCTTGCGGCAGCGCCAGACCTCGTCGCGGCGCAGGTGCGCGATGGCCGCCGACAGTTCGTGGATCATCAGTTTCAGCCACAGCTCCGAGACCTGGTGCTGCACCACGAACAGCATCTCGTCATGGTGCGGCGGCTCGGACAGCGGCTGCTGGGCGGCGAGCAGCAGGTCCAGGCGCAGGTAGCCGCCATAGGTCAGGCGCCCGGACAGGTCGCGGTGGATGCCGTCCTCGAGCGGACGCTGGTTGCGGTCGATGGTCATCGGCACAGCGTAGCGCAGGACGTGCCGTGGGCCCCGAGGGTGGCCATGCCGCAGAGCGTCATGCAACCGACACTCGGGCGGTTCACCATCGGGGTGGGGCGCCTTCGCCCGGGGATGTCAGGGAACCGACGCATGAACGAGACCGTCCGCCGGCTGTTGCCGGCGCTGTTGCTGGCCTGCGCCGCCACCGGCGCGCAGGCCCAGGTCGTGGTCAGTCAGGTCTATGGCGGAGGCGGCAACGCCGGCGCCCCCTACCAGGCCGACTACGTCGAGCTGTTCAACGCCGGCGCCCAGCCCGCCTCGCTCGCCGGCAAGTCGGTGCAGTACGCGAGCGCGACCGGCAACGGCCACTTCGGCGCCGGTGCCAACCAGATCGTGGTGCTGCCAAGCGTCGACATGCCTGCCGGCGGCTACTTCCTGGTCGCACTGGCCGGCGGCGCGAACGGCGACCCGCTGCCGGCGCCCGATGCGAGCGGCACGATCAACATGTCAGGCAGCGCGGGCAAGGTGGTGCTGGCCGACACCGTGACCGGGCTGGGCTGCAACGGCGGCAGCACGCCTTGCACCCCGGCGCAGCAGGCGCTGATCCTCGACCTCGTGGGTTTTGGCGGCGCGAACTTCTTCGAAGGCTCGGGGCCCGCACCGGCGCTGGGCAATGCGCTGGCCGCCGTGCGTGCCGGCGGTGGCTGCACCGACAGCGACGACAACGCCGCCGACTTCTCGGCCGCCGCGCCGGCGCCGCGCAACGCGGCCTCGGTGCCCAACGTCTGCGGCGGGGGCGGTGCGCTGTACATGAGCATCGGCGACACCCGCGGCGCCGAGGGCGACAGCGGCACGACGCCGTTCTTCTTCACCGTCAGCCTCAACCAGCCGGCGGGACCGGACGGGGTGGACTTCGCGTACGCGACCGCCGATGGCAGTGCGACGGTGGCCGACCAGGATTACATCGCCAAGTCCGGGACCGGCCGTTTCGCGCCGGGCCAGCGCGAGCTGACGATCCACGTCGACGTGGTCGGCGATCAGGCCGTCGAGCCCGATGAGGATTTCCACGTGGACCTGGCCGACGTCGAGGGTGCGCTCGTCGCCAAGGCGCGCGGCACCGGGCTGATCGTCAACGACGACGTGCTGACGCTGCCGATCCACCAGATCCAAGGGCCGGGCGCCCGCTCGCCGGTCGAGAACCAGCCGGTTGCCACCACCGGGATCGTGACCGGCCGCAAGAACAACGGCTTCTTCATCCAGACGCCCGATGGCGAGGACGATGGCGATCCGATGACCTCCGAAGGCGTGTTCGTGTTCACCGGCAGCGTGCCGCCCGCCGATGCCGCCGTCGGCAACAAAGTGCTGGTGCAGGGCACGGTCATCGAGTACGTGCCGGCCGCCGACCCGCACCAGCTGCCGTTGACCGAGATCACTGACGCCTCGGTCGTCGCGTTGTCCAGCGGCCACGCGCTGCCGACGCCGGTCGTGCTGACCGTCGACCTGCCGCGCGCCGACGGCGGTCTCGACCAGCTCGAGCCGCTGGAGGGGATGCGCGTGACCGCGCCGAGCTTCACCGTCGTGGCGCCGACCGGCGGCAACGTCGACGAGCGCGCCGCGACTGCGACCGGCAACGGCCGGTTCGCGGTCGTGGTGACCGGCACCCCGCGCCCGTTCCGCGAGCCGGGCATCCAGGTACCTGATCCCGATCCCTTGGGCAGCAGTGCGCCGGCGATCCCGCGCTGGGATTTCAATCCCGAGACGATCGTGGTCAACAGCACCACGATCGGTGCGCCGACAGCCGATCTCGCAGCGGGCTGCCGCATCGTCGGCGGCTCGCTGACCGGGCCGCTCGACTACACCTTCCGCCGCTACACGATCTACCCAGAGAGTGCGCTCGACACCGACTGCAGCGGTGCCGGCGAGGTGCGTCCGGCGGCGCTGCCGGGTCCCGACCACGTGAGTCTGGCGACCTACAACCTGCAGCGCTTCTTCGACACCGTCAACGACGGCAACAGCGGCCCGACGCTGACCGCCGCGGCGCTGGAGCGACGGCTGGTCAAAGCGTCGATCGGCATCCGCGCCTTCCTGCACATGCCCGATGTCGTCGGCGTGACCGAGGTCGAGAATCTCGGCGTGCTGCAGCAGCTGGCCGCGCGGATCAATGCCGATGCGGTGGCCGCGGGCCAGCCTGACCCAGGCTACGTCGCCTACCTGCAGGAGGGCTTCGACGTCGGCGGCATCGATGTCGGCTTCCTGGTGCGGACCGGCGCGGTCGCACCGGGCATCGCAAGGATCGAGGTGCATTCGGTCGTGCAGCAAGGCGCGGACGCGGTGCTGGTCAACCCGAACGGCTCGACCAGCGTGCTCAACGACCGGCCGCCGCTGGTGCTCGATGCGGTCGCGCATTTCGCCGACGGCCGCCGGTTCCCGTTCACCGCGATCGTCGTCCACCAGCGCTCGCTCAGCGGCATCGAGGCTGACGACGGCGGTAGCAACGGTTGGATCAGCGGCGGTGCGCGCGTGCGCGCCAAGCGCCAGCGGCAGGCCGAGTTCCTGGCCTCGCTGATCGACGACATGCAGCGGGCCAATGCCGGCCGGCACATCGTGGTGCTCGGCGACTTCAACGCCTTCGAGTTCAACGATGGCTACGTCGACGCGATGGGCACGACGACCGGTCTGCCGTCGCCGGATGCGCAGACCGCGGTCGACGGCGACGGCGCGGTGCTGGTGGCGCCGTCGCTGTTGAACATGACGCTGGAGGCGGCAGAGGACGAGCGTTACTCCTTCGTCTTCGACTACCAGGCGCAGTCGCTCGACCACGTGCTGCTGAATCAGGCGGTCATCGATTCGCCGATGGTCGTCGGGCTCGACGTCAGCCATGCGCGCATCAATGCCGACTTCCCCGAGACCGCGCGCAACGATGCGACCACGCCGACCCGGCTGTCCGATCACGATCCCACGGTGCTGCTGCTCCGGCTGCAGCCGGCGACGGTGGCCGACCTGGGCATCGAGGCCGAGGCGGCGAATGCCGAGGCCGTCGAGGGCGCGCCATTGGCGTTCTCGGCCGTGCTGCGCAACGCCGGGCCCGATGCCGCGCAGTTTCCCGGTGTCGGTGCGGTCTTCGACGCCGAACTCGCGGACCTTGCCGTGACGGCCCCGGCGGGCTGGGACTGCGAGGCGCCGGTCGTCGGCGACGGCACGACGACGTTGTCGTGCAACCACGAGGCGCTCGCGGCGGCCGGCGAGGCGGCGTTCGCGCTGTCGGCGACCGCGCCAGCTTCGGCGGTCGGCCGGACGCTGGTGCTGACGGTCGCTGCGACCTCGCAGACCCACGATCCGGACCAGGGCGACAACAGCGCCACGGCAGCGACCGCGGTGGTCGCCGACCCGGCGCTGCCGTTGACTGATGGCGTGCCGGTCCAGGGCGTATCGGGCGCGGCGGGGACGTCGCAGCTCTTCCGCATCGATGTGCCCGAAGGCGCACGCACGCTGCGGGTGCTGACCTCGGGTGGCAGCGGCGACGTGTCGCTTTATGCGTCGCATGCCGCGATGCCGACGCCGGACGACTTCGACCTGCGCTCGCGTCGTCCGGGCAACAACGAACTGGTCCAGGTGGCCGCGCCTGCCGCGGGGCGCTGGTACCTGCGCGTGGTCGGCGAACGCGCGTTCGAACGGGTCAGCGTGCGCGCCAGCATCGTGCGCTGACCCCGCCACATCATGCGGGCGTCCGGCCGCTGCGACGGCCGGGCGCCGGGGAAATGGGCGCCTGCGGACGCAGGCCGCCTGCCGACGTGGGGCTGTGACGTGCTGCTAGGATGCGCGATCGCACGCTTTGCAGGGGACTCCATCGCATGAGCCAGCCTTCGTCCGACACCGGCGCACCGCGCGGCATCGTCGCCCGTCTTCTCGACACGATCGAACGCACCGGCAACCGGCTGCCGGATCCGGCGATGCTGTTCCTGCTGTTGATGCTCGCGGTGTGGGCGCTGTCGTGGGCACTGTCGGGGGTGGACTTCGCTGCGATCGATCCCCGCAGCGGCACGCCGATCCAGATCGTCAACCAGCTCTCGGGCGAGTCGCTGACCGCGTTCATGGCCAACATGGTGCGCGTATTCCTGGGCTTCGCGCCGCTGGGCGTGGTGCTGGTCGCGATGCTGGGGCTGGGCGTGGCCGAACATACCGGCTTCATCAACGCGGCTTTGCGCAGCGTGCTGTCGGTGACACCGAAGATGCTGCTGACGCCGGCGCTGGTCGCGGTCGCGGTGCTCAGCCACGTCGCGGTCGATGCCGGCTACGTGCTGGTGATTCCGCTGGGCGGGGTGATCTTCTATGCCGCCGGGCGTCATCCGCTGGCCGGAATCGCCGCCGCCTTCTGCGGCGTGTCGGGGGGATTTTCGGCCACGCTGCTGGTGCCCTCGTCGCTGGATCCGCTGCTGGCCGGTTTCACCCAGGAAGCCGGACGCATCCTCGACCCGGCGCTGACGATCAACCCGCTCAACAACTGGATCTTCACCACCGCGTCGAGCCTGCTGATCATCGCGATCGGCTGGTTCGTCACCGACCGCATCGTCGAGCCGCGGCTGGCGCGCACGGTCGTCGACGGCGACCCGGCCAATCTGCCGAAGATGGACCCGCTGAGCGCGGCTGAGAAGCGTGGCCTGACCTGGGCTGTGGTCGCGATGCTCGTCGCGTCCCTGCTGTTCGCGCTGACGCTGATGCCCGAGACCTCGCCGTGGCGCGCGCCGGCAGACGCGGTGCCCGAGGGCAGTCATCCGCTGCTGGTCGCGGCCGCGCCGGTGATGCAGTCGATCGTCGCGCTGATCTTCGTGCTGTTCCTGCTGCCGGGCGTGGTCTACGGCGCCGTCGCCGGCACGGTCCGCTCGCATCGCGATGTCATCGCGGCGATGACCAAGTCAATGAGCGGCATGGGTTACTACATCGTCATCGCGTTCTTCATCGCGCAGTTCCTGGCCGCGTTCAACGGCTCGGGCCTGGGCACGCTGATGGCGGTGGAGGGCGCGGACTTCCTCAAGGCGCTGGGGCTGCCGATGTGGCTGACGATCATCGGCCTGATCCTGATGACCGGCGTGGTCAACCTGTTCATCGGCTCGGCTTCGGCCAAGTGGGCGCTGCTGGCACCGATCATGGTGCCGTTGATGATGCAGCTGGGCGTGTCGCCGGACCTGACCCAGGCGGCGTACCGGGTCGGCGACTCGATGACGACGATCCTGACCCCGCTGATGCCGTACTTCCCGCTGATCGTGGTGTTCTGCCAGCGCTACGTGACCGCGGCCGGCATCGGCACGCTGGTGTCGATCATGATTCCGTACTCGATCGCCCTGTCGGTGCTGTGGACCGCGTTCCTGCTGGCGTTCTGGGCGCTGGGCATCCCGCTGGGGCTGGGCGCGAGCTACGACTACCCCGCTGGCTGAACAGGGGCGCGGTGCAAAAGTCCTCCCGGTCGGGCGTTGACGCCACGTTGACGCCCGGGCTCCGGGCTGGGATTCTCGCCGCTCCCCGGCGGCCCGTCCGACCGGGTCGTCCCAGCTTCCCTATGCAAGGATCTTCATGAGCGCCGACGTCGTCGAGCCCAAAGTCGCGGCCGTACCGCCGCCGCCCGTCAATCCGCCCGAGTTCCCCCAGGTGCTCGGCCATCCACGCCCGCTGTGGATGCTTTTCATGTCGGAATTCTGGGAACGCTTCGCGTTCTACGGCATCCGTTGGGCGATGGTGCTGTACATCGTCGCGCAGTTCCACGGCGGCGATGCCGCCGGCGAGCGACCGGCGAGCGAGATGTACGGCGCCTACCTCGCGCTGGTCTATGCGGGCGCGATCTTCGGTGGCTACGTCGCCGACAAGCTGATCGGCTTCCAGCGTTCGATCCTGCTCGGTGCGATGTTCATGGCGCTGGGCCTGTTCATGCTGGCCTCGCCAAGCGAACCGCTGTTCAAGCTGGGTCTGGCGACGATCATCGTCGGCAACGGCCTGTTCAAGCCGATCATCTCGACCATGGTCGGTAAGCTGTACATGCAGGGCGATGCACGCCGCGATGCCGGTTTCACGATCTTCTACATGGGCATCAACATCGGCGCGATGATCGCCCCGGTGGTCACTGGCTGGCTGGCCCGCAAGGTGTTCGGCACCGACACCGACCCGCACTACCAGTGGGTGTTCATCGCCGCCGGCATCGGCATGGTGATCAGCCTGGTGTGGTTCTGGGCCGGCCGCAGCCAGCTCAAGGGCATCGGCCTGCCGGATCCGGGCCAGGAAGGTCTCGCACGCGTGGGCCTGGTGGCCGTACTCGGCGCCGCGATCGGCATCCCGCTGTTCTACTTCCTGCTCACCATCGACGCGAGCGCGCTGCAGGCGATCCTGATGGCGCTGTTCGTGGTACCGGCGGTGATGCTGCTGGTCGAGGGCATCCGCGAGGGCAAGATGGCGCGCGACAAGGTGATCGCGATGCTGATCATCTTCGTGTTCAACGTGCTGTTCTGGATGTTCTTCGAGCAGGCCGGCAGCTCGTTCACCTTCCTCGCCGACCGCATCGTCAATCGCGAGTTCGGCAGCTGGACCTTCCCGCTGGAGTGGTTCCAGTCGGTCAACTCGATCGCCATCATCACCTTCGCGCCGATCATGGCCTGGATGTGGGTCAAGATGGGCCGGGCCAATCCGTCGATCCCGCGCAAGTTCGGACTGGGCCTGATCTTCAACGGCCTGGCATTCCTGCTGCTGATGATCGCGCTCAACAGCATGGTCGACGGCAACGGCAAGATTCCGTTCTGGACGCTGTTCGCGGTGTATGTGATCCAGTCGATCGGCGAGCTGTGCCTGTCGCCGATCGGTCTGTCGATGACGACCAAGCTCGCGCCCACGCGCGTGGCCGGCATGGCGATGGGCTGCTGGTTCCTGTCGATCGCGATCGGCAACAACCTGGCGGGCATCTTCGCCGGTCAGGTCAGCGGCGAAAGCGGCATGACCGCCGCCTCGGCGCAGGCCGGCTATACGTTCGGCTTCTGGGCGCTGGCCGGTGCCGGCGTGCTGCTGTTCGTGATCGCCCCGCTGGTCAACCGGTTGATGCACGGCGTGAAGTAACCGGCCGGGCCGGACAGCAAAACGGCGGCCTTCGGGCCGCCGTTTTCGTTCCTATCGCCGACGATCAGCCGGCCAGCGACGCCTCGAGCTTGTCCATGAGTCGGAGCAGGGTCGCGCGCTCGTCGGCATCGAGTGGCGCCATCACCCGCTGCTGGTACTCCAGCGCGAGCGGGGCCACGACGTCGTAGACCGCTTCGCCGGCGGGGCTGAGCGCGAGCACCGAGCGTCGGCGGTCGCTGTCGTGCATGCCGCGCAACAGCAATTCGCGCTCGAGCAACCGGGCGACCGCGCGGCTGACGGCGACCTTGTCCATCGCGGTGCGTTCGGCCACCTCGTTCGCCGACAGCCCGCGGTCGCGGCCGAGCACCGCGATGACCCGCCACTCGGTGACACTGATGCCGAACCGCTCGGAATAGATGTCCGCCAGCCCGCGGCTGATGTGGTTGGTCAGCACGCTGAGCCGGTAGGGCAGGAACGTTTCCAGGTCGAGCGTGGCGTGTTCAGGGGCCTGCCCGTCTCCAGCGACAGGGGATACCGGCTGCGTCATGGTGCGGTGCGCCTTGCAAGTGGTTGCAGCTGAAACTATAAACGGGCATCCAAGCCATCGTCACGCCACGGAGTATCCCATGAGCGCCCCCGCACACACCGGCCCCAATCTGGGCATGAACGTCACCACGTTCGAGAACCCGATGGGCATCGACGGCTTCGAATTCGTCGAGTTCGCCGCGCCGGCAGGCCAGGCCGATGCCATGCACGCGTACTTCCGCAACATGGGCTTTACCGCGGTGCTCCAGCACAAGTCGCGTCCGATCACCGTGTACCGCCAGGGCGGGGTGAACTTCCTGCTCAACGCCGACCCCGATTCGTTTGCGGCCGACTTCGCCAAGGCCCACGGCCCCTCGGCCTGCGGCTTCGCGATCCGGTTCAAGCGGCCGGCCGACGAGGTCTACGGACGCGTGCTGGAGAACGGCGGCGAGGCGATCGGCGCGCGCGAATCCACCAAGGCGGTCGATGCGCCGGTGGTCAAGGGCATCGGCGACTGCATGCTCTATCTGGTCGATCGCTATGGCGATGCGGGGTCGATCTACGGCGACGACTACGTGCCGGTCGAGGGCGCCGACCAGAACCCGGTCGGGTTCGGCCTGACCTTCATCGACCATCTCACGCACAACCTCTACTTCGGCAACATGCAGAAGTGGTCGGATTACTACGAGAAGCTGTTCAACTTCCGCGAGATCCGCTACTTCGACATCAAGGGCAGCAAGACCGGCCTGGTGTCCAAGGCGATGACCGCGCCCGACGGCATCGTGCGCATCCCGCTCAACGAGTCCAGCGATCCCAAGTCGCAGATCAACGAGTACCTGGACGCCTACAAGGGCGAGGGCATCCAGCACATCGCCTGCTTCACCGACGACATCTACAGCTCGATCGAGAAGATGCGCGAGCACGGCATCACCTTCCTCGACACGCCCGACACCTACTTCGACGTGATCGACCAGCGCATTCCCAATCATGGCGAGGATGTGCCGCGACTGCGCCGGAACAAGATCCTGATCGATGCCGATCCCGAGACCAAGCAGCGCAAGCTGCTGCAGATCTTCACCGAGAACGCGTTCGGTCCGATCTTCTTCGAGATCATCCAGCGCAAGGGCAACGAGGGCTTCGGCGAGGGCAATTTCCAGGCGCTGTTCGAGAGCATCGAACGCGACCAGATGAAGCGCGGCGTGCTGTGACGCCGCGCGCTGGCGCCCAGCGGGCGCCGGGGCGCGGCACCGCGTGACGACCGATCGGCGGCGAGGGGTGCGTGCGGCTTGACGCCGCGCCCGCGCCGCGCGGCGATGGCAACGATCCTCCAGGTGAAGCGATGAACGCAACGATCGACGACACGATCATCCCGATGCCGCAAACCGCGGTGCAGCCGCGCCCGGTGCTCGACTACATGTCCGGATTCGGCAACGAGTTCGCGACCCAGGCCGAGCCGGACACGCTGCCGGTCGGCCAGAACTCGCCGCAGCGCGTCGCGCACGGGCTCTACGCCGAACAGCTGTCGGGCACCGCGTTCACCGCGCCGCGCTGCGAGAATCGACGCAGCTGGCTGTACCGCATCCGCCCGGCGGTGCTGCACGGGCGCTTCGCGCCGTTCGTGCAGCCGCGCTTTCACGACGGCTTCGATCGCGGACCGGTGACGCCCGAGCAATTGCGCTGGAGCCCGATCCCGTTGCCCGAGACCCCGGTCGATTTCGTCGATGGCCTGTTCTCGATGGGTGGCAGCGGCGGCGCTGGCGCTTACGACGGTGTCGGCATCCACGTCTACGCCGCCAACACCTCGATGACCGACCGCTTCTTCTACAGCGCCGATGGCGAGTTGTTGCTGGTGCCGCAGCTGGGCCGCCTGGTGGTGGCGACCGAGCTCGGCACACTCGAGGTCGAACCGCAGGAGATCGCGGTGATTCCGCGCGGCATCCGCTTCCGCGTCGAGTTGCCCGACGGGGCGAGCCGCGGCTACGTGTGCGAGAACCAGGGGCGCGCGCTGCGCCTGCCTGACCTCGGGCCGATCGGCGCCAACGGCTTGGCCAATCCGCGCGACTTCCTGACTCCGGTGGCGCGCTACGAGGACATCGAAGGCGACTTCTCGCTGATCGCCAAGTTCCAGGGGCATCTGTGGCAGGCGTCGATCGGGCACTCGCCACTCGACGTCGTCGGCTGGCATGGCAACTACGCGCCGTACAAGTACGACCTGCGCCGGTTCAACACGATCGGCTCGATCAGCTTCGACCACCCGGACCCGAGCATCTTCACCGTGCTCACTTCGCCCAGTGACACCCCCGGCACCGCCAATCTCGATTTCGCGATCTTCCCGCCGCGCTGGCTGGTGGCGCAGCACACATTCCGGCCGCCGTGGTTCCATCGCAACGTCGCCAGCGAGTTCATGGGCCTGGTGCACGGCCAGTACGACGCCAAGGCCGACGGCTTCTCGCCCGGCGCGTGTTCGCTGCACAACTGTATGAGCGGTCACGGGCCGGATGCGGCCACGTTCGACAAGGCCAGCGCCGCCGACCTCTCCAAGCCCGACGTGATCGCCGACACGATGGCCTTCATGTTCGAGACCCGCGGGGTGCTGCGACCGACGATGCAGGCGCTCGAAGCCGCGCATCGGCAAGCGGACTACCAGACCGTCTGGGCGGGCCTGGAGCGCCGGTTCGTGCCGCCGCGTTAGCGCAGGGCACCCGCCTGCAACGGCGGTCGATGCAGGACGGCAAGTGCGGCGGTAGCGCCTGGCCGTGCCGATTGCGTATCGGCTGCTGTCGGCGCGCAGTTCGCAGCCCATTCACACGGGCTCGCGGACGCTGGCGCGGTCTTTTTCTCGTGGAGTTGCCCATGAAGCAGACCCTGCCTGCCGTCGCCCTGCTTGCGCTCGCGCTATCGGCCTGCGGTGACCGCTCGCCCGCGCCGGCTGCCGGCCCCGAGACCGATGCCCGCACGCCACAGGCCGCCGACCCCGCGCCCGCAGGCTCGCCGCCGGTGCAGGCCGCAGGCACCGACGCGGCGCCCGCTTCCGCGCACGCGCCGGGCACCAACATTCCGCAGGTGGTCGATGGTGTGATCACGTTCGACGGCTTCGGACCGGCCGCCTTCGGCGGTACCGCAGAAGACGTGCGCATGTCCTGGGGCAACGACCTCGGCGATGCGGCGCCCTCGGAGCCGGGCGGCTGCTACATCCTCAAGCCGCAGCCGATCGGCACGACCGACTACCGGCTCGGCTTCATGATCGAAGGCGATCGCTTCGTCCGGATCGATGTCCGCAACGAGGGCTACACCGCCCCGGGCGGCGGCAAGGTCGGCATGGATCGGGCCGAGATCGAGCGCCTCTACGGCGGGCGCGTCGAAGCCTCGCCGCACAAGTACGTGGAAGGCGCGCAGACGCTGCGTGTCGCAGAGGGCGACAAGGCCCTGGTGTTCGAGACCGATGCAGCCGGCAAGGTCACCGAGTGGCGCATCGGCGTGCCGCCGCAGATCGACTACGTCGAAGGCTGCGGCTGAAGGCGCGGGTATCGCCCGAACGCGCGGCTGAAGGAAGCTCAGTCGCGCTCGGGCGGTGCCGGATCCTCGTCGTCGACGACGCGCTGGCTCGCATCGGGCGTGCGCCCGGGATGCGGCGGTCGGTCGTCCATCAACGACAACGCGGCGCGCGACATCAGGTGCGCGCTGATCGGCGCGGTCAGGAACAGGAACACCGTGATCAGCAGTTCGCGCGGATGCACGCCGCTCTCGTTGACCGAGTGGTAGAGGATCGAGGCAAACAGGATGCAGCCCACGCCCAGCGTGCTGGCCTTGGCCGGACCATGGACGCGCTGGAAGAAGTCGCGCAGCTTGAGCAGCGCGATCGCGCCGAGCAGGGTGAAGAAGCACCCCACCAGCAGCAACAGCGCGATGACGAGGTCGAGGACGATGTTCATTCGACGACGTCCCGGCGGATCACGTACTTGCTGAGCACCACGGTGCCGACAAAGCCGAGCATCGCGATGATCAGCGCCGCCTCGAAGTAGATTTCGGTATCCATCAGCATGCCGAACAGGATGAGCTGGGCGATCGAACTGACGTAGAGCGTGTCGAGGGCGAGGATGCGATCGGGCGCAGTGGGCCCGCGCAGCAACCGCCACGTCGACAGCAGCATGGCGATGCCGACCAGGTGCATGCCGGCAATGATGGCCAGTTCGATCAGGGGATTGCCGTTCATGGGAAGATCTCCCGCAGCGGGGCCTCGTAGCGGTCCTTGATCTCGGCGACCAGCGCGTCGGGATCGTCGGTGCTCAGGCAGTGGATCAACAGAAACCGGCGGTCTTCCGACAGTTCCGCGGATACGGTTCCGGGCGTCAGCGTGATCAGGCTGGTCAGCGCGGAAATACCGTGGATGTTGGTCAGGTCCAGCGGCAGCCAGACGAACTGGGAGTTGAGCTTGTCGCGGGGGCCGAGGACCTGACGGGCGACGGTGACGTTGGCGACCACGATGTCCCACAGCACGCGCGCGCCCAGCGCCCAGACGCCGCGCAGGCGGCCCAGCTGGGCGAACTCGCGTTCCATCCGCGAGGCCAGCAGCGGCATCAACCAGGCCAGCAGCAGCGCCATGACGATGTTGGCGGGGCTGAAGTCCTCGGCCATCAACAGCCAGAAGAGAAAGACCGTCAGGCTCTGCGGGATCGACGGCAGCAGACGGCGCTTCATCGCGAGGGCTCCCGGATCAACGGTGTGGTCCCGCCGACGCGCTCGACCGTCGCGCCGGTATCGAGCAATTGCGCAGCCGTCGCATCGGTGTAGCGCAGCAGCGGCCCGGCGAAGAGCGTCATCGCCACACCGTAGCCGAGCAGCAGCATGGTCGCAGCGATTTCCGAGCGGCGCAGCGGCATCGGCGCTGTGCCCTCGGGGACCGGATCGACGCGCCAGAACAGCCGCGTGCCGCTACGCGACAGGCCGATGATCGCCATCAGGCTGCTGACCAGGATCGCGGCCCAGACCCAGCCGATGACCGACTCGGGGACCGAGTTGAGCAGTTGCAGCTTGCCGATGAAGCCCGACAGCGGCGGCAGGCCGGTGACCGAGATCGCCGCGACCAGAAACAACAGCGCCGGCACGGTCTTGCCAGGCATCGAGGCGATCGGCATCAGATAGTCGCCGGTGCTGCCGCGGTGGCGCTGGATGATGTCGGCCAGCAGGAACAGCGCCGCAGTCACGAACACGCTGTGGGGCAGGTAGTACAGGCCGGCGGAGATCGCGCCACGGTTGGCGAGCGCGAATGCGACGAACAGCATGCCGGCCGACAACAGCACCAGGTAGGCCACGCCGATGCGCAGTCGCGGCGCACCGACCACGCCAAGTGCGGCCAGCACCATCGTCGCCGCACCCGCCGGCAGCAGCCACGGCCAAGCGAGGTCGGCGAGCAGGCCGGCATCGGCGCCGAACACCAGGGTGAAGACACGCAGGATCGCGTACAGGCCGACCTTGGTCATGATGGTGAACAGTGCCGCCACTGCCGCCGGTGCCCGTGCATAGGCTTCCGGCAGCCACAGGTACAGCGGCAGCAGCGCGGCTTTGGCGCAGAACACCAGCAGCAGCAAGCCGGCGCCGGCGCGCACCAATGGCGCGGTTTCGGGCGGCACCTGGGCCACGCGCACCGCCAGCTCGGCCATGTTCAACGTGCCCAGCAAGCCGTAGAGCAGGCCGAGCGCGAGCAGGAACACCGTCGATGCCGCGATGTTGAACACCACGTAGTGCATGCCGGCCTTGATCCGCGCACCGCGCGCGCCGCTCAGCAGCAGGCCGTAGGAGGCGATCAGCATCACCTCGAAGAACACGAACAGGTTGAACAGATCGCCGGTCAGGAACGAGCCGTTGAGGCCCGCGAGCTGGACCTGGAACAAGGCATGGAAGTGCAGCGCGCGCTTGTCCCAGCCGGCGCAGGCGTAGAGCAGGCACGGGATGGCAAGCAGCGTGGTGGTCATCACCATCATCGCCGACAGGCGATCGACCATCAGTGCGATGCCCAGCCGGGCAGGCCAGTCGCCGAGCAGGTAGACCAGCATCTCCTCGCGCTGGACCTGCAGCAGCAGCGCGATGCTGACCGCCAGCAGCACCGCCATGCCCAGCCACGCCCACAGCCGCAGGGTCGAGGCGCGATGCCGGCGCTCGAGCAGCAACAGCAGGGCGCCAGTGATCAATGGCACCAGGATCGGCGCGATCGCGATGTGGTTCATCGCCCGCCCCCGCGCCGCTCGTCGTCGGGCTCTTCGCCGTCGACGTGGTCGGTATGCAGATCCGAATGCTCGCGCATCGCCACGACCACGGTCACCGCGGTCATCGCGAAGGCGATCACGATCGCGGTCAGCACCAGTGCCTGCGGCAGCGGATCGGTGTAGCTGGCCAGCGTCTCGGGAAGGCCATCGCCGAGCACCGGCGGCTTGCCGACCACGATGCGACCGGACGAGAAGATCAGCAGGTTGGTGGCGTACGACAGCAACGTCAGCCCGAGGATGACGTCGAAAGTGCGTGCGCGCAGCAGCAGGTACACGCCCGAGGCGGCAAGCACGCCGATGGCGCTGGCGATCGCGAATTCCATCAGGACGTCTCCTCGCTGGACTGGCGTTGCTTGACCGTGCCCATCGTCGAGAGCATCAGCAGCGTGCCGGCGAACACCACCACGTAGACGCCGGTGTCGAACACCAGGGCGCTGGCCAGCGGCAGCAGGCCGACCACGGGCAGGTTCAGATCGATGTGGCCGCTGGTCAGGAACGGCAGGCCGAACCACCACGAGCCCACGCCGCCGATCACCGCCAGCAGCAGGCCGATGCCGATGCCGCGCAGGTAGTCGAAGCCGAAGGTCGCCTCGACCGCACGCGCGCCCTGCAGCACGTACTTCACCAGCACCGGCACCGCAAACACCAGGCCGGCGATGAAACCGCCGCCGGGCGCGTTGTGCCCGCGCAGGAACAGGTAGATCGAGACCGTGAGCGCCAGCGGGAACAGCAACTGGGTCAGGTCGGCCGCGATCGGCAGGTGCACCGGCGGACCGGGCATCACTTCATCGGGCTGCAGCCGCGCCCAGCGCAGCAACGCGTGCACGACCAGCGCGGCGGTGCCGAACACGGTGATCTCGCCAAAGGTATCGAAGCCGCGGAAGTCGACCAGGATCACGTTGACGACGTTGCGTCCGTAGGCCTCGGGCAGCGAGCGCACCAGCAGTTCGCCGGAGATCGTGTCCACCGGCGCCATCATCATCGCGTAGGCCAGTGTCGCCAGTCCGCCGCCGGCGACCAGCGAGATCGCCACGTCGCGGACCTTGCGCAGCGGCGTACGCGCAACCTTCGACTGCTTGGGCAGGTAGTTGAGCGCCATCATCATCAGCGCGATGGTGACCATCTCCACCAGCAGCTGGGTCAGTGCCAGATCCGGCGCCGATAGGTAGACGAACATCAGGCTCACGGTCAGGCCGACGCCGCCGATCACGATCAGTGCGGTCAGCCGCTTGCCGTGCACCAGCACCGTGCCGATCGACGCGGCCACCAGCAGCGTCCACAGGATCCAGCCGATCGCCGGCATGGTCTGCGAGCGCGGCGCCGCCGACAGGATCTCGCCGATCTCGCCGACCAGCGGCCAGCCGGCGAGCAGCAACGCGACCAGCAGCAGGCCTAGCAGGCTGCGCTGCAGGCGGCCATTGGCCACGCGGGCGGTGAAGGCGCGCGCCAGCGAGAACAGCCGTTCGATGTTGACGTGGAACACGTGCCGGCCGATCGAGCGCGTCACCACCGCATGGAAGTCGAGCAGCCGGCGCAGGCCGAAGTACAGCGCCACGCCCAGCACCAGGCTGGCCACGCTCATCAGCAGCGGCAGGTTCACCCCGTGCCAGACCGCAAGACTGAATGTGGGCGCGGCATCGCCGAGCGTGCCGGCGACCATCGTGCGCAGCAGCGGCTGCACCGTCAGCGCGGGCACGATGCCGACCACCACGCACAGCACCGCGAGCACGCCGACCGGGATGCGCATCCAGCGCGGCGGCTCGTGCGGTACCACATCCAGCGCGCGTGGCCCGTTGCCGAAGAACGTGTCGTGCACGAAGCGCAGGCTGTAGGCGATGCCGAACACGCCGGCCAGCAGCGCGGCGCCGCTGATGATCAGCCGCATCGTGCCGTGCCCGCCGATCTCCAGCGCCTCGGCGAAGAACATTTCCTTGGACAAAAAGCCGTTGAGCAGCGGAATCCCCGCCATCGCCAGCGAGGCGATGATCGCCAGGGCACTGGTCATCGGCATCAGGCGCCGGAGGTTGCCGAGCCGGCGCATGTCGCGGGTCCCGGCCTCGTGGTCGATGATGCCCGCCGCCATGAACAGCGAGGCCTTGAACATGGCGTGGTTGAGGATGTGGAACAGGCCGGCCACCACGGCCATGTCGGTCGACAGGCCGAACAGCAGCGTGATCAGGCCCAGGTGCGAGATCGTCGAGTAGGCCAGCAGCCCCTTGAGGTCGTGCTGGAAGATCGCGAACCAGGCGCCGACCAGCAGCGTCGTCGCGCCGACGCCGGTGACGACATAGAAGAACAGGTCAGTGCCCGCCAGTGCGGGGTGCAGCCGCGCGAGCAGGAACACGCCCGCCTTGACCATCGTCGCCGAGTGCAGATAGGCCGATACCGGTGTGGGCGCAGCCATTGCCTGCGGCAGCCAGAAATGGAACGGGAACTGCGCGCTCTTGGTGAACACGCCCAGCAGCACCAGGGCCAGCGCCGCGGGGTAGAGGTGGCTGGCGCGGATCGTGTCACCAGCCGCGAGCACCGCATCGAGATCGTAGCTGCCGACGATGCGCCCGATCAGCAGCACGCCGCCCAGCAGCGCCAGGCCGCCCAGGCCGGTGATCGTCAGCGCCATGCGCGCGCCCTGGCGGGCGTCCTGGCGATGCGACCAGAACCCGATGAGCAGGAACGAGCTGATCGAGGTCAGCTCCCAGAACACCGCCAGCAGCAGCAGGTTGCCGGCCAGGACCATGCCCAGCATCGCACCCATGAACAGCAGCAGGTAGGTGAAGAACCGCCGTGGGCTGTCCTTGGGCGACAGGTAGTAGGCGCCGTAGAGCACCACCAGCCCGCCGATGCCCAGCACCATCAATGCGAAGGTCCAGGCCAGCCCGTCCATCCGCAGGCTGAAGTCGAGCCCGGCCTCGGGGATCCATTCGTAGCCGGTGCGCAGGATCGTGCCGTCGAACACGTCGCCAGCCACTGCCGCCAATACCGCCAGTCCCAGCAACGGCACGAAGCCGGCGAGCCAGGCGGTGGTGCGACGCGACGCGTGCGCCGAGAGGGCGACGACGAGCGCCAGCACGAAGGGCAGGGCCAACAACAGTTCGAGCATCGGACTCCTTGTGGAGGCGGTCGGCCAGAAAGCCGGCGGAGCGCGCAAGGGCCGAGCAGTCTAACCGATGCGCGCGAACAGTTCGTGGATTTTGCCGGCTATGCTGTGAGGATGTCAGCATGCTCCGCGCCGTTCGCGTCTTCCCGGGGCCGGCCGCCTCTCCACGGCGGACGGACATGAACAGGCATGCACTGGTGCTGGGCGGCAGTGGCGCGATCGGGCGTGCGCTGGTGGCGCGGCTGCTCGCCGCTGGCTGGACGGTCGATGCGGTCTCGCGCGAGGCCCGTCCGTCGCAACCGGGCCTGCGCTGGCATCTGGGCGGCTTCCAGGCGATGCCGGTGCTGACCGGTCGCTTCGATGCCGTTTTCAGTTGTGGGCCGCTGGACCATTTCTCGATCTGGTATGCGGCCACTGGCCCCGAGAGCCCGCGCGTGGTGGCGTTTGGATCCACCAGCGACGCGACCAAGCAGGCTGCGGCCGACCCCGACGAACGCGCGCTGGCGTCCCGGCTGCGCGAAGCCGGGACGCGCTTGTTCGCGGCCGCCGGCGATCGCGGCGCGGCGGCGACGTTGTTGCGCCCGACGCTGATCTACGGGCACGGCAGCGCGCATAACCTGGCGCGCGTGGTCGCGCTTGCGCGCCGCCGCGGCCTCTTCGTGCTGCCCACCGATGCGCGTGGCCTGCGTCAGCCGGTGCATGCCGACGATCTGGCGGCCGCGGCGCTGGCTGCGGTCGATGCACCGGCCGCCGCCGGCCAGGCCTACGCCTTGCCCGGCGGCGAGACGCTGCGCTATCGCGACATGGTCGCGCGCACGCTGGCGGTGCTGACCCCGCGGCCACGGCTATTGCTGCTGCCGGCGCCGTTGTTCGAAGTGGCGTTGCAGCTGGCGCATCGCGCCGGTCAGTTGCAGGGATTGCCGGCCGGGGCGGTGGCGCGGATGCGCGAGGATCTGGTGTTCGACCCCGCCCCGGCGCAGGCCGCGTTCGGCTACGCGCCGCGGCCGTTTGTGCCCGACGCGTCGATGTTCCCGGACTGAGCGACCCCCCTCAGTACCGCCAGCCGAGCCGCCGATACAGCTTGGCCAATACCCAGGCCGGCCCGATCAGCAGATAGCGCAAGTCGGTCAGGAAGCTCGGCTTGCGGGCCTCGAACCACCGGCTGTGGCCGACGAACTGGGCGATCCATGCCACCACGAAGACGGCCGCGCCCAGCGCCAGCAGCCCGGGCGTGCCGAGCGTGCGATGCAGCCAGGCCGTGGCCGCGGCCATCGCCATGAAGACGGCGAGCATGCCCAGGCCCAGCGGGCGCGACGCGCGCTGGTAGAACAGCCAGGCGCCGAACATCGCGAGCGCGGCCCAGGCCCCATGGCGGAAGAACGGCCCCGGCGGCAGGCACCACAGCAGGGCCACCACGCTCCACAGGATCGCCGGCACGGCGACGACATGGATCCGCTGGTTGGCTGCGTTGCGATGGTCGGCCGAGTAATGCGCGAACCAGTGCTCGATCGGGCGCACGCCTTCGCCGTCGTGTGTCGTGTCCATCAGGACTCCCGGGTGCCGTGGGTGCGCGGGCATCTTCGCAGAATGCAGCGCGTTCGATGCCGGTCGCCCGCGCCGATATCTGCCACGTGGGTGCGGCGCTCGGCGTCGTTTTCTCCCTGGTCGGTCATCTGTGCCAGAAGCGAGAATATTTTCCGATCAGGCTTGACTTGTCCGATTCGGGGCGAGACAGTCGGCAGATTGGTCCTACGTCCGTCCCGTCGAGGTGCTCCCGATGTCAGGTTCGTTGCGTGTGCGATCGTTGCTGGCCTGCTTGCTGCTGTGCACCTCCGCGTTCGCCCAGACGGGGCCCGCGCCCGCGGCCCCGGCGGCCCCCGAGCTGCCGGCGACTGTCGAAACGCCCCCGGCCGCCGACGGCGCCCATGTCCTGACCGGGACTGATGTCACGGCCTGGCTCGACGGGTTCATGCCCTATGCGCTGGCCCGCGGCAACATCGCCGGCGGTGTGGTCACCGTGGTCAAGGACGGGGAGATCATCGCCAAGCGTGGTTACGGCTACGCCGATGTCGCCAAGCGCCAGCCGGTGGATCCGGACGCGACGCTGTTCCGGCCGGGCTCGGTCTCCAAGCTGCTGACCTGGACGGCGGTGATGCAGCAGGTCGAGGCCGGGCGCCTGGATCTGGATGCCGACATCAACGACTACCTCGACTTCCGGGTGCCGACGCGCGGGACACCGATCACGCTGCGCCACCTGATGACCCACACCTCGGGACTGGAGGAGCGGGTCAAGAATCTGATGACCACCGAGGCGCAGGCGCGCGCCGGCAAGACCGAGCTCGGCGCCTACCTCAAGGCCTGGGTGCCCGGCCAGATCTTCGAGTCCGGCACGGTCCCGGCGTACTCGAACTACGCGACCAGCTTGGCGGGCTACATCGTCGCGCGGGTCAGTGGCGAGTCGTTCGACGACTACATCGAGCGGCATGTCCTGCAGCCGTTGCGGATGACCCGCTCGAGCTTCCGCCAGCCGCTGCCCGACGAACTGGCCGGGCTGATGGCGCGCGGCTATCAGCTCGCCTCGGACGAACCCGGTGGTTACGAAGTCGTGCCGTCGGCGCCGGCCGGCGCCCTGGCGGCCACCGGCAGCGACATGGCGCGCTTCATGATCGCGCACCTGGAGACCGCGGCCGGCCGCGACTCTCCGCTGCTCAAGGCCGCGACCGCGGCGCAGATGTACACGCCGCAGACCCGCTTCGTCCCGCCGCTGCGGACCATGGCGCTGGGCTTCTACGAGATCGACCTCAACGGACAGCGGGTGCTCGGCCACGGCGGCGACACGATCTTCTTCCACTCGTATCTGTATCTGTTCCGCGATCAGGGCGTGGGTGTCTTCGTGTCGGTCAACAGCACCGGCGCGGACGGCGCGACCGGCGTGATCCGCAGCGAACTGCTCGAAGGCTTCGCCGACCGTTACTTCCCCGCGCAGACGCCGCCGGCCCAGGTCGACATCGAGACAGCGAAGGCGCAGGCCCGGCTGCTCGCCGCAGGCCATTACCTGAACTCGCGCCGCAGCGAGTCGGGCTTCATGCGCCTGATGCAGCTCCAGCAGGTGCAGCTCGTGGACTACGGCGACGGTTCGGTCGGGTTCCCGATGTTCTCGGGCACCGACGGCCAGCCGGGTCGCTTCTATCCGGTGGCGCCGTTCGTCTGGCGCACGCTGGATGGCAAGCAGCGATTGGCCGCGGTGGTCGAAGACGGCAAGGTGACTGCGTTCTCGGTCGATGCGGTCTCGCCGTTCATGCTCTTCCAGCGCGTCGAAGGCTATCGCTCGGCCGCGTGGCTGATGCCGGTGCTGGGTGTGTCGTTCGCGGTATTGGTGCTCAGCGCATTGGCCTGGCCGGTCAGTGCACTGGTGCGGCGCCGCTATCGCCTCGCGCTGCCGTGGCCGCCGCGCACTGTACGCGCCTACCGGGCGAGCCGCGCCGCAAGCTGGCTGGTGTTGCTGAGCTGGGCCGGCTGGATCGGCCTGATCGCCTGGTTCATGGCCGACTACTTCCGGATCAACGACGGCCTCAATGGTTGGGTGCTGGTGCTGAGCGCGCTGTCTGTCGTCGCGATCGCGGCCGGGCTCGCGACGTCGGCCTGGAACCTGCGCGAGACCTGGCGTGGCGGACGCGGCTGGCCCGCGCGGCTGTGGGCAGCCTTGCTGCTGGTGGCGATGCTCGCGACCAGCTATGCCGCCGTGATCAGCGGCCTGGTGACCTTCGTCACCGACTTCTGATGGCGGGGCGGGGCAGACGCACGCGTCTGCCCCATCGGCTTGGTCGCGTCGCGTCGGCCCGATGGCATGGCCGTGTGGGTCGGCCCACCGCTGTAGGCCGCGCGCGGCCCCCTGATCGCATTCCTCATCGGGCACCGCGCCAGTCACGCTGCGCGCGCCGATGCGCCTTCAGTCGACGGCGATGCCCGCCAGCCGTTGCAGGGCCTCGGCGTAGCGCGCGCGGGTGCGCGCGATGACCTCGGCCGGCAGGCGCGGGCCCGGCGCGGTCTTGTCCCAGTCCAGCGTTTCCAGATAGTCGCGCACGATCTGCTTGTCGTAGCTCGGCGGGCTGGTGCCGACCTGGTATTCGTCCGCCGGCCAGTAACGCGACGAGTCCGGGGTCAGCATCTCGTCCATGACGTACAGGCGGCCGTCGGCATCGGTGCCGAACTCGAACTTGGTGTCGGCCAGGATGATGCCGCGCTCAGCGGCATGCGCGGCGGCATGCGCATACAGCCGCAGCGTGGCGTCGCGCACCTGTTCGGCAAGATCGGCGCCGATGTGGCGCACCATCGTGTCGAAGTCGATGTTCTCGTCATGGTCGCCGACGGCGGCCTTCGTCGACGGCGTGAAGATCGGCTGCGGCAACTGTTCGGCCTGGCGCAGGTCGCCCGGCAGCGCGATGCCGCTGACCCGGCCGGTGCGCTGGTAATCCTTCCAGCCGCTGCCGATCAGGTAGCCGCGGGCAATCGCCTCGACCGGGACCGGCTTGAGCTTCTTCGTCACGACCGCACGCTGCGCATAGAGCGCCGGATCGACCCCTGCGGGCAGCACGCTGGCCACTTCCACGCCGGTCAGGTGATTGGGCATCAGCGCCGCGGTCTGCTCGAACCAGAAGTTGCTGATCTGGCAGAGCATCTCGCCCTTGCCGGGAATCGGGTCGGGCAGCACGACGTCGAACGCGCTCAGGCGGTCGGTGGCGACGATCAGCAGCCGCTCCTCGCCAAGCTCGAACACGTCGCGGACCTTGCCGCGGTGGCGCAGGTGGAGGCCGGGCAGGTTCGCTTCGAGCAGGGTCGTCGACACAGGGGTGGTCCGGGTTGCGTCGCAAAACGGCCGGCAAGTGTAGTGCGAACGCGGTCGCGGTGCAGGGGGGCTTCTCGACCGCCCGCGCGGCGGCGAACCGCTACACTGCCGGCCATGCAACGCTGGTACGGAAAACTGTTGGGCTTCATCGCCGGATGGCTGCTGCTGCGCCACCCGGCGGGCGGCGTGATCGGGCTGGTGATCGGCCATGCGTTCGATGCCGGCTGGCTGGCGCCGCGCCAGCAGAAGGACTATGCGGTGTTCGGCCTGGCCCCGGACGCCACCCAGGTCCAGATCGACCAGGCCTATCGCCGGTTGATCTCGCAGTACCACCCCGACCGTGTGGCCGGCGCGGCGCCGGAGCTGCGGGCCCAGGCCGAGGCGCGGGCCGCCGAGCTCAATGCCGCCTACGATCGGCTGCGCCGCGGCCGCGACGGCCGCAAGCGTCCCCGGCGCTGAGGCGCGGCACGCGCATCGTCGGCGCATACGTCCCACTGTCCCGGTGGCGCCCGCCGAGCCCGTTCGCTGCGCCCGGCGAGCACTGGGCCGCGTGCGCCGCCGCGTAGAATGACGGCCTGCGGCCCTCGCCGCGTCCTTCCGTCGCTCCCGGAGCCATCCATGCAGCCCGCCGTCATCGCGCCCTCGATCCTGTCCGCCAACTTCGCCCGGCTCGGCGAGGAGGTCGACGCCGTGCTCGCCGCCGGTGCCGACTGGGTGCATTTCGACGTGATGGACAACCATTACGTGCCGAACCTGACGATCGGCCCGCTGGTGTGCGAGGCGCTGCGCAAGCACGGGGTGACTGCGCCGATCGACGTGCACCTGATGGTCGAGCCGGTCGACCGCATCGTGCCGGACTTCGCCCGCGCCGGCGCGACGCTGATCAGCTTCCATCCCGAGGCCAGCCGCCACGTGCACCGCACGATCCAGTTGATCCGCGCCGAGGGCTGCCAGGCTGGCCTGGTGTTGAATCCGGCGACGCCGGTCGAGGTGCTCGACTACGTGCTCGAAGATCTGGACATGGTGCTGCTGATGTCGGTCAATCCGGGCTTCGGCGGCCAGGCGTTCATTCCCTCGACGCTCGACAAGCTGCGCCGCGTGCGCGAGCGCATCGACGCCACCGGCAAACCGATCCGGCTGGAGATCGACGGTGGCGTCAAACCCGACAACATCGGCCAGATTGCCGCGGCGGGCGCCGACACCTTCGTCGCCGGCTCGGCGATCTTCGGCCAGCCCGACTACCGTGCGGTCGTCGAGGCGATGCGCACACAGATCGCCCGCGCCGGCGACCTGTCGGCCTGAAGCCAGCACTTTAAACCGGGGTCAGAGTGCAGTTTCGCCTCACGCAATTGCACTCTGACCCCGGTTTTGCGCTGGGGCCTGCCGAGGGAAGAGCGGCTTGCGGCCGACAGGCGGCGGCCCCTTCCGGAGAGGAATGCGCGCAAGGAGAGGCGCAGAAGAAAGGCCGCATCCTGCGATGCGGCCTTCCGGAAGATTGGAGGCTGATCCTGCCTCCGCCCGTCGTCCCTGCTATGGCCTCCCATGGTCCGGGCGCTCGATGACAGCGTCATGACGGCGCGCGGGCGAGGGCGTGAGGGGCGTTTAACAGCGCATGCCGCGCACTCCGCTACGCTGCGCCACCTTTCCCTTGTCTCGTGCCCCATGCCTGCTCCGTCCTGGTGTCTGATCCTCAACGGCAAATCGGCGGGGGTGGAGGCGGTGCGCGAGGCGGTTGCGACGATGCGCGGCCGTGGCATCGCGCTGGCGGTCCGGGTGACCTGGGAGGCGGGCGATGCCGCGCGCTTCGTCGATGAAGCACTGGCCAGTGGCGTGGACACGCTGATCGTGGGCGGCGGTGATGGCACGGTCAATGCGGTGGTCTCCGCACTTGCTGCACGTCCGGAAGCGGCCGATGCGCTGCCGTCGCTGGGCGTGTTGCCACTGGGGACTGCCAACGACTTCGCGACCGCAGCGCAGATACCCGATGCGCCGCAGGACGCACTTGCCCTGGTGGCCGAACTGCCGCCTCGCCCCGTCGATGTGCTGCGCGTGGCGGCCGACGACGCCGTGCTGTGGTGCGCGAACCTGGCCTCGGGGGGCTTCGGCACCCAGGTGACGGTCGAGACGCGCGACGCCCTCAAGCGCGTGCTTGGCGGGCTGGCCTACTTCGTGACCGGGCTGTCTCGGGTGGGCCGGATCGAGCCGATCCAGGTGCGTGTGCGCGGTCCCGATTTCGCCTGGGACGGCGGCCTGGTCGCGCTGGGTATCGGCAATGGCCGTCAGGCCGGCGGCGGGCAGGCGCTGTGTCCCGACGCCTGGATCGATGACGGCATGATCGATCTGACGATCGTGCCCGAATTCGAGGGCGAGGTTGTCGCGGCGCTGCGCACCGCATTGGTCGAGGGTAAGGTCGCCGCGCTCGACCACGTCGCGGTGCGTCGCCGGCTGCCGCGGCTGGTCGTCGAGTCGGATGCGCCGCTCACGCTCAACCTCGATGGCGAGCCGCACGCCTCGCGGCGCTTCGCGGTCGAATGCGTCGCCGGCCGGATCCGCATGCACCTGCCTGTGGACTGCCCGTTGCGCGGCGCCGGGACAGTCGCATCACCAGGGGCGACTCGCTAGAGTAGCGGGATGCGCGTTCCCGCTGCCCCGCACCTGTGGATCCTCGGCATCGACCGGCGATGGCGGCGTTCTGCCGCCGTGTCCGCCCGCCCGTTGCCCGAGGAAATGCCGCGTGATCTCGCAGTCCCAGTTCCAGCAGTACGCCGCTGACGGCCACACACGCATCCCGGTGGTGCGCGAGGTGCTGTCCGACCTCGACACGCCGCTGTCGGTCTATCTCAAGCTAGCCGATGGGCCGCACACCTACCTGTTCGAATCGGTCGAGGGCGGCGAGCGCTTCGGTCGGCATTCGATCATCGGGTTGCCGGCCGAGCGGGTGTACGCCTTCCGCGGCCACACGCTGACCGTTCGCGAGCACGGCGAGACGATCGAAACGCGGGAGGTCGCCGATCCGTTCGCCGAGGTCGAGCGCCTGCGCGCCGAGCATTCGGTGCCGCGGGTCGAGGGCCTGCCCGGCTTCGCCGGCGGCCTGGTCGGCTGGTTCGGCTTCGAGTGCATCGAGTACATCGAGCCGCGGCTGCGCAATGCGGCGCGCGCCGACGTGCGCGACGAGCTGGGCACGCCGGACATCCTGCTGATGCTCAGCACCGAGGTCGCGGTGTTCGACAACCTCAAGGGCCGGCTGTACCTGATCGTGCATGCCGACCCGCGCGAGCCCCAGGCCTGGGCGCGCGCCAACCGCCGGCTCGATGCACTCAGCCACCGGCTGCGCCAGGGCGGGGCGGGCTACCCCGAAACCCTGCAGCCGGCCGCGCTGGACGAATCGGACTTCGTGTCCGGCTTCACCCGCGAGGGCTTCATCGACGCGGTGGCGCAGGTCAAGGACTACATCGCCGACGGCGACGCCTTCCAGGTCGTGCTGTCGCAGCGCATGTCGGTGCCGTTCCAGGCCCGCCCGGTCGACGTCTACCGGGCACTGCGCGCACTCAACCCCTCGCCGTACATGTACTTCCTCGATGTCGGCGGGACCCAGGTCGTGGGTTCGTCGCCGGAGATCCTGGTGCGCCTGCAGGGCGATGCGGTCACCGTGCGTCCGATCGCCGGCACGCGCCCGCGTGGCGCGACCCCGGCGCAGGACCAGGCACTGGAGGCCGAGTTGCTGGCCGATCCCAAGGAGCGCGCCGAGCACCTGATGCTGATCGACCTGGGCCGCAACGACGTCGGCCATGTCTCGGCGCCGGGTACGGTCGAGGTCGGCGAGCGCTTCGTGATCGAGCGCTACAGCCATGTCATGCACATCGTCAGCGAGGTCACCGGTCGGTTGAAGGCCGGCCTGAGCTACGCCGATGTGCTGCGCGCGACGTTCCCGGCCGGCACGGTCAGTGGCGCGCCGAAGGTGCGCGCGCTGGAGATCGTCCGCAGCCTCGAGCCGGTCAAGCGCAACGTGTACTCGGGCGCGGTCGGTTACATCGGTTGGCACGGCGACGCCGATACCGCGATCGCGATCCGTACCGCGGTGATCCAGGACGGTCGCCTGTACGTGCAGGCCGGCGCGGGCATCGTGTACGACTCCGATCCCGACATGGAATGGGCCGAGACGATGAACAAGGGCCGCGCGCTGTTCCGCGCGGTCGCGCAGGCGGCGAAGGGGCTGTAGCCGCAGGCGACGGCATTCAGGCGACGGCGCGCACGCGCACCACGGCCGGGTCGTCGGCGTGATCAAGCAGCAGCCGGCGTACCCGCGCCTGCCAGGCCTCGCCGAACCGGTGTCGCTGGTCCGGATCGGCGGTGCCCTGGACGACCGCGCCGAGCAATGCGCGCTGCTCGGCGTCGGCTGGCACCGGTGCGGTGTCGAGCACCACCTCGATCGCGGCGCCGGTATCGAGCCGACGCAACCGCAGCGAGGCGCTGCCGCCATCGCCGTAATGCAGCAGCCCATTGCGCGCATGGCGGCCGCCGAGGCCCTTGAAGCCGCCGGCCCCGGCCGCGCCGGTGACCAGCGTCAGCACCTGCCCGACCACGCCGGTCACGCCAGTATCCTCGTCATCGGGCAAATGGACCGACACGCCGCCGCGCTCGGGTACGGCCTCGCCGTACAGCGCACGCAGCCCGGCCCGCGCGCACAGCCATGCGCCGGCCACCGTCGGACACGAATGGCCGGCCAGGCGCACCGCATCTGCGTAGCGGTACTCGATGATCCCGTCAGGCGTCGCACCGAGCAGCATCGACAGGTCGTCGCGCAGCCGCAGGACCGGCGCCTGCGCGAAGAACGCGGGGAAACCCACAGCGCTCAGCTCCGGATGATGAAGTCGATCGCCACCACGCCGGGGTCGCGCTGCAGGTAGGCGATCTCCAGCCGCTCGCCGAAACGCTCGCGCAACTGGTCGAGCAACGGCAACGGGTCGTGGTCGTTGACGAAGCGCATGGCCTCGCCCGGTTGCAGCGCGCCCAGTGCGCCGAAGATCGCCGAATGGCGGAAACGCCGGGCGATGCCGCGAGCGTCAAAGGGGTGGGCGGTGTAGGTCGGGGCTGCGGCACTGGTCATGGCGGTCTCCGGATGGGTGTCGCCATCCTGGGCGACCGCTGCGGGCGCCGCCCTGATCCAGGTCAGACAGCGGGCGATCATCGATGCGCAAGGGGGTGTCGGTGCGCCGCGCCGCGACGGATAATGCCGGGCGCCTTCAATCCTCGGCGCGTGCCTGAAGGGCCGACGCGATGCCGCGCCGCCTGCTTACCCCACACACGTCAAGGTGCCCAGCCGTGCTGTTGATGCTCGACAACTACGACAGCTTTACCTGGAACCTCGTGCAGTACCTGCAGGCGCTCGGCGCCGAGGTCCGGGTGGAGCGCAACGACGCATTGACGGTCGAACAGATCGAGCGGCTCGCCCCCGAGCGGATCGTGATCTCGCCCGGCCCGTGTACGCCGAACGAGGCGGGCGTGTCGCTGGCGGTGATCGAGCGGCTCGGGGCGACGGTGCCGATCCTGGGCGTGTGCCTGGGCCATCAGGCGCTCGGCCAGGCCTACGGCGGTCGCGTGGTCCGCGCCGGCCGGATCATGCACGGCAAGACCTCGCCGATCCGGCACAAGGGCCGCGGCGTGTTCACCGGATTGCCCGATGGCTTCGACGCCACCCGCTACCACTCCTTGGTCGTCGAGCGCGCATCGTTGCCCGATTGCCTGGAGGTCACCGCCTGGACCGAGCATGATGACGGCACGGTGGAGGAGATCATGGGCCTGCGCCATCGCACGTATCCGGTCGAGGGCGTGCAGTTCCACCCCGAGTCGATCCTCACCGAACACGGCCATGCCTTGCTGAAGAACTTCCTGACGCGCTGAGTGGGGCGGGGCGAGGACAAACGCGGATTCCAGAAGGAGAAGGACACAATGGACATGCAGGTGCCAGCGCACCCGGGCGCCGCCCGGCTCTACGTTTTCGATGAGGTCTACTCGTTCCGGGCCGCGCAGGAGCAGGCCGAGAAGAAGAAACTCGGCGCCTTCGGGACGCTGGCCAAGTGGAACCCGCTCAATCGCCCCAAGCCCGAGACCGTGCTGCTGTCGCGGCAGGAGATGCGCCTGGAGCCGTTCTGGCACGTGGTCGCGCAGCGGACCGTCGAGTACGCCTGCCGGGTCGACTACCCGGTTCCGGTGCACAACCCGCATGCCAAGTCGGTCCAGATCGGGGCGCAGTCCTACGAGGTCGCGCGCAACGGCGGCAAGGGCCGGATCGACGTGCCGGTCATCGAGCAGTGCTATCGCCGGGTCGACTACGCCGACTATGTCGACGGCCTGGGGCGTGAGATCAAGGCGGCGACGCTGGCGGCCTACGTGGAGCGCTACAAGCACGCCGAGCTCGAAGCGCTCGACCGGCCCGAGGCGGTGCAGCCGCGGGTGCCGATGGCCTCGGCGATCCAGATCGCCAAGGCCAAGCTGGCAGCCGAGGCCATCAACGCCCACGAGATCCACGAGGACCAGGACCGGTTCGAGAAGCTGCACCTGTTCTTCCGTCCGGTGTTCGCGTTCGAGTACGTCTGGTCCAATGCCGACCGGCGCGGCGTGATCGAGGTCGATGGGCTGACCGGCGAGGTCGTCGAGGCCGGGCAGTGGTTCAAGGACAAGGTGAACCGGCTGGTGACCCGCGAGACGATGTTCGAACTCGGTGCCGAGGTCGCGGGTGCGCTGGTGCCCGGTGGCGGTGTCGTGGTCAAGGTCTTCGACCGGATGACGGTGTCCAACGGCAAGCCCTGAGCGGCAGCGCGGCAGCGTTCGTGCCCTGCGATTGCGGGCACGGCGCCGGGATCGGCGACAATCTGCAGCGTCAGCCTGCGCCAGGAGTCCGCGTCGCGATGCCCATCACCCCCCACGAAGCCCTGCAACGGACGATCGAGCACCGCGAGATCTTCCGCGACGAGATGGTCGAGCTGATGCGCCAGATCATGCGTGGCGAGGTTTCGCCACTGATGACGGCGGCGATCCTCTCGGGCCTGCGGGTCAAGAAGGAGACCGTCGACGAAATCGCGGGGGCGGCGCAGGTCATGCGCGAGTTCGCATTGCCGGTGCCGCTCGCCGAGGACGACCGCGTGCAACTGGTCGACATCGTCGGCACCGGCGGCGACGGCGCGCACACCTTCAACATCTCCACGGCGAGCATGTTCGTGGTCGCCGCGGCCGGCGCCAAGGTCGCCAAGCACGGCAACCGCAGCGTGTCGTCGAAATCGGGCAGCGCCGACGTGCTCGAGGCGCTGGGCGCGCGCATCGACCTGCAGCCCGAGGCGGTCGCCGATTGCATCGCGCGCACCGGGATCGGCTTCATGTTCGCACCGGTGCACCACCCGGCGATGCAGGTCGTCGCCCCGGTGCGACGCGAGATGGGCGTGCGCACGATCTTCAACATCCTCGGCCCGCTGACCAATCCGGCCGGCGCACCGAACATCCTGATGGGGGTGTTCCATCCCGACCTGGTCGGCATCCAGGTCCGCGTGCTGCGGGAGTTGGGCGCCGAGCGCGCGCTGGTGGTCTGGGGGCGCGATGGCATGGACGAGATCTCGCTGGGCGCCGGCACCCTGGTCGGCGAACTGCGCGACGGGCAGGTGCACGAGTACGAGATCCATCCCGAGGACTTCGGCATCGCGATGGCGGCCAGCCGCAACCTGCGGGTCGCCGACGCGGCCGAATCGAAGGCGCTGCTGCTGGCCGCACTCGACGACACGCCGGGGCTGGCACGCGACATCGTCTGCCTCAACGCCGGCGCGGCGCTGTATGTCGCCGGCGTGGCCGACTCGATCGCCGATGGCGTTACGCGCGCGCACAAGGCGATCGCCGACGGCGGCGCGCGTGCGCGGCTCGACGCGTTCGTGGCGGCGACCAACGGTCGGGCCCATTGATCGGGCCCGGCGCCCGGCGGCGGCATCACCTGCGGTATCTTGGGCGGCCCTGTCCGTCCGCCGCGGTTCTACGATCTTGAACGACGTCCTGCAGCGCATCGTCGCGCGCAAACACGAAGAAGTCGCCGCTCGTCGCGCCGTCTGCCCGCTGGCCGAGATCGCGGCGCGCGCGGCCGATGCCGGCCCGGTCCGTGGGTTCGCCGCGGCGATCGAGGCCAGAATCGCCGCAGGCGATGCGGCGGTGATCGCCGAGATCAAGAAGGCCAGCCCGTCGAAGGGCGTGATCCGCCCGGACTTTCGCCCCGCCGACATCGCCCGCAGCTACGCGGCCGGCGGTGCGGCTTGCCTGTCGGTACTGACCGACATCGACTTCTTCCAGGGCGCCGACGACTATCTGGTGCAGGCGCGCGCCGCCTGCTCGCTGCCGGTGCTGCGCAAGGATTTCATCGTCGACCCCTGGCAGGTCCACGAGTCGCGCGCGCTCGGCGCCGACTGCATCCTGCTGATCGTCGCCGCGCTCGACGATCGCGCGCTGGCCGAGTTGGCCGGGCTGGCAATGTCGCTGGATCTCGACGTGCTGGTCGAGGTGCATGACATCGACGAGCTCGAACGCGCGCTGCAGGTGCCGTCGCCGCTGCTGGGCATCAACAACCGCAGCCTGCGCAGCTTCGAGGTCTCGCTCGACACCACGCTGTCGCTGCAGGGCGCGGTGCCGCGCGATCGGCGCCTGGTCACCGAGAGCGGCATCCATACGGCCGACGACGTTGCGCGGATGCGCGAGGCGGGCATCGACGCTTTCCTGGTCGGCGAAGCCTTCATGCGCGCACCCGATCCCGGCGTCGCGCTCGGCGCCTTGTTCTCGCCGGCCCTGCCGCCGCCCGAGGTCATCGCGCCGCCGCCGCAGGCACCGGATGAAGCGGACGCGCCGCGTGCGCCACTGACCGCGGTGATCGTCGAGGCCAGCGATCCGGCCCGGGCCTCGCCCGGCGACGCGCCTGCCAACAATGCCGCGCCGACGCTGGCCGGGCTGCTGACGCCGGCTGCCGCCGCGGCCGGCGGGCCGGCCACCGATGCACAGGCCGCCGCTGCGCCGCGCACCGTGGTCTTCGACTTCGACCACACCCTCTACGACGGCGATTCGGGCACGCACCTGTTCAGCTGGCTGATCCGCCGCAGCGCCTGGCGCACGGCGCTGGCGCTGCTGGCCACGCCGCTGCTCGGGCCGATGATCGCCTGCCTGCCGACCCGTCGTTACGGCATCTCCGGCTACGCGTGGATCGGCACCGTGGGTCTGAACAGCCGCGGGTCGCTGGATCGCCTGATCGATCTCTACGTCGCCCGGCACGCCGACCAGATCCGCCCGCGGCTGCTGCCGGTGGCGCTCGAGGTGCTGCACGGCCACCGCGAAGCCGGCGACCGCGTGGTCGTGGCGACCGGCGCGCCGCCCGAACTGGCGCGCGCGATCCTGGCCTTTGTGGCGCACGAGACCGTGCCGGTGATCGGCACCGCGGTGGGCCCCAAGCTCGGCGCCGTCGTGGCCACGCGGCACTGCCATGCCGAGGAGAAGATGCGCATGCTGCGCGAGCGCGGCTACGGTGACATCGACATCGCCTATTCCGATTCGAGCGCGGACCTGCCGCTGCTCAAGGCGGCGGCAAGCCCGGTGGTGGTCAACCCGAAGGCGGGCGCGGTGGCGATGTTCCGGCGCGTACTGCCGTCAGGCACACCGATCCTCAACTGGGGCTGCGGCGATCGCGCCGGCACCCCGGCAGGCTCAGCCGGGCAGTAGCGACCGGCCGATCTGGTAGAGGCTGATCGCCATCACCAGCACGCCCACCGCCAGCAGCACCCAGCGCTCGCGCACATGGCGCACGAACAGCGCCGCCAGCGGCGCGGCGATCATGCCGCCGACCAGCAGGCCGAGCACCACGTCCAGGTGCTGCAGGCCGATGGTCAGGAAGAACGTAACCGAGATCGACAACGTGACCAGGAACTCGGCGGCGTTGACGGTGCCGATCGTCGTGCGCGCCGTGCCGCCGCGCGCGAGCAGCGTCGAGGTCGCGACCGGGCCCCAGCCGCCACCGCCGCTGGCATCGAGCAGGCCGGCCACGAAGCCGAGCAGCGGCACCCGCTGCACCTCGCGCCGGGGCAGCATCCGACCCGCTGCGCGCAGCAGGATCAGCACCGAGAGCACCAGCAGGTAGGCGTAGATGAACGGGCGGACCACGTCGCCGGGCAATCGGGTCAGGACATAGGCGCCGAGCACACCGCCGACCATGCCCGGGATCGCCAGGCGGAAGAACAGCCGCCGGTCGACATTGCGCATCGCCAGGTGCGACACGCCCGAAGCGCCGGTGGTGAACACCTCGGCGGTGTGCACGCTGGCGCTCACCGCCGCCGGCGGCACGCCCATGCTCAGCAACACCGAGGAGGACACCAGCCCGAACGCCATGCCCAGCGCACCATCGATCAGCTGCGCGGCCAGGCCGACCAGCACGAAGAACAGGAATTGGTCGCCAAGCGTCATGTGCGGTCCATTGCGATGGTCGGCCACAGCATACGGCGCCCAAGGGGCGCGCTGTCGAAGGATCAGGCGTCGCCGAGCCGCTTGATGAAGCGCAGGGTGCCGTCGGAGAAGCCGCAGGCCCGGTAGAACGCGTGCGCATCGGTGCGCTGCGAGCCGCTGGTCAGTTCCAGCCGCGCCGCGCCGGCGAAGCGCGCGCGGCGCTCGGCCTCCTTCAGTAACTGGCGGCCCAGCCCTTGGCCCTTCGCGGTATCGGTGACCACCAGCGCGGTGATCCTGCAGGTGGTGGTGCCCAGCGGCAGGTAGTACATGAAGTCCAGCGCGACCAGCCCGCAGACCCGGCCACCGCTGCGTGCGACCACCAGCGCCTGGCGGTCGTTGGCGGTGACCGCCAGGATGCGCTCGCGCGCGTCGTCCACGCCGCAGGGATAGCCCAGCTCCGAGAGCAGGGCGGCGACGTCGTCGGCGTCGATGGCCGACGCGCTGCGCAGATCGGCGTCGGGCAGATCGCCGCGCGGTGCGAAATGTCCGGTGCTCATGGCGTCTACCGCGTCCCGAACAGCACGATGGTCTTGCCGCGGGCGGTCAGCTTGCCGTCGGCCTGCAGCTTCTTGAGCACCCGGCCGGCCATCTCGCGCGAGCAGCCGACCAGCCGGGCCAGCTCCTGTCTCGAGATCCGCAACTGGGTGCCCTGCGGGTGGCTCATCGCATCCGGCTCCTGGGTCAGGTCGTGCAGCGTGCGCACGATGCGGTCGGTGACATCCAGGAACGCCAGCCGGCCGGCCTTGCGGCTGGTGTCGAGCAGCCTGCGCGAGAGCTGGGCGCCGATCGCATACATGATCGAGGTGGCATCACCCGCCAGCGTGGTCTCGAACAGCTGATAGAGCCGCTCGTAGCTGATCTCGGCCAGCTCGCACTGGGTCCGGGTGCGCAGGATGACCTCGCGCACGTCAGATTCGATGAACAGGCCCATCTCGCCGACCATCTCGCCCGGCCCGAAGTACCCCAGCACCAGTTCGCGGCCGTCCTCCTCCTCGGTGATGATGCTGACCGAGCCGCTCACCACGTAGTACAGCGTGCCCGCCGGATCGCCGGGGCGGAACACCTCGCTGCGCGGCGGATAGCGCCGGCGGTGGCAATGGGCGAGGAAGCGTTCGATGGCCGCTGCCGACGGCGACATCGGATGCGGCGTGCGAACATGGGAATTGATCAGGGCCACGGGATCGGAGGGCATGAGGCATCGCAGCGGGGAATGCCGAAGAGTAGGCGGTCGGCCGGTCGGGGGCAAACCGCGATGCGCCGAGGTCGCGAGCGGGCCCCGGTTTGCCGCATAATCGCCGTTTCGCCCAACCCCCGAGGGTCGACCGCTGTGGTCAAACCGCTCCCGCGCCTGAAGCTCCAGGGTTTCAACAACCTGACCAAGGCCCTGTCGTTCAACATCTACGACGTGTGCTACGCCTCGTCCGAGGACGAGCGCCAGCGCTATATCGCTTACATCGACGAGGTCTACAACGCCGACCGGCTGACGCAGATCCTGACCGATGTCGCGGAGATCATCGGCGCGAACATCTTGCACGTCGCCCGTCAGGACTACGAGCCCCAGGGCGCGTCGGTGACGATCCTGATCTCCGAGGAACCGGTGATCGACCGCAAGGACGCCAAGGGCGTGATCTCCGATGCGGTGGTCGCGCACCTCGACAAGTCGCACATCACCGTCCACACCTATCCCGAGACCCACCCCGACAACGGCATCGCGACCTTCCGCGCCGACATCGATGTGGCGACGTGCGGCGTGATCTCGCCGCTCAAGGCGCTCAACTACCTGATCGAGAGCCTCGAGTCGGACATCGTGGTCATGGACTACCGCGTGCGCGGCTTCACCCGCGACGTGAAGGGCAAGAAGCACTACATCGACCACAAGATCAATTCGATCCAGGACTACCTGGCCAAGAACATCAAGTCGCGCTACGACGCGCTCGATGTGAATGTCTACCAGGAGAACATCTTCCACACGAAGATGCACCTCAAGGATTTCGACCTCGACCAGTACCTGTTCGAGGAGAAGGCGCGCAACCTGTCATTCAAGGACCGGATGAAGATCGAGGCGCGCCTCAAGCGCGAGATCGAGGAGCTCTATCACGGGCGCAACCTCGTCGACTGACGCAGGCGCCGTGATCGGCGATGCATGATTCGAAAACGGCCTCGCGTGATGCGGGGCCGTTTTCGTTTGGAGTGCGCGGCGATCCGTTGGGTGCCTGGCCGACGCCGGGCGCCTGCCGCGTCGTTCGCTACCGATCGCCCGTCAGGGCCCCTGGCGCTACAGCCGGTACGCCACCGTCTTCATCACCGACGAGGCGGCCGACATCAGCGAGGGAATCGGCCAGGGCAGCGCGCGGGCGCCGGCCAGTTCCGCGTGGTCGGCGTGCCGGGCCTCGTCCTCCTTCATCTGCCGCAGGATGTCGCGGCTGCGCGCGTCGGCCGGCGGCAACGTCTCCAGGTGCTCGTCCAGATGGGCTTCCACCTGGCGCTCGGTCTCGACCACGAAGCCGAGGTTCCAGCCGTCGCCGCGCAGCCCGGCGAGCACGCCGAGCGCATAGCTGCCGCCGTACCACAGTGGATTGAACATGCTGGGCCGGCTGTCGAGCTCGCGCAGGCGCTGCGCGCACCAGGCCAGGTGGTCGGTCTCCTCCTGCGCGGCCTCGAGCAGGTGGTCGCGGGTGTCGGGCTCGCGGGCGACCGCGGCCTGCCCGAAGTACAGCCCCTGGGCGCAGACTTCGCCGACATGGTTGATGCGCATCAGTCCGGCCGCATGGCGGCGTTCGTGCGGGTCGAGCACGACGTCGGGGGTGTCGGCTGCCGGGTTGGGGCGGGCGGCGGGCGGATTGCCGAAGACTGTCTCCAGCGCGCGCTGGGTTTCGACCAGGACCTGGTCGAGCGGGCCGAACCTCGATCGGGACGATGACATCGCGGTGGCTCCAGGTGTCCGGGGCGGTCCATTGTCTGCGGTGCGGGCAGCCGATGCCAGCGCGGTCCAGGCACTTGGTTGCGCGCGATGACCGGTCGCGCTATCATCCCGCCTCTTTGCTGCACCGTACACAACGCGAGGCGAAGTTCCGCCGGCCACCGGCGCAATCAGCCCGACCAGTCACCGACCGAGTACCAACCCGTCATGAAGACTTTCACCGCCAAGTCCGAGACCGTCCAGCGCGACTGGTATCTCGTCGACGCCACCGGCAAGACGCTGGGCCGCCTGAGCGCGGAAATCGCCCACCGCCTGCGCGGCAAGCACAAGCCCGTCTACACCCCGCACGTCGATACCGGCGACTACATCGTCGTGATCAACGCCGAGAAGATCGCGGTGACCGGCAAGAAGATGACCGACAAGCTCTACCACCGTTTCACGGGCTACATCGGCAACCTCAAGACCGAATCGCTGGGCCAGGCGCTCGAGCGCCACCCCGAACGCGTGATCGAGATCGCCGTCAAGGGCATGCTGCCGAAGAACACGCTCGGCCGTGCCATGTACCGCAAGCTCAAGGTGTACAAGGGTGCCGAGCATCCGCACGCCGCCCAGCAGCCGCAGCCCCTGGAACTCTAAGTCATGGCTATCACCCAGAATTACGGCACCGGCCGTCGCAAGTCCTCTGTCGCCCGCGTGTTCCTGCGCAAGGGCAGCGGCAAGATCACCGTCAACGACCGTCCGCTCGACGAGTTCTTCGGCCGCGAGACCGCGCGCATGATCGTGCGTCAGCCGCTCGAGCTGACCCAGAACACCGAGACCTTCGACGTCGTCGTCACCGCCACCGGCGGCGGCACCACCGGCCAGGCCGGTGCGATCCGCCTGGGCATCGCGCGCGCGCTGGTCGAATACGACGAAACGCTGAAGACCGAACTGCGCAAGGCCGGGTTCATGACCCGCGACGCGCGCGAAGTCGAGCGCAAGAAGGTCGGTCTGCACAAGGCTCGCCGCGCCACGCAGTTCTCCAAGCGCTGATCGCGCGGGTTCGGATCCACGCGCGATGCGTGGATCCGGCATCGCCGGGACTTGCGATTTTTTGCGGTTTCGGCGGTACAATAGCGTCATAGCCCCGTCGCCAAGCGGTAAGGCACCTGACTCTGACTCAGGCATTCGGTGGTTCGAATCCATCCGGGGCTGCCATCTACGAAAAAGCCCGCCGAAAGGCGGGCTTTTTTTTTGCGCGGACATTCGCGCTTGTCCCAGCAAACGCGCTCGTCCGCAGGCCGGTTCCACGCCCTAGAATCCGCCGATGCACAGCCCTCTTCCTCCGTTATCCGACGCCGCGCGTGCGGTCGCCGATCTCAAGGCCCACGGTTTCGCGGTGCTGGCCCCCGACGCGCTGTCGACGCTGTGCGAGGTCGCGATCGCCGATCTGCAGGCGCTGCGATCCGACTGGGACGCGTTACCGCCCGACGGCTACCTGCGCGATGGCGGGCGCTATCGTCGGCGCCGCCATGCCTGCTACGTGCAGCACGGCGACCAACTCGTCGCGGCGGCGCGACGCGCGCACTGGCAATCGGAGGACTACAACGCGCTGCACGGCGGTATGCATCGCTGGTTCGAACCGGTCGACGCGGCCACGGCCGCGGCGCCGGTGTGGACGGCGCTGATCGCCGGGCTCGGCGCGGTGTTCGACCAGGTCCGCGCACGCCAGCCTTGGTACGTGGAGGCGCACCAGTTCCGCATCGACACCACCGATGGCATCGGGCGGCCGACGCCCGAAGGTGCGCATCGCGACGGCGTGGATTTCGTCGCCGTGCTGCTCGTCGCCCGCGAGGGCATCAAGGGCGGCGAAACCCGCGTCTTCGACGCCGACGGCCCCAGCGGCCAGCGCTTCACGCTGACCCGGCCGTGGTCGGCATTGCTGCTCGACGACCACCGCGTCATCCACGAATCGACGCCGATCCAGCCGATCGACGCCGCCGGCCATCGCGATACTCTGGTGCTGACCTACCGCAGCGGCGCGTTCCAGGGCGAGGACTGATCGCGGGCCGGCACTTGGTTACAATCGCAACGAATAGCCGACGCCAACCGGAGTTGCCATGAAGCTGGGTTCATTGAAGGAGGGCGGCCGTGACGGCACCCTGATCGTCGTCTCGCGCGACCTGGCCACCGCCGTGCGTGCCACCGGCGTTGCGGCGACACTGCAGCAGGCGCTCGACGACTGGTCGAACGCCGCGCCCCGGCTCAATGCGCTCTACGAATCGCTCAACGCCGGCGACGCCGACGGTGTCTTCGACCTCGATCTCGTCCGGCTCGCCGCGCCGCTGCCGCGCGCCTACGAGTTCGTCGACGGCAGCGCCTACCTGCCGCACGTCGAGCGGGTGCGTCGCGCGCGGGGCGCCGAGGTGCCCGAGAGTTTCTATACCGATCCGCTGATGTACCAGGCGACCAGCGCCGGGTTCTACGGCCCGCGTGACACGGTCAAGGTGACCAGCGAAGACTACGGGATCGATCTGGAAGCGGAGATCGTCGTGGTCACCGACGATGTGCCGATGGCCGTGACGCCGGCCCAAGCGGCCGGCCATATCCAACTCGTCGGCCTGGTCAACGACGTCAGCCTGCGCAACCTGATCCCGGGCGAACTCGCCAAGGGCTTCGGCTTCCTGCAGGCCAAGCCGAGGTCGGCACTGAGTCCGGTGTTCGTGACGCCGGACGAACTGGGGGAGGCCTGGCGCGAGCACAAGCTGCACCTGCCGCTGGTGACCCACGTCAACGGCGACTGGTTCGGCGCGCCGGAGGCGGGCGTGGATATGCAGTTCGACTTCGCGCAACTGGTGGCCCACGCGGCCAGGACGCGGCCGCTGACGGCCGGCACGATCGTCGGTTCGGGCACCATCGCCAACGCCGATACCAGCAAGGGAGCCTCGTGCTTCGCCGAGCGACGCGTCGTCGAAACCCTCGAGCATGGCGCGCCGAAGACGCCGTTCCTGTCGTTCGGAGACACCGTGCGCATCGAGATGCTCGATGCGTCCGGGGCGAGCATCTTCGGTGCGATCGAGCAGGTCGTCGAGCGCTACGTTCCCGACGTAGACGCCGACGCATGACCGATGCTGCGCTGACGCTGTACGGCTACTGGCGTTCGAGCGCCGCGTACCGCGTGCGCATCGCGCTGCACCTCAAGGGGCTGGCGTTCGCGTCGGTGCCGGTGCACCTGCTGCGCGACGGCGGCGAGCAACGCGCGCCCGTGCACGCGGCGCGCAATCCCCAGCGGCTGGTGCCGGTGTTGCGGCATGGCGAGCGCATGCTGACCCAGTCGCTGGCAATCATCGAATACCTCGACGAGGTCTTCTCGTCGTCGCCGCTGCTCCCCACCGATCCCGTCGCGCGCCATCGCGCGCGTGCGCTCGCGCAACTGGTGGCCTGCGACATTCATCCGCTCGGCAACCTGCGCGTGCTGCAGTTCCTGGAACACGAATGGGACATCGATGCGGCAGGACGCACCCGTTGGATCGGGCGCTGGGTCAGTGATGGGCTCGCGGCGTTCGAGCGCCTGCTGGGCGAGGCGCCCGAAGCGGGCAGGTTCTGCGTCGGCGATGCGCCCGGGCTTGCCGATTGCGCGCTGGTCCCGCAGCTCTACAACGCCCGCCGTTTCGGCGTCGAGCTCGCGCCGTACCCACGCATCCTCGCGATCGAATCGGCTTGCCTGGCGATGCCGGCCTTCGCCGCCGCGCGGCCCGAGGCCCAGCCCGACGCCGCCTGAAGGCCGCGGGCTAGAGCGACTGCGGGGCGAACACGTCCGCGTACGGATCGTGGGCGTCGGCTGAACCTTCAGAGAGCCGGAATTTCAGGTCCAGGCCGTCGCGCGAGTCGGCGGCGCGCAGTGCGGTTTCGCGCTCGATGCGCCCGCTCTTGTAGAGGCGGTAGAGGCACTGGTCGAAGGTCTCCATGCCTTCCTCGAGCGATTCCTCCATCGCCTGCTTGACCTCGTGGACATGGCCTCGGCGCAGCAGGTCGCGGATCGTCGGCGTGTTGAGCAGCACCTCGGTCGCCGGCAGCCGGCGGCCGTCCACGCCCTCGACCAGGCGTTGGGAGATCACCGCGCGCAGGTTCAGCGACAGGTTCATCAGCACGTTCTTGTGCGCGGCCTCAGGGAAGAAGTTGAGGATGCGCTCGATCGTCTGGTCGGCATTATTGGAGTGCAGGGTGGCCAGGCACAGGTGCCCGGTCTCGGCGAACGCGATCGCCGCTTCCATCGTGGTCGCGTCGAGGATCTCGCCGATCAGGATCACGTCGGGCGCTTCGCGCATCGCATTCTTCAACGCGTTGTGGAAGGTCTGGGTGTCGATCCCGACCTCGCGCTGGTTGACCAGTGAGCGCTTGTGCCGATGCAGGTACTCGATCGGGTCCTCGATGGTGAGGATGTGGCCGGCCGAACAGGTATTGCGGTGATCGATCATCGACGCCAGCGTCGTCGACTTGCCCGAGCCGGTGGAGCCCACGATCAGCACCAGCCCGCGCGGTGCGGTGATCACGTCCTTGAGCACCTGCGGCAGCTGCAACTGCGCGATGTCGGGAATCTTGCTGCTGATCGCACGCACCACCATGCCGGCTTCGCCGCGCTGCCGGAAGACGTTGACCCGGAAGCGGCCGACCTCGGGCAGCGAGTAGGCCATGTTCATCTCGAGGTCGCGCTCGAAACGCCGGATCTGCTGCTCGTCCATCATCGAGTAGGCGATCTGGCGGACGACCCCCGGCGCCAGATGCGTGCCCTCGAGCGGCTGCAACCGACCTTCGATCTTGATGTGGATCGGCGCGCCGGTGCTCAGGAACATGTCCGACGCGCTTTTTTCCGTCATCAGCTTCAGAAACGGGCCGATGTCCATGTATGAATTCCCCACGGGCGGCCGGGGCACATTGCGCGCCCCCGGCTTGCTGACGACAATGCCCGTAATGACGCTTTTCGGGCACGATGCTTCGATGAAGACAAGCTTCGCATACATCCGGCCACTGCTGGGCGCAGCCGTGCTCGCCTGTGCCCTGTCGCTTGCAGGCTGCGCCAGCGCACCGCCACCGACCGAGGATCTCGCAGCTGCCCGGCTGTCGGTCGCCCGGGCTGGCGATGCCGACGCCGACCAGTACGCACCGATGCAGATCGACCAGGCGCGCCGCGCGCTCGAACAGGCGCAGGCGGCGGCCGGCAACGGCCGCGATGCCGAAGCGCGGACGCTCGCGCTGTCGGCCTCCGCGCTCGCCGATCTGGCCCACGCCCGCGCGCGTCAGGCGGCCACCGAGGCCGAATTGGCGCAGCGACGCGCCGAGATCACCAATCTGCGCCAGCGGCTGCAGGGGGAGAACTGAGCATGCGCCTGTCGATTCTGACGCTCGCCCTGACCATGGCCGTGTCCACGGCCTGGGCCCAATCGGGCAACGACACCGATGCTGCCGCGCTTCAGCAGCGGCTGCAGGCCATCGATGCCGATGCCGGGACCGCCGGCGCGGCCGCCTACGAGCGCCTGCAGGCACGCCAGGCCCTGGCCACGCTCGCCACGGTGCGGAGCAGCCAGCGCGCATCCGCGCTGCAGATTGCACAGTGGCGGGTGGAAACGGCCGAAGTCGCCGCGCAGACCGAGGTCGCGCGCCGGGAGCTGGGCGAACTCGAGCGCGAGCGCGCGCAGTTGCTGGTCGAGGCCAGCCAGCAGGACGCCGTGCGGGCACGCCAGGAGGCCGAGCGCCTGCGTATCCAGGCGCAGATCCAGGCCGAGGAAGCCGCGCGCCTGCGTCTGGCGGCCGAGGAGGAACTGGCCGCGCGCCAGCAGGCCGAGACCGTGCTGCAGGGGGTCGCGAGTGGCGAGGCCGCCAAGTTGCGCGCCGCGCGCCAGCGTGAGGCCGAACTCAAGCGGCGCGAGGCCGAACTGCTCAAGAGCCTCGAGCCCTGAGTCATCCGTCGGCTGCGTGAGACGGCCGGCGCGACATGCGGGCCCTGTCACTGGCTGTGGGCGCGCCGGGATGTGCTGTCCCGGTGGATCACCTCACATCCATGAATCCAAGTGGAATCAAGCACTTGGCGTCATCTTAACGTGCCGGCCGCGCCATGACGCGATGTGCGTGGGTCCCTGAGCGCTGCTCTTAACGTGTCTGACCGCGCGGCCGCGTTGTCGCATGCCGTCGGGGCCTTGCCGCCGTTGCGACCCCGGAGTAGGGTCGATTGCGCCGGGTGGTCTCCTCTTTCGCCATCCGGTCAACGAACCAGGCCGATGACCGAGACGATCCCTCATGAGGTGTCCGATGCCCGCCCCAAGCGCGGCGCCGCATGCCCGAGCGGATCGTTCGAGGCCCGTCCCCTGGAGGCCGTCCCCGCAGCGCCCCTGCCGTCGCCGGCCGGGGCGTTCGCATTCGTGTCAGGAGGATTTCATGTTCGAAGCGCACTCGCAGGTGGAACTCGAAGAAATCATGAAGGGCAATGTCGAGTTCCGACAGCTCTACTACCGGCACAAGGAGTTGGACAAGAAAGTGCTCAATGCCGAGCTGGGCGTGTTGCCGGTGGATGAAGCCACGCTGTCGCAGATGAAGCGCGAGAAACTTGCCGCGAAGGACCGCCTGGCGTCGATGTACGACGCGATGCAGAAACACTAGGTTCACGTCAGTCGCGGGCGGTGGCGGTCATCCTCGTCGGCCGCCATCGCCCGCGAATGCCGGGTACCGCGACCGGCGCGGTGGCGATGGGCGATAATCGACGGCCCGCCTGCTGTGGACCGGACCCCATGCCGATCGCCTCTTCCGTCCTCGACCTGATCGCCGAGACCCCGATCGTCAAAGCGCGCCGCCTCGACGCCGGCGTCTGCGAACTCTACTTCAAGCTCGAGAACCAGAATCCTGGCGGCTCGATCAAGGACCGGATCGGCCTGAGCATGATCGAAGCGGCCGAACAGCGCGGCGACATCGCGCCCGGCGCCACGCTGGTCGAGGGCACGGCCGGCAATACCGGCATCGGTCTGGCGCTGGTGGCCCAACAGAAGGGCTACAAGCTGATCCTGGTCGTTCCCGACAAGATGAGCCGCGAGAAGATCTTCAACCTCAAGGCGATGGGGGCCGAGGTCGTGCTGACGCGCTCGGACGTGGCCAAGGGCCATCCGGAGTATTACCAGGACCTCGCCGCGCGCATCGCCGCCGAGACGCCTGGCGCCTACTTCATCAACCAGTTCGGCAACCCCGACAACCCGGCCGCGCACGAGCATGGCACCGGCCCGGAAATCCTGCGCCAGATGGCCGAGGTCGGCGGCCTGGACGCGATCGTCTTCGGCTGCGGCAGCTCGGGCACGATGACCGGCCTGTCGCGCTGCTTCGCCGAACATGCCCCGGACGTCGAGCTGGTGCTGGCCGACCCGGTCGGCTCGATCCTGGCCGAATACATCAACGACGGCACGCTCAGCGACAAGTCCGGCAGCTGGATGGTCGAAGGCATCGGCGAGGACTTCCTGCCGAGCATCTCCGACTTCTCGCGCGTGCGGCAGGCCTACGCGATCAGCGACCGCGAGAGCTTCCTGGCGGCGCGCGAACTGCTGCAGGCAGAAGGCATCCTCGGGGGGTCTTCCACCGGCACGCTGCTGGCGGCCGCGCTCAAGTACTGCCGCGCCCAGACGCGCCCCAAGAAGGTGCTGGTGTTCGTCTGCGACACCGGCAACAAGTACCTGAGCAAGCTCTACAACGACTACTGGATGCTCGACAACGGCTTCATCGAGCGTGAGCAGCACGGCGACCTGCGTGACCTGATCCTGCGCCCGTATTCGCGTCGCGACACCGTCGTGCTGGCCCCGGGCGATCTGCTGGTCACCGCCTACCAGCGCATGAAGCTCTACGAGATCTCGCAGTTGCCAGTCATGGACGGCGACCGGATCGTCGGCATCCTCGACGAGAGCGACGTGCTGCTGCACGTCTACGGCGACGAAGGCCGCTTCCGCGATCCGGTCTCGACCGCGATGGTCAGCAAGCTCGACTTCCTGGACGTCAAATCGCCGGTCGAGGCGCTGTTGCCGGTGTTCGACCGCGGCCAGGTTGCGATCGTCACCGAGGGCGAGCGCTTCCTCGGCCTGATCACCCGGATCGACCTGCTGAACTACCTCCGTCGGCGGGTGCAGTAGGCGCCGCGAAGGCGCTGTCGGGCCGGTCTTGATCGACTCGCGCTGCGGTTTGCGGCAGTTCTGGCGCCACGCCAGCTGAACGGCGTGCGCACGGCCTTCTGCGCGCGTCCGTGCGCCGTGGGGCGCGTGAGGCCCGATGCTAGAATCGCCGGCCAGTCGAACAGGACCTTCTTCCATGACCGATGACCGCAACGCGGCCGATCCGGCGCAGTGGGCACTCGGCACCAAGGCGATCCACGCCGGCCAGTCGCCCGACCCGAGCACCGGCGCAGTCATGCCGCCGATCTATGCGACGTCGACCTACGCGCAATCCAGCCCGGGCGAGCACCAGGGCTTCGAGTACTCGCGCACGCACAACCCGACCCGCTTCGCCTACGAGCGCTGCGTGGCGGGCCTGGAAGGCGGCAGCCGCGGCTTCGCCTTCGCCTCGGGCATGGCCGCCGCCGCGACCCTGCTCGAACTGCTCGATAGCGGCGACCACGTCATCGCGATGGACGACCTGTACGGCGGCACCTACCGCCTGTTCGAGCGCGTGCGCACGCGCAGCGCCGGTCTGACGTTCAGCTATGTCGACCTGACCGACCCCGACGCGTTCGACGCCGCGGTGACCGACAGGACCAAGCTCGTCTGGATCGAAACGCCGACCAACCCGCTGCTCAAGATCGTCGACATCCAGGCGATCGCCGAGCGGGCGCACCGCCGCGGGCTGCGCGTGGTTGTCGACAACACCTTCGCCTCGCCGATCGTCCAGCGCCCCCTCGAACAGGGCGCCGACATCGTCATGCATTCGGCCACCAAGTACCTCAACGGCCACTCGGACATGGTCGGCGGCATTCTCGTCGTCGGCGACGACGCCGACCTCGCGGAGCAGATCGCGTTCCTGCAGAACTCCGCCGGCGCCGTCCAGGGCCCGTTCGACAGCTTCCTGGCGCTGCGCGGCCTCAAGACGCTGCACCTGCGCATGCGCGCGCACTGCGAGAACGCCCAGGCGCTGGCCGAGTTCCTCGAAGGGCATGACGCCGTGGCGCAGGTGATCTACCCAGGATTGCCTTCGCACCCGCAGCATGCGCTTGCCAAGCGCCAGATGGATGGCTTTGGCGGCATCGTCTCGGTCCGTATCAAGGGCGGCCACGCGGCCGCGCAGCGCTTCTGCGAGCGGACCGAACTGTTCACGCTGGCCGAGTCCCTCGGCGGCGTGGAAAGCCTGGTCAATCACCCGGCGGTGATGACCCACGCCTCGGTGCCGCCGGCGCGGCGCGCACAGTTGGGGATCCACGACGACCTGGTGCGGTTGAGTGTGGGGGTGGAGGATCTCGGGGATCTGCGGGCTGATCTTGATCGCGCGCTGGAGCGCTAAAGTGCGTACAAGCATGTCGCCGACGCCGCTCTTCTCGATCACAGGGCCGTTCAGTGCGTGGATCAAGCATCGTTCCCTGACGCTCGAGTTGTCGCGTCGCGACATCCTCGGCCGTTATCGCGGGGCCAGCTTCGGATTGCTCTGGTCATTAATCAGCCCGTTTCTGATGCTGATCGTCTACACCCTGGCGTTCGGTTACATCCTCAAGGCGCGTTGGCCTGGAACCACCGGGAATACGACGGATTTCGCCATGCTGTTGTTTCTTGGACTGCTGACGCACGGCTTCTTTGCCGAATGCCTGACGCGGGCGCCGACGCTGATCTCCGGAAATGTGAACCTAGTCAAGAAGATCGTATTTCCGCTGGAAGTACTGCCGTGGACGGTGGTGCTGTCGGCGCTGTTCCATGCGATGACCAATATGGTGGTCTTCGTCCTGCTCAACCTGCTGCTGCGGGGCGAGATTCACTGGACATTGGTGTTCTGGCCACTGGTCCTGGCACCGCTCGCATTCGTGGCATTGGGGACGATCTGGTTGTTGTCTTCTCTGAGCGTATTCCTGCGTGACATCGCCCAGATCACGGGGGTTCTGGCCACTGCCATGCTGTTTCTCTCCTCTGCGATCATTCCGGTGCAAACGTTGCCGGAGAGATACCAGGCGATCTTTCGTCTCAACCCGTTGACATTCATCATCGATCAGGTCAGGGAAATCGCGTTCTGGGGGCGCGTTCCAGATTGGCTAGGACTGCTCGCCTATCTGGCCGGTGCAATGGTCTTCGCTTATCTCGCGTTCGCGGTGTTCCAGAAGACCCGTCGGGGGTTCGCCGATGTCCTCTGACTCGACCTCCATCGCCATCGACGATCTGATCATCGACGCCAGTGGCGTCGGCAAGTGCTACCAAATCTACGAACGCCCTTCTCACCGTCTGTTGCAGGGCCTGTTCGGCGACTCGAAGCGCTTCTATCGCGAGTTCTGGGCCTTGCGTGGAATCGACCTGCAGGTGCGACGCGGCGAGACGCTAGGCATCATTGGCAAGAACGGGTCCGGCAAGTCGACCCTGCTGCAGATGATCGCCGGGACGCTGGCCCCGACCGAGGGTCGCATCGACATCCGGGGCCGGATCGCGGCGCTGCTGGAACTCGGCAGCGGGTTCAATCCCGATTTCACCGGACGCGAGAACGTGTTCCTCAATGCGTCGATTCTCGGCTTGTCGAGCGCACAGATCGATGCCCGGCTGCAGGACATTCTGGACTTCGCCGACATCGGTACTTTCATCGACCAGCCTATCCGCAACTATTCGAGCGGCATGGTGATGCGTCTTGCGTTTTCTGTCATGGCCCACGTCGATGCGGATGTGCTGATCATCGACGAGGCGCTGGCCGTGGGCGATGCATTCTTCACACAGAAGTGCATGCGATTCCTGCGGGAATTCAAGGCGCGCGGCACCTTGCTATTCGTCAGCCATGATGACGCCGCTGTCAGCGGCTTGTGTGATAGGGCGCTCTGGATCGACAGTGGTCGCGCCATGGCTTACGGCGAATCGCGCGATGTCGTGCAGCAGTACCTCGAATCCGTCATCGCGAATCGTCAAGGGGAGACGGCCTTGCTCTCGGGCCGGAGCCAGGGCGCGATAGGTGAGCGCGCACGCCACGATATGCGGCGCGACGTGGTCAATGCATCCAATCTCCGCAACGATATCGAGATCGTGCCGTTCGATCCCGAAGCTCAGGGGTTTGGAGAGATGCGCGCAAGAGTTGTCAACGTCAGTTTGCGTGATCGCGACGGACGCGACCTCTCTTGGTGCGTTGGCGGCGAATCGGTGGTTCTGGACGTGGATTTCAGCGTCGAGGGTGTCCTGGAAAGGCCGATCGTCGGCTTCTACGTCAAGGATCGCCTTGGGCAGCTTCTGTTCGGAGACAACACCTATGTGTCTTCCCTGGGGCAAGCAATGCCCATCGGGACGGGAAGCCAAGCACGAGCGCGTTTCGAGTTCGAGATGCCGCGTCTCAAGGCGGGCGACTACTTCATTACGGTCGGCATCGCCGATGGCAGCAAGGACGAGCATTCGATTCAGCATTGGGTGCACGAGGCGCTCGCCCTGAAGTCGCTTTGCCAGTCGTGGTCGATCGGCATCCTGGGCCTCCCCATGTCGAAGATCTCCTTGGAGGTGATTGAATGAGCGACCTCTTCCGGCTCGAGCAGCACCCGGTTGTGCTGTTGCAACCGTATGTTTCGCAACCCTATTCGTGGGTCGGGCACATTCCGTTCGCGTATCTGGCCGTCGACCTGTTGCGTCCACGCCTGCTGGTCGAACTTGGGACCCATTCGGGTAACTCCTACCTCGCGTTCTGCCAGGCGGTCGACCATCTCGGGCTCGACGGCACGCGATGCGTCGCTGTCGACTCATGGCAGGGCGACGCGCATGCCCAGGGCTACGGCGAAGGCGTGCTCGATACGCTGCGTGCCTATCATGATCCGCGCTATGCCCGCTTTTCCCGGTTGCACCGCTGCTTCTTCGACGATGCACTAGGCGAGTTCGAAGATGGCAGCATCGATCTCCTGCACATCGACGGCCTGCATACCTACGAGGCGGTGCGTCACGATTTCGAAACCTGGTTGCCCAAGCTCAGTCCGCGCGCGGTGGTGCTGCTGCATGACACGGCTGTGGAAGAGCGCGGTTTCGGCGTGGGACGCTATCTTCGTGAGCTCTCGACACGCTATCGGACCTTCAGCTTTCCGCACAGCAACGGTCTTGGCGTTGTGCTGGTGGGCGACCAGGTGCCCAAGCCGATGCGGGCTTTTGCCGATGCATTCGCTCGAGATGACGCGCTTGCGGACTTCCTCGCCGCGTCCGCGCCAGACCCGGCGGCAACCAGTAGCGCGGGAGGTACACAGCGGCATGAGGACGTCCGTGTTTACTTCCGGCGCATGGACGAGGATTTCGACGATTTGCGCCAGGCGGTCGCCAGTAGACCGCTGGGCGCAGGCCCGTACGCGTTGCGCTTCGCGGTACCTGAGAGCAGGGCGGTGAACCGGCTGCGGATCGATCCTGCGGAACGCGCAGGTGTCTTTGGAATCGCAAAGCTCTCCTTGCTGGACGAAGATGGACAGATCCAGCATGAAATCGGTGCGCTGGAGTCGCGCCTAGTTGCCGTCGAGGGTGATCTGCTCAGGCCGCAGATGCCCAACTGGCTGCGGTGGGTGTCGCTTGGACGGGACCCGCATGTCGAATTGGATCTCCCCGAACTCGAGCATGAGCATGTTCGTTTCGTCGAGCTAACGCTAGATTTCGAGGCGGTTGTGCCGGAAGACAGTGCACAAAAAGTGTTCGATGCACTGAAGACGGCGATCGATGGCGTTCTGGTTTCAGCGAGAACCCAAACCCACGTGGCTCACCTTCTGGAGGCGACGCTTCAGGAGGTGCGGGACATCGGTGCCGTGGCTTCGGGCGTGCCGCAAGCAGTGGGTGCGGACTTACGTCAGGAGCTCCGGCTTGCATTCGACGCGCTTCAGGATCGAGTGGCGATCGCATCCCATAACGCGGAGCGTGCGGCCTCGGTCATGCCGGCTTTGGTGGAGGCAGTGGCGACGTTGCAGCATTCGGCCAATGGTTCTGCACAGTTCTCGCTCGACCTGCAGGCCGATCATAGAGATCGATTCCACGCGATCCTAGAACGTGTGGACGGGCTTCCGGAGACGTATGCACGAGTGCGGTCGATCGGCGCGGCCATCGAGAGAATCGAGCAGTCCAAGGGTAGGCGTTGGTGGAAGAAAGTACCTGGTCATGATTGATGCCGGCGCGCTGGATGCACCTTCCGACTGGACGTTGGTCGCGAGTTCCCAATTGCGCGTCGAAGGCGATGCGCTGGTCAGCGAAGACCACGATCCGCATCTGGTGTTCGCGCTCGGCCAGCACCTGGAGCCGGGTTGGTATCGCCTTCGGGTGCGCATCGATGGCAAGATTTCGCTTCCGAGCCTGTATCTTGACTGCGGCGCCGGCATAAGCGAGGCAGGGCGTCAGGACTTGGACCTCGACGACGCAGGTGGAATCGATGCGATTGTCCGCGTATGGGGACCGCTGCGACATGTGCGGCTCGATCCCAGTACGCGTCCAGGCAGGTTTTCGCTCGGTAGCATCCGCTTCGATTCGGTCCCGCCCAGCGAGGCTGTGTGGCGCATGTGGCGAGCGCTCGCTGATCGTCGGGCGGCGCACTCGGCATTGTCCGATGAGTCGGCGGAGATTCGCGCCGAGCATCTTTGGCCGGCATACAGAGTGCAGGACGCGGGTAGTGCGCGTATCGCTTACGGCCACTGGCTGTCATCGCGCGGGCTAGATACGCCGACTGCTGCAAGCAGCGCGCAAGAGACCCGGTCTCAAGTCACCACGATTACGTTGGTGCTGCTGCCTGGGGCTTGCACGACTGCCCTAGTGGCCGCGGCGCGGTCACTCATCGAGCAACTTGTACCTGGCGTTGAGCTCATTGTGCCCGCGGCGGCGGGGATCGCTGGATCCAGGGATGTGCGAATCCTCGCGCCGATGGCGCCCAGGATCGCGCCGGGATTGGAGCAGGCAAGCGGACGCTTCATCAGCTGGATTTCCGCCGACGAGCGTGTGTCGCGGCAAGGCCTCCAGTATGTGTATGACGCCTTGGCCGATGCCGAGGACATTGGCGCCCTCTATACGGATGAGGATTTTGCGACTGTCGAAGGGCGCGCGTGTACGCCTTACTTCAAGCCGGCTTGGGATCCCGATCTCCAGGGGCAGCACGATTTCGTCGGCCCATCGTCGTTCCACCGAGTGAGCCTGTTGAGGCAGATCTATTCGGATGCGCGCGGCGACGGCGTTGCGTGGGCGCACATACTACCGTTACGGATCGCTCACGTCGTGGGGGACGCCGGCATTCGACATCTGCCCGTGCAGGCTCGTCGCCATCTCGCATCGCCGGGTCCCTCGCATCGGCCATTGCGCTCGTCGGGCGCCTCAGCTGTGCAGGTCGCTGATGCGCTTGCACGCTTGCGTCCATCACGCGCCTCAGGGGCCGTCGTCGCCGAGGAAACAGTCCTGCCGCGGCTGACCTACGAATTGCAGGCGGGTACTCGCTGCGACATCGTTATTCCCACACGCGACCGGGTGGAACTGCTGTCGGCTTGTGTAGACAGCATCCTCGCGCTGACGTCTGGGGTGGATTACGAGATCGTGGTCGTCGATAACGGCTCGTCGCAGCCGAAAACGCTCGCGTATCTGGATCGGCTGCGTGAGGACGGGCGGATTCGCGTGATCCGCGATGAATCTCCATTCAATTACTCTGCGCTCAACAATCGTGCGGTGGCTGACTCCACGGCAGACGTTGTGGTTCTGCTCAACAACGATATCGAGATCGTGGACGGTACCTGGCTCCGGGAGCTTGCGGCGCACGCCTGCCGTCCCGAAATCGGGGCCGTGGGCGCCAAACTCCTCTATCCGGATGGGAGCCTTCAGCACGCAGGCGTGATTCTGGGCGTGGAAGGTGTCGCGGCGCATGCCTACCCGGGCTTTCCGCGGTCTCACCCCGGGCAGTTCGGCCGTGCATTGGCGGCTCAGCGGATGTCCGCGGTAACGGCAGCCTGTCTGGCGGTCCGACGAAGCGTTTTTGATGAAGTGGGCGGTTTGGACCCGAGGCTGGCCGTCGCCTTTAATGATGTCGACTTCTGCTTGCGTGTCCGCGAGGCGGGATACTCCAATCTTTGGTTGCCCTGGGTGTGGATGTATCATCATGAATCTGCTAGCCGGGGTCAGGAAGACAGTCCGGAGAAGATTGCCCGTTTCGCGAGCGAAGTCGGTTCGATGAAGGCACGTTGGGGTGACGTGCTCGTCAGCGATCCCGCCTACAATCCCAATCTTTCCCTTTTCGGTCGGGCTTTTTCGATCGATCCCGCCCGGTCTGCCGCTCCTGCGCCGCGGGCCAGTATGCAGGTTGACTGTCGCAATGAATGCAGAGCTGAGTCCGATACAGCAGCTTGAGCGCCTGGATGGTGCTGGTCCCCAGACCCTTTGGCGCGCTTCCGGCAATGATCCGTGCTTCGACGTACGTCTTCCCGATGGGGGAATAGCGGGCGGCTGGTACATCGTCGATCTACAGTTCGAGGTTCTCCGTGGACGCATCCATGGACCTATGCTGTATCCGGACTACTCTAGAAGCCATGTGCTCGAGTCCGATCGCTTGTCGATCCCACTAAGCGGCGCGCGTGCGGGCCGACATTCGGTCCGTCGGCTGGTGAGATTCGTCGCGGATGTCACCGCTCTGCGGTTCGATCCGACATTGATTCCGTGCGAGTTCCGAGTCCTCGCGTTCTCGCTGGAGCGTGTTGGCAAGTTTGCTGCCGCGCGGACAATGTCGCTAACCCTTTGGCAAGGAGGATCGTGGAAAGAACGCGCGCTGCTGCTGCGCGGAGTCGGATTGGATCTGTTGGGCGGCCCCAGGCGCATGGCCGATCGTCTGTATCACATGTATGCGGCTGAAGTGACGGAAATGATCGTCTCCGATTATCAGGTCTGGGTGGACTTCTATGACGATTGCTCGGAGGATGCCGTCGCGCTGGCACTGAGTGCGATGCCTGCCTTCAGCGCGAAGCAGCGCTTTTCGATCGTCGTGCCGACATATAACACCGATCCGAAGTGGTTGAGCGCGTGCATCAAAAGTGTGCAGGCGCAAACGTATCCGCATTGGGAGCTGTGCATTGCCGACGATGCCTCCCCGGATCCGCGGGTGTGGGCATTGATCGAAGATTTTGCCGCGGGTGATCCTAGAATCAAAACGGTGCGGCGAGAAAGCAACGGGCATATCGCGGCGGCTTCGAACAGTGCTATCGCGCTTGCCACCGGCAGCCATATCGCGCTGCTCGACCATGACGATGCGTTGCATCCGATGGCCCTTGCCTGGTGCGCGGTCGAGCTCGATCGCAACCCCCACTGGCGGATGTTGTTCACCGACGAGGACAAGATCGACGCGGAAGGCAATCGTAGCGACCCGTACTTCAAGTCGGATTGGAATCCGGATCTTTTTCTTTCGCAGAACTGTGTCTGTCACCTTGGAGTCTACGAACGTGCACTGATCGAAGAAATTGGAGGGTTTCGCGAGGGGTACGACGGTGCACAGGATTGGGATCTGGCACTGCGTGCCAGCGAAGTCCTGTCGCACGGTCAGATCGGCCATGTGCCCAAGGTCCTTTACCATTGGCGCATGATCGAAGGATCGACCGCATTGGCGCCCGGTGAGAAGAGTTATGCGCACTTTGCTGCGCTGCGAGTAATCCAGGATCACTTCGACCGCACTGGCACTCCCGCCAAGGTTGAGGAAATGCATGGGTACAGCGGCTATTATCACATCGTTCATGAGATTCCTGAGCCTCAGCCGCGCGTCAGCCTGCTTATTCCAACCCGAGATCGAGTGGATCTCCTGCGCCAATGCGTGAATTCCATCTTGGAGCGCACGACCTATCGAAACTATGAGGTCGTCATTCTCGACAACGGATCGATTGAGAAAGATACGCTAGCCTATTTTCGGGAGCTGGCACGTCACTCGAATGTCAGTGTGCTCCGATATGATCAGCCATTCAATTATTCGAAGATCAACAACTTCGGCGCGTCGAACACTCGAGGCGAGATAATTGGGCTACTCAATAATGACATCGAGGTCATTAGTCCAGGCTGGTTGACTGAGATGGTGTCCCACGCGAATCGCCCAGAAATCGGTGTGGTCGGCGCGATGCTTTATTACCCCAATGATACGATCCAGCATGCGGGCGTGGTTCTGGGTGTCGGCGGCGTAGCGGGCCATTCTTATGTCGGCATGCCGCGCGGATACCCGGGGGACAAGCATCGAGCGGGCCTTGCGCAGAATGTAAGCGCGGTAACAGCCGCCTGCGCTGTCTTGCGGCGTTCTGTTTTCGATAAAGTCGGCGGACTCGACGAGGCGCTCGTCGTGGCGTTCAACGATGTCGACTTCTGCATTCGCGTACGTGAGGCCGGATATCGGAACCTTTGGACTCCGTTTGCGGAGCTCTACCACCACGAATCTGCGTCACGTGGGTACGAGAATACGCCAGAAAAGATCGAACGGTTCAAACGGGAAGAGAGTTTCATGAGGGCGCGCTGGGGGAAAATTCTCGAATCGGACCCCTACTACAATCTCAATCTCAGTCTTACGAATGCTCCATTCACACTTGCTTATCCCCCGCGCGTCAATGGTTCTCCATCAGACGTTACAGGTGCAAGGTGAAGTTTCGATACTGCCAGGAAGAGCGCAAGAATGTATGCGGATGGATTGCAGTCGTGAGCACGACGAGCATGCCCGGCCACGTGAGCGGTGGAGCGTTTCATGAGTGAGGCCACTGCATCCCGTCCGCTCGGACCCGTGGCCTCTCCCACTTGGAGTGCCCGGATGGGAAAGTTACTCGCTCTCGCGTTCGCAATTCTGTGTCTCTTGGTCATTGGCAACGCACTACGGCCAGCTCCCCTTGTGCTAGAGATTGACGCCAACATCGGGACTTCGGCTGCGGGTCAGGTGTTCCATTCGCGTGACGGTAGCTACAGTGAGGATCGCTCGGAGTGGTTCGACGTCGTCGTAGGCCGGCGAAATATTTATCGGATTCCAGTTGCCGGAAAGCTTCCGCGATCCATCCGTCTCGATCTGGGGGCGGCGCCCGGTGAGATCGTGCTGTACAAGCTGGTCTTCAAGCGAGGCAGTAGAGAGGTTGTCCTCGGTCCTGACGACCTTGCCCAGTCGATTCAGCCACTGAGCGGTGTGGCAGTGGGCGACGCGCGGGATGGACTTGCCATTGCCTCGCTGGACCCCGACCCGCACTTCGAGATAGTGGTCCCCGAGTCGCTTCGGACGCCCGCATGGGGCAGTGTGGCAATGGCATCGGCGGCGCTCTTGGGTCTACTGGTACTCGCTTGGACCTATCGTTCCTGGTTGCGCCGCGCCCTGGCGACGGTGGCCCTGATCCGGCCAACGTTGCTTTGGCCTGTCATTGGCCTCATTGGCACTTTCGCGATCCTACGCATTACTGGCGTGGGCCTTTCGGGTGTCCGTCCCTTCCGGTCTTTACTGGAGGGCGGCGGATTGATGATCGCCATCCTGGCATTTGCCACGATCGGTCGGGCCGCGCTAGGCGTTGGAATGTCGGCGCGATCCTGGCGTTCCTTTGGACTCGCGGGAAACGCGCTGCTGGGTCTGGGCTTGCTGTTTCTCTACGTGTATCTGCGATCACTTCCGGGTGCCCTGGGTGTTCCAATTCGCATTACGGGCTTGGAAATAATGATGGTCGCGGTGCTATGCGGCGTGTTCTTGGTCCGGCGCGGAGCGGGCCAGGCGTTGACCTCGACCGATGTTGGCCTGGTCGCATTCCAGGTGACGGTCCTGTTCTTGCTATGCGTTGTCGTAGCTGACCGCGAGCTGCCACGCCTGGTCATGCTATCCAGTGATCCTGATTCGCACGCCTTCTTTGCGCGGCAGATCGTTCATTTCGGTGGCGTGCCCCGGCAGCAGGGCGTCTGGGGGGAAGACAGCCTCAATTATCCGGCTGGCACAGGTGTCCTGATTGCTCTGTGGTCATGGCTATCCATGCTCGATGTCCGGGACTCGGCGAGTGTGGCGTCCTTCATCATCTACTCGCTCTCCGCGTTGGCCTTGGCAGACGCAACGAGCTATCGCGCGAGCGGCGGTGTGCGGGTCGCGATGGGCCTGATGGCGCTTCTGCTCCTGTTCGCTGCTTACATGATGCCCTTGCACGCGAGCTACGTGCACATGGAGGGTCTCGGGCGCGTACTGGCGTTCGGCTTTCTGACGCTGGTCGGTATGATCGTGCTTGCGGTCTGCAGGCAGGTCCTGGGTCGGGTACACGCAGTTGCCATCCTGGCGGCGCTGCTCTTCGCTCTGGCTTCTTTGAACCCGGTCAATGTTGTGGCGGGTGCTCTGATCGTGGGTGCCGGGGCCGTCTGGACCATTGCTGGCGGACGCTGGCACGACGGTATTGTTCTGCTGCTTTCTGTGTTCGGCGTCGCGCTTGTTGTGGTGGATCCGTACTTCCTTGGGATGGCGACTGGACAGGCTTCTGCTGAGAAATTGGCACTCGAAGGTTTCGGCTCGACGTCGGTCGTAGAAGGTATCCGGCTGGGGCTGGTCGATTTGTCGGCACACCCCTGGTCCCACCTGGCGGCTGCGATGGAAGTCTTCCCGGGGGCGCCTCGCCTTGCTTCGATTCTGCTGTTGGCCGGTCTCGGGGTCACCTGGGCTTGCATATTGCGCAGGCGCGACCTGTGGCGTATCGGGCTTTCCGCCTTTGCCGTTCTGATGGTCGCGGCATCTGCGCTGGCGATCTCACAGCAATTCGGAACCGACAAGCGGTTCTTTCTGGTCGCGCCGTACCTGCCGGTAGCGTTGGCTCAGGTCAAGATGCTCTTGGTGATGTCTTTGTCAATTGCCCTCGTGACAGAGATTGCCGCCCGCCGGCGCGTAGCTGCGGCGGCAGTACTAGCTGCCGCGCTAGTAGCGGGTTCGGCATCTGTCATTCGTCCGAACGCGAACTTCTTCCTCGCTCCCAAGCGTTCCTATTGCGGGGGCGTTGAATGCCCCGTCCAGGACGACATCGAAGTGCTTGGACAATTCAGAGCGTATCTCGAGGCGGAAGGTGTTGATCCGGACGCGTCGGAGGATCGACTTCTTATCGCGAACAGAATTGTCCGCATGGGGCGAGAGCTATGGCTGTTCCCCGCTGGTGGCGGACGTCTCGCGCCCCATGCGGATGTCGGTCCGGTTGCGTTTTTCTATTTCCAGGGCGACCCGGACTACACAACGTACAACTATATTACGCACATCTGCGAACGATTCGATATCTCGTGGTTACGGGAGCAGAAGGTGCGCTACGTGCTGCTCCCCGCGACAGAGGGAGACTGGTGCATCCATGATGTCGCTACGCTTGTCACTCGGTGGCAAACAGTAGCGATTTCCGGAGATGCCCGTGTCATTGACTTGGAGCGAGAAGCCCATGTTCCGTGAAATCGCAATGATCGCTTTCGTCACCTTCTGTACGCTTGGAAGCCAGCTGATGGTCAAGCGAGCGGTAACACTGCTTGCCTTGCGTGAACCAGTGCCTACCGGGATCCACTGGCTGATCGCCGCCTGCTTTTCGCCTTATGTAATCGCTGCCGTCGCTATTCAGGCTGTGGGCTTCATTACCTGGGTGGTGATCGTAAGCCGGGTCAAACTAGGCCTCGCATTTGCGATTTCTGGTGCTTTCCTCTACATCCTGATTGCTGCGTCGAGCTGGCTGCTTTACGGGGAACGACTCCAGCCCTTGCAGTGGATGGGGCTTGTGCTGGTATCGTCCGGCGTTCTGTTAATGATGTTGGCGGGCAAGCCAGCTTGATTGGTCGCCAGAGTAACCCAGCGCGCCTGGACACTGCGTGGTAGTGCAGTGATGAGCAGCCCTGAGCGTGATGCGTTTGCACTGCTCCCAGGTGGCATCAGCGTTAGAGCACGCGAGCTCTTTTCGTTATGCTAACTCCCTTACCCGACTACATCGGTTTTCTGGCCGCGGCGCAGTGCCGTTAGACCCCCGGTGAAATCAGAAGCAGTCCTGCCAGGCCGTCGACAGGTCGTGGCGATCCAGTAATCAATCAGGAGCTCAAATGACAAAGCGCGCGCTCATCACGGGCATCACAGGGCAGGACGGCTCCTATCTGGCGGAGTTCCTACTGGAGAAGGGATACGAGGTGCACGGTATCAAGCGTCGTGCATCATCGTTCAACACGCAGCGTGTTGACCACATCTATCAAGACCCGCATGAGAGCGGCGCCCGTTTGCACCTTCACTACGGTGACCTGACTGATACCAGTAATCTCACTCGGATTCTGGCAGAAGTTCAACCGGATGAGGTCTACAACCTCGGCGCTCAGAGCCACGTTGCCGTGAGTTTCGAGTCGCCAGAGTACACCGCCGACGTCGATGGCATCGGTACGCTCCGCCTGCTGGAGGCCATTCGTTTCCTCAAGATGACCGATCGGACCCGCTTCTATCAGGCATCGACTTCTGAGTTGTACGGTCTTGTACAGGAAACACCGCAGCGCGAAACCACACCTTTTCATCCGCGCAGTCCGTATGCGGTCGCAAAGTTGTATGCGTACTGGATCACGGTCAATTACCGCGAGGCCTATGGGATGTATGCGTGCAACGGTATTCTCTTCAATCACGAGAGTCCGCGTCGTGGCGAGACCTTCGTGACCCGTAAGATCACTCGAGGTTTGGCGAACATCGCACAGGGTTTGGAGTCCTGTCTGTTCATGGGCAACATCGATTCGCTCCGTGACTGGGGGCATGCCAAGGACTACGTGCGTATGCAGTGGCTCATGCTGCAGCAAGATGCCGCCGAGGATTTTGTCATCGCGACGGGTGTGCAGTACTCCGTGCGTGAGTTCATCGCGTGGTCGGCAGCGGAGCTTGGGCTCGAGCTGGCGTTCTCAGGGAGCGGCGTCGATGAAGTCGCGACGGTCGTCTCCGTCACGGGTGACAAGGCGCCCGCGGTCAGGCCCGGCGATATCATCGTGCGCATTGATCACCGCTACTTTCGTCCTGCCGAAGTCGAGACCCTACTGGGTGACCCCGACAGAGCGAAGGCCCGGTTGGGCTGGGTGCCGGAGATTACCGTGAAGCAAATGTGCGAGGAGATGGTGGCCCATGATCTGCAGATCGCGCGGCGACACGCGTTGCTCAAGGCGCACGGACACGATGTGCCTGTCAGTCTGGAGGGTTGAGCATGAACTTCACACTTGCTGGCAAGCGCATCTGGGTCGCGGGACACCGCGGTATGGTGGGTGGTGCGGTGGTCCGTCGGCTTGCAAGCGAGAATTGCGAGGTCATTGTTGCCGGCCGCGATGAGGTCGACCTCGTTGAGCAGGCGCAGGTGCGCGAATGGATGGAGAAAAAACGGCCTGATGCGATCGTTCTGGCTGCGGCCAAGGTCGGCGGCATCAAGGCGAACAGCGATTTTCCTGTCGACTTCCTTTACCAGAACTTGATGATCGAGGCGAACATACTGCAAGCTGCGCACGAGCAGGAAGTTTCGCGCGTGTTGTTTCTCGGCTCCTCGTGTATCTATCCTAAGCTTGCGCCGCAACCGATCGCAGAAGACAGCTTGCTAACCGGGCCGCTTGAGCCGACCAACGAGTGGTATGCAATCGCGAAGATCGCAGGCATCAAGCTGACGCAAGCGTACCGCGCCCAGTACCAGCGCGATTGGATCTCCGCGATGCCGACGAATCTTTATGGTCCTGGCGACAACTACGACCTGGATTCCTCACATGTGCTGCCGGCACTTCTGCGAAAGTTTCACGAAGCCAAGAAGGCGGGTTCACAGTCGGTCGTTGTCTGGGGCTCGGGTACTCCACTGCGCGAGTTCATGCACTGCGATGACTTGGCGGACGCGCTGGTGTTCTTGTTGAAGATGTACTCTGGCCATGACCACGTCAACGTCGGATCGGGCGTCGAAGTGAGCATCAGAGAACTGGCGGAAACCATTGCGCGCGTGGTGGGATACGAGGCCGAACTGGTATTCGATAGCACAAAACCTGATGGGACGCCGCGGAAGCTGATGGACTCCAGTCGGCTACGCGCCATGGGTTGGAATCGCAGCCGGGATCTCGATGCCGGCATCGCAGATGCTTATCGTCATTTCCTCGATGCCGGCGCTTGATGCCAATAGGCGGGCATCGTCTGGGCAGTTCCGGGGACGTACATCGCCTCACGCGCTCTGCGGCAAGGAACCGGTTGATGCCCGCGATTCGCGGGCGTGCATGAGCGGGCGTCAGGCGCCGGACGTCAATCCCGATTGGCCAGAAGACGAGCGCGCGCATTCACTCGCTTGGCGGCAAAGGCTGAGGCGTAACGGATGGGAAGCGCCCACAGTGGGCTCAGCGGACGGAGCGCTGCAGGCAGATGCCGTCGCTTGATCGCCTCAGCTTCGGCGCCAGAGGCGTTGCGGTTGGCTACCGTGAGGGAATCCGGATGCCAGCGGAATCCGGAGACGGCATCTCGCGTGTAGGCGAAGTTCCCGTGGGCCCGAAGCTTCAAGAATGCGTCGAGATCCATCGCGTACTTCAGCGAGGTGTCGAATCCGCCAATGGCGAGCAGACTGTCGAGGCGCACCATCGTGCCCGGATGCGGAATCAGATTAGGACCCCAGGCGAGCAACGCAGGCGCAAGTGCGCCTGCGTTGCTGGTAGCGATGATGCGGCCTTCGGCGTCAATGTAGTCGCATCCTCCGAACGCCAGAACCGCGTCGGGGCGCGTTTCCAGAATGTGCTGCAGCTTCCCGAGGCCGCCAGGCCGGAAAACGTCGTCGTCGCCAATCCACGCGTAATAGATTTCCCCATCGCGTGCGTTCAGTCCACAATTGATCGCCGCCGAAATCCCCTTCCGTGGGTCGTCCACAACAACTGCCCCCTTGGAAGCGGCCAGTTGACGAGCCGCCAGCGCGTCGGGCGGCGCGACGACCACGAGCGTCAGCGCGACATCCCGACGCTGCGCATCGACCGACTCGAGTGTTTCCAATAGCGTCTCGAGGCGGTCGCCCAAGGTCGGCAGGATGACAAGCACCTTTGAAGCGGTCATGGTCCACATTTCCCGGTTGGTCCCCCGGTAGACCACATGGTATAGGCCGGGCAAAGACGCTTTTCTAACGCGTTCGCCGAATTATAGCGAGATTGCGAGCGCTGACGGGGCGCGCCATTTTGTGCTGAGCCCCTTAGGCTTCATGTAGATGTTGTTCCCATCGCCAGGCGTCGGCGCATATTTGCGCTAAGCCGTGTTCGGCCCTCCACCTGAGGAGCGTCTCCGCGAGAGTGGGATCGGCGAAGCATGAGTCCGTGTCGCCGGGTCTACGATCGACAATGCGGTAAGGAATGTCACGTCCACACACTTCGCTGAAACTTCGGATGATCTCGAGAACTGAGTATCCGCATCCCGTTCCAAGGTTGACTGTCATGCTCGTGGCCGTACGCTCCAGATAGGACAAGGCGCAGACGTGTGCCCGGGCAAGATCCATAACGTGGATGTAATCGCGAACCCCGGTACCGTCCGCGGTTGCGTAATCGTTTCCGAACACGTGTACCTCGGGCCTCAAGCCTGCAGCGACTTGCGCGACATAGGGAACTAGATTGCTCGGGGTGCCCCGAGGCAGTTCGCCGAGGCGGCCGCTCGGATGCGCTCCGGCGGGATTGAAGTACCGAAGGGTTGCAGCGTGGAAGCCAACACCTGCTGCGGCAACGTCGGCGATGGCCTGTTCCATCATCAACTTCGTGCGGCCGTAGGGATTGATGGCGCCGACGCGCGCATCCTCGCGCACCGGGGATCGGTCTGGATGTCCGTAGACGGTCGCTGACGAACTGAAGACCAGCCGCTTGCAATCCGTCGCGTGCATCGCATCCAGAAGGTTGAGCGTCCCACAAACGTTATTTCGGTAGTAAAGCAACGGCTCGGCGATGCTCTCGCCGACGGATTTCAATGCGCCGAAATGAATGACGCCCTCAGGCCTGATGTCCTGCATGATCGAAATCGTGTCGTCACGGTTGCGCAGATCCAGCTCGATGCACCGGAGGTCACGGCCCGCGAGGGCCCTGATGCGATCCGGAATCCAGCGCTCGCTGTTGCAGAAATTATCGACGATCACCACGTCGTAACCAGCAGTCAGCAATGCGATCGATGTGTGGGAGCCGATGTAGCCGGCACCGCCGGTAACCAGAATCGTCGTCCCCTCTTCTGTGCAGAAGGTCACTCAAGACTCCCTGGCGGTGGGATATGGTTTTCGAGTGCGCTGCCCGTTTCAGATTCCGGTTTCTTTTTCATTGCAGCTTCGAGCATGGCGATGCGACGCGCGAGATGAACGATCTGCCGCTGGTTGTCCTTGTCCTTCGCGTAGGTATTAAACATCTGGAATGCAGCGACCTGTGCAAGGGCGTACACGAGGAGGTCCGTACCTCGGCCTACACCTACGAGGTGCGCAAACGCAGTCAGGCTCTCGGGGAACAGCACCGCGACGACTGCGGCGATCACGAATCCGACCAGCAGCACCTTCTTGAAGGCGTTAGAGCGGCTCGTGCCTCTAGATGACAGGAAGTACCAGGCAATCCAGATCGTTGAAACGATGAGCAGTGCGCGGATGATCATTATCGGATTGCCTTCCTGAGCAAAGCGTCGAACGCGATGTTGACCGCATTGATGATCGATTGGCCTTTGCCGCGAGAGTAGTCGCTGTAGATGATCGTAACGGGGACCTCGGCGTAGCTGAAACGCTGCTGCCCGATGCGCTCGACGATCTCCGACGCATGCGAGAAATCGGGGAGCTCCAGCTTAAGGCGCTCGGCCGCACGTCGATGGATCACGCGCAGGCCATTGTGCGTATCGGTCAGTCGCACGCCCGAGGTCAGATTCGAAAACCAGACCGCGGCTTTGAGGATGAGCCGCTTGGTCGTCGGCATATTGATCGCGGCGCCAAGGAAGCGCGAGCCGAGCACGACATCCAGGTCGTTAAGTTCCGCGTGCGCGAGCATATTTCGTACGTCTTCGATCCGATGCTGGCCATCGGCATCGAAAGTAACGATGTAGGTGATGGTCGGATCCAGAAGCGCAACATCGATGCCGGTCTGCAGGGCCGCGCCCTGGCCGAGATTGATCGGATGGCGAATCAGGGTCGCTCGGGTGGCGGAAACCTGCGCGCGCGTATCGTCAGTACTGCCGTCATCGATGACGAACACATGTGGAAACTCGTCTGGAATCGCCTCGATCGTCGCACGGATCGCGGCTCCCTCGTTGTAAGCGGGAATGACCAGGACCACGTTGGAGTATCTGGATCGCATGGTATTCACGGATTGGATTGGGGGGGGCGTGGAGTGACGAGCGTCGGGACACCGCTGTGGAGTCGGTAGCATCTCTGGGGTCGCAACTGCTCTGGTTGAACGCTCGGTGCGAATGGTGGGCTTCCGGTCTGCGATGCGGTCGCAGCAATCGTTGGCCGCGCGTTGCGGTCTACCGTTCCAGCGCACGGCGTGTCATGGCTTCAGAGCGCCGCCTCCAACTCCGGCAGCACCTTGAACAGATCCCCGACCAGGCCGATGTCCGCAATCTCGAAGATCGGTGAATCCGCGTCCTTGTTGATCGCGACGATGGTGCCCGCGTCCTTGATGCCGGTCAGGTGCTGGATCGCGCCGCTGATGCCGATCGCGACGTAGAGTTCGGGCGCGATGATCTTGCCGGTCTGGCCGACCTGCAGCTCGTTGGGGACGTAGCCGGCATCGACCGCCGCACGCGAGGCGCCGACGGCCGCGCCGAGCTTGTCGGCGAAGTCGAAGATGATCTTGAAGTTCTCTTCCGAGCCGACACCGCGGCCACCCGAGACGACGCGCTTGGCGCTCTGCAGGTCGGGACGGTCGGTGCTGCCCGCCGCCAGGGCCACGAAGCGCGTATGGGTGGGTAGGTCGGCATCGACGCTGGTCGGCTCGATCGCCGCGCTGCCGCCGCGCGCCGCTTCCTGCCACGACGCGGTGCGCACGGTGGCGACCACGGGCTGGCCCGCAGGCGCCTCGACGGTGACGATGGCATTGCCCGCGTAGATTGGGCGCTTGAAGGTGTGGCTGCCTTCGACCGTCATCAGGTCGGAGATCTGGTTGACGCCGAGCAGGGCGGCGACCACGGGCATCAGGTCCTTGCCGAAGGTGGTCGACGGCGCGAAGACATGGCTGTAGCCGGCGGCGAGCTTGGCGATTTGCGGGCCGAGCACCTGGGCCAGCGGCTGCGCGTTGGCCGGGTTGGCGACCGTGAGCACCTTGGCGACACCCGCGATGGTCGCCGCATCGGTCGCGGCGCCGGCGGGGTCGGCGGCGAGCACGACGACGTCGATGGTGTCCGGCGAGAGCGCCTGCGCCGCGGCGACGGTCTTGGCGGTCGCGCTGGCGTTGAGCTTGCCGTCGAGGTGTTCGGCGATGACGAGGACGTTGGACATGGAAGTTCTCCTGGGAATCGTCGCGTCCGTGCGGGCTCGCGTCGATGCACTCCGGCTTCGGCCGGCAGTCACTGGGCTCCCGCGGTGCGGGAGCGACGGTTCAGAGCAGGCCCTTGGCCTTCAGCGCGGCGACGAGCTCGGCCGCGTCCTTGACCATGACGCCCTTGCTGCGCTTGGCCGGCGCCTCGTAGCGCGAGGTCGTGAGGGTGTCAGCGGTCTCGACGCCCAGATCGGCGAACGGGATCGACTCGAGCGGCTTGGCCTTGGCCTTCATGATGTCCGGCAGCTTGATGAAGCGCGGCTCGTTCAGGCGCAGGTCGGTCGTCACCACCGCCGGCAGGTCGACTTCGAGGGTTTCCAGGCCGGCATCGACCTCGCGGATCACCGTGGCCTTGCCGTCGGCGAGCTCGAGCTTGCTGGCGAAGGTCGCCTGCGGGCGTCCCCACAGCGTGGCCAGCATCTGGCCGGTCTGGTTGGCGTCGTCGTCGATCGCCTGCTTGCCGAGGATGACGAGGTCGGGCTGTTCCTTTTCGACCAGCTTGAGCAGCGTACGGGCCGCAGTCAGCGGCTGGATCGGCTGGTCGCAGACCACGTGCAGCGCCCGGTTGGCGCCCATTGCCAGGCCATTGCGCAGGTGCGCCTGGGCGTCGGCCGGCGCGATCGTGGCGACCACGACCTCGGTCGCGATGCCCTTGTCGCGCAGTCGCAGGGCCTCTTCGAGCGCGATCTCGTCGAACGGGTTGGCCGACAGCTTGACGCCGTCGGTGACGACGCCGGAGCCGTCGGGCTTGACCTGGATGCGGACGTTGTAGTCCACCACGCGCTTGTAGGCGACGAGGATCTTCATCGGGCGGGCATTCCTTGATGTCTGACGGGTCACCCGGCCGCGGCGGCAGGCACGGGGCGAATCGCCCGATTCTAGCGGTCTGCGGGGTAGGCCGCGAGCCCGGTGTCTCGGCTTGGCGGCTTTCCACCGAAATCCCTGGGCCGACCCGGTATCCTGTGGCATCCGCCCCTGCATGGCGGTCCAGCGTATTCACACAGGAGCGTGTTTCCGTGCCCACTTGGCTCGTCACCGGCGGCGCCGGCTTCATCGGCGGTAATTTCGTGCTCGAGGCGGTCCGCCTGGGCGTGCGCGTGGTCAACCTGGATGCGTTGACCTACGCGGGCAATTTGCAGACCCTGGCCTCGCTGGAAGGCAATCCCGACCACGTCTTCGTGCATGGCGATATCGGCGATCGGGCCCTGGTCTCCCGGCTGCTGACCGAGCATCGGCCCGATGCCGTCCTCAACTTCGCCGCCGAAAGCCACGTCGACCGCTCGATCGACGGCCCGGCCGCGTTCATCGACACCAACGTCGTCGGCACGCTGGCTCTGCTCGAGGCCGTGCGCGACCACTGGAAGCAGCTCGATGGCGACGCCAAGGCGGCCTTCCGCTTCCTGCACGTGTCCACCGACGAGGTCTACGGCACGCTCGGCGAAACCGGCAAGTTCACCGAGACCACACCCTATGCCCCCAACTCCCCGTACTCGGCCTCCAAGGCGGCGTCCGATCACTTGGTGCGCGCGTTCCACCATACCTACGGCCTGCCGACGCTGACCACCAACTGCTCCAACAACTACGGCCCCTACCATTTCCCCGAGAAGCTCATCCCGCTGGTGATCGCCAAGGCGCTGGCCGGCGAACCGCTGCCGGTCTATGGCGACGGTGAGCAGGTGCGCGACTGGCTGTTCGTGACCGATCACTGCGAGGCGATCCGTACGGTGCTCGAGAAAGGCCGGGTCGGCGAGACGTACAACGTCGGCGGTGATTCGGAACGCCGGAACCTTGAGGTCGTCGAGGCCATCTGCCGACTGCTCGACGCGCGCCGCCCACGCGAGGACGGCCAGCCGCGCAGCAGCCAGATCACCTTCGTCGCCGACCGTCCGGGCCACGATCGACGTTACGCGATCGATGCCTCCAAGCTGCAGACCGAACTGGGCTGGAAGCCGCGCCACACCTTCGAGACCGGTATCGCCGAGACCGTCGACTGGTACCTGGACAACCAGGACTGGGTGCGCGGCATCCTCGATGGCAGCTATCGGCTCGAGCGGATCGGGACCGCGGTCTGAATCGCCCCACCCCGGGCCCTCCCCCGCTTGCGGGGGAGGGAGATCAGTGATCCCCGTGCGCGGGGAGGAGACGAGAGAATTCCAATGACGCAACGCAAGGGCATCATCCTGGCCGGCGGCTCGGGCACCCGGCTCTATCCGATCACCAAGGGCGTCAGCAAGCAGCTGCTCCCGGTCTACGACAAGCCGATGATCTACTACCCGCTCAGCGTGCTGATGCTGGCGGGTATCCGTGAGGTGCTGATCATCAACACCCCGCACGAGCAGGCGCTGTTCCAGGCGCTGCTGGGCGACGGATCACAGTGGGGCATGGACATCCGCTACGCGGTGCAACCGAGTCCCGATGGTCTGGCGCAGGCCTACCTGATCGGGCGCGAGTTTGTCGGCGGCAAGCCGAGCTGCCTGGTGCTGGGCGACAACATCTTCCACGGCCACGGTCTGACCGACACGCTTCGGCGGGCGGACGCGCGCGGCGACGGCGCGACGGTCTTCGGCTACTGGGTCAACGATCCCGAGCGCTACGGCGTGGCCGAGTTCGATGCCCTGGGCAAGGTCGTCGACATCGCTGAGAAGCCCGAGCAGCCGCGTTCGAACTACGCGGTGACCGGCCTGTACTTCTACGACGGCCGGGCCAGCGACTATGCCGCCGAGCTCAAGCCCTCGCCGCGAGGCGAACTGGAGATCACCGACCTCAACCGCCGCTACCTCGACGACGGCGCGCTGTATCTCGAACAGCTCGGCCGTGGCTATGCCTGGCTCGACACCGGCACGCACCAGTCGCTGCACGAGGCCTCCAACTTCATCCAGACCATCCAGGACCGCCAAGGCCTGCAGGTATGCTGTCCGGAGGAGATCGCCTTCGGGCAGGGCTGGATCGATGCCGAGCAATTGCTGGCGCTGGCCAAGCCGTTGTCCAAGAACGGTTATGGCCAATACCTGCAGACGCTGGTGACCCGAGGAGTGGTGCGTTGAAGATCATCGAAACCAAACTGCCCGGCGCCGTCGTGCTTGAGCCTGCCGTATTCGGCGATGCTCGTGGTTTCTTCTTCGAGACCTGGAACGCGGCGCGCTTCGGCCAGCATGGCCTGCCGACGAGCTTCGTGCAGAGCAACGTGTCTTCATCCGCGAAGGGCGTGCTGCGTGGCCTGCATTACCAGTGGCCACGTCCGCAGGGCAAGCTGGTCAGCGTGCTCCAGGGCGAAGTGTTCGACGTGGCGGTCGACATTCGGCGTGGGTCGCCGACCTTCGGACAATGGGAAGGGGTGCTGCTGAGCGCGGAGAACAAGCGTCAGTTCTGGATCCCAGAAGGCTTCGCACATGGCTTCGCGGTGCTGTCGGAGACGGCGTTGTTCAGCTACCTGTGCACTGACGTCTACGTCAAGGAAGCCGACGCCGGCGTGCGCTGGGACGATCCGCAGATCGGCGTCGAATGGCCGATCGACGCACCACTGCTGTCGGACAAGGATGCGCAGGCGCCCCTGTTGGCCGACATTGCCGAGGATCGGCTGCCGGACCTGCGCGCATGACCACGCTGGTCTTCGGCGCCAACGGCCAGGTCGGCCGCGAGCTGCTGCGCTCACTCGTACCGCTTGGTGCAGTCCAGGCCACGACGCGCAGCGGCACGCTCGCCGACGGCGCGCCGTGCCTGCAGGCGGACTTTGCCGACGCGGAAGCCGTCGTAGCGCTGCTCGATATTGTCAGGCCGGATCGGGTCATTAATGCCGCGGCGTACACCGCCGTCGACAAGGCCGAAAGCGAGCAGGAGGTCGCATTCGCCGCCAACGCGAAGACGCCGGGTGCGATCGCACGCTGGTGCGCGACACACGACGTGCCGTTGGTGCACTACTCGACCGACTATGTATTCGACGGCCAAGGCACGCGCCCGTACCGGCCGGACGACACCACCGCACCGCTGGGCGTCTACGGGGCCAGTAAGTTGGCCGGCGAGGACGCAATCCGAGCAGCCGGCGGGCAGCACCTGATCCTGCGCACGGCCTGGGTCTATGCAGCGCACGGCCACAACTTCCTGCGCACGATGCTGCGCGTGGGCGCCGAGCGCGACGTGCTGCGTGTGGTCGCCGACCAGATCGGCACGCCGACGCCGGCGGCGCTGATCGCCGACGTCACCGCGCAGTTGCTGCAGGACGGCGGCAGGCGGCGCGGTACTTGGCATCTGACCGCGAACGGCGAGACGAGCTGGCATGGGTTTGCCGAGGCGATTTTCGAAGGCGCGCTCGAACGTGGCCTGATCGCACGCGCGCCGAAGGTCGAGCCGATCGCGACCGCCGACTATCCGACTCCCGCCAAGCGCCCGGCCTACTCGCGCCTGGATACCGGCACGCTGGAGCGCGACTTCGGTGTCCTGCTGCCCGAGTGGAAGCATGCGCTGGGCGGCGTCCTCGATACGCTCGCCGCGGATCGCTGACAGGGCTTCGAATACAGGACGGCGCCCGAAGGCGCCGTCCTCGAAGTTGAGCGATCAGGTGCCGACTCAAGCGCGGCCGTAGGTGTCCTCGAAGCGCACGATGTCGTCCTCGCCCAGATAGCTGCCCGACTGCACCTCGATCAGCTCCAGTGGCAGCTTGCCCGGGTTGCGCAGGCGATGGGTCACGCCGAGCGGAATGTAGGTGCTCTGGTTTTCGCTCAACAGCAGCACGTCGTCGCCGCGTGTGACCTCGGCAGTGCCGCTGACGACGATCCAGTGCTCGGCGCGGTGGTGGTGCATCTGCAGGCTCAGTGTCGCGCCGGGCTTGACGGTGATGCGCTTGACCTGGAAGCGTGCGCCGTTGTCGATCGAGTCGTAGGCGCCCCAGGGCCGGTAGACCTTGCGATGCCAGCTGGCCTGCGGCAGCTTGCGCGCCTTGAGCTCGGCGACGACGTCCTTGACCTGTTGGATCCGGTCGCTGCGCCCAACGAGGATCGCGTCGTCAGTCTCGACGACGATCGTGTCCTCCAGGCCGATCATTGCGATCAGGCGGCTGCCGTGCGCATAGGTGTTGCGGCAGTCGATCGCGACGACATCGCCGTGGTGCGCATTGCCGTCCGCGTCCTGGGGACTGACCTCGCGCAGGGAAGCCCATGAGCCGACGTCGCTCCAGTGGGCATCGAGCGGCGTCACCGTGGCCGTCGAGGTCTTCTCCATGACCGCATAGTCGATCGAATCCGAAGGGGTCGCCGCGAAAGCATCCCCATCGATACGGATGAAATCCGCATCCTGACGCGCAGATGCCAGCGCGTTCCGGCTTCCGGCAAGAATCCCGGGATGGTGCTGAGCGAGTTCTTCGAGGTAGCGCGAGGCCTTGAACAGGAACATGCCGCTGTTCCAGAAGTACTCGCCGGACGCCACGTACTGTTGAGCGGTCGCGAAGTCGGGTTTCTCGACGAAACGATCGACCGGTCGGGTCGACGTGCCAGAGCCGGCCTTGATATAGCCATAACCGGTTTCCGGCCCGGTGGGCACGATGCCAAACGTCACCAGGTTGCCAGCCTCGGCTGCGGATCGGGCGTCGCCCACCGCATCGATGAATGCCTGTTCGTCGCCAATCACATGATCGGAGGGCAGGACCAGCAGCAACGGATCGGCGCCGTCTCGCGTCGCCTCCAGCGCGGCCAGCGCGATTGCAGGTGCGGTGTTCCTCCCGAACGGCTCAAGGACGATGGCCTGGGGGCCGGCCTGCACCTGTTGCAGCTGTTCTGCGACCACGAAACGATGCTCCTCGTTCGCGACGACGATCGGCGGCAGTTCGGCGATGCCTGCAACACGCTTCCAGGTCGCCTGAAGCATCGTCAATTCGCCGACCAGCGGCAGGAACTGCTTGGGGTAGGACTCGCGCGACAGCGGCCACAGGCGCGTGCCCGAGCCGCCGGACAGGATGACGGGTTGGAGTTGGCTCACTGACGATTCCTTGGTTCATGCATTCAGGAGGGCGGAGATGTCCCGCGTCCGCGCCTCGAGCAGCGCGCGATCGCCACGGGTCTCGACGTTGAGCCGCAGCAGGGGTTCGGTGTTGGAACTGCGCAGGTTGAAGCGCCAGTCGCCGAAGTCGGCGCTGATGCCGTCGGTATGGTCGAGCGTCGGAGACTGCGCGGCGTAGTGCGCCATCACGCGCTCGACAGCGGCCTTGGCATCGGCGACGCGGAAGTTGATCTCGCCGCTGCAGGGGAACTTCGCCACGCGCGCGGCGACGAGATCACCGAGCGTGCGCCCGCTCTTGGAGACCAGTTCGGCGATCAGCAGCCACGGAATCATCCCTGAGTCGGCATAGGCGAACTCACGGAAGTAATGGTGAGCACTCATCTCGCCACCGTAGACCGCATCCTCGGCGCGCATCTTTTCCTTGATGAAGGCGTGCCCGCTCTTGCACAGCACCGGGACGCCGCCGGCGGCCTCGACCTGTTCGACGGTGTTCCAGACCAGGCGCGGGTCGTGCACGACCTTGCCGCCCGGTTGCTTGGCCAGGATCGCCTGCGCCAGCAAGCCGACCAGGTAGTAGCCCTCGATGAACGTGCCGCTCTCGTCGAAGAAGAAGCAGCGGTCAAAGTCACCGTCCCAGGCGATGCCGAAGTCCGCCCCGTGCGCGCGCACGGCATCCGCAGTCGCCTGGCGGTTCTCGGGCAGCAGCGGATTGGGAATGCCATTGGGAAAGCGCCCGTCGGCGTCGTGGAAGACGCGCACGAACTCGAGCGGCAGGTGCGGAGCGAGCAGGTCCACGATCGCGCCGGCGCCGCCATTGCCGGCATTGACCACCAGCTTGAGTGGCCGCAGCGCGGCCGCATCGACGTAGCCGAGCAGGTGGGCGATGTACTCGGATTTGTCCGTGTGGGGGCGTTCGCTGCCCGGCTTGGTCACCGGTGGCGGCAGGTTGCCGGTCTCGACCGCGTCGCTGATCGCGAACAAGCCGGTATCGGAACTGATGGGCCGCGCCTGCTCCCGGACCAATTTCATACCGTTGTAGTCCATTGGGTTATGGCTGGCGGTCACCATGACGCCACCGGCCGCGCCCAAACGGTCGACCTGGAAGTAGACCTCTTCGGTCCCGCCCACGCCGATATCCACGACTTCGCGGCCCTGGCTGCGCAGTCCTTCCGACAGCGCGGTTTGCAGCTCTGGGCTGGTCAGGCGCACGTCGCGGCCCAGTACCACCGCCCCCGGCTCGAGTTGGGCGGCCAGCGCAACGCCGATGTCGCGGGCCAGCGCCGGGTTGAGTTCGTCGGGCACGCGACCGCGCAGGTCGTAGGCCTTGAAAGCGGGCAGGGGCATGGCGCATCCATGTGGAAAGGGGAAGCGCCGATTCTAGCCCGCGCGCCGACCTGCCGGCGGCAAGGCGCGCTGCCGGCTAGAATGCGTCGAGTTGCGCCACGAGGATCGAGATGAGCGAGCAGAGTTCCGCCGCGGCCCGCCGCGGCAAGCTGTACCCCGATGCGGCGTCGGCGCTGTCCGGTGTCGTTGCTGACGGCCAGACCCTCGCGGTCGGTGGCTTCGGCCTGTGCGGGATCCCCGAGGCGCTGATCGCCGCGCTGCGTGACTCGGGCGTGACCGGGCTGACGGCGATTTCCAACAACGCCGGCGTCGATGGCTTCGGCTTGGGGCAACTGTTGGAAACCCGGCAGATCCGCAAGATGATTTCCTCCTACGTCGGTGAGAACAAGGAATTCGAGCGCCAGTATCTGGGCGGCGAACTGGAACTGGAGTTCAACCCGCAGGGCACGCTGGCCGAGCGCCTGCGTGCAGGCGGCGCTGGTATTCCGGCGTTCTTCACCGCCACCGGTTACGGCACGGTCGTTGCCGAGGGCAAGGAAACGCGCGAGTTCGACGGCCGCCACTACGTGCTCGAGACCGCGCTGGTCGCCGACGTGGCGCTGGTCAAGGCGTGGAAGGCCGACAAGGCCGGCAACCTCGTGTTCCGCAAGACCGCACGCAACTTCAATCCGGCCTGTGCGATGGCCGGCAAGGTCTGCGTGGCCGAGGTCGAGGAACTGGTCGAGACCGGCGACATCGATCCCGACCAGGTGCACCTGCCGGGGATCTACGTCGACCGCATTGTCGTCAATGCGACCCCGGAGAAGCGCATCGAGCAACGCACCGTACGGCAGGAGGGGAACTGAGATGGCCTGGACCCGCGATCAGATGGCGGCGCGCGCCGCCCGTGAGCTCACCGATGGTGCCTACGTCAATCTCGGTATCGGCTTGCCGACGCTAGTGGCCAACCACATTCCCGACGGCGTTGACGTCTGGCTGCAGTCCGAGAACGGGCTGCTGGGCATCGGCCCGTTCCCGACCGAGGATGAGTTAGACGCCGACCTGATCAACGCCGGCAAGCAGACCGTGACCGCGCGCCCGGGCGCCAGCTACTTCGGCAGCCAAGACTCGTTCGCGATGATCCGCGGCGGCCATATCGACCTGGCGATCCTCGGCGCGATGCAGGTCACCGATCGCGGCGATCTCGCCAACTGGATGGTGCCCGGAAAGATGGTCAAGGGCATGGGCGGCGCGATGGATCTGGTCGCCGGCGTCAAGCGCGTGGTCGTGCTGATGGAGCACGTCGCCAAGGATGGCGGCCACAAGATCCTGTCCGAATGCACGCTGCCGCTGACTGGTGTCGGCGTGGTCGATCGCATCATCACCGACCTGGCGGTGTTCGACGTCACGCCTGATGGCTTGGTGCTGGTCGAGATGGCCGACGGCGTGGACGTGGCGTCACTCGAGGCCAAGACCGGCGTCGTGTTCGCTAGCGACGGTTGAGGCGCCGGTTCATCCGGCGGGCACGGCGCCCCGGCCAGTGAAGGCATCGTCGACGGTCAAGTTGGCAAGCCAGGGCGCCTGCCACAGCCCGCGCCCGACGCAGTCGAGCGGGATCTGTACGGCCTCCGTGTCGAACGCCAGCTCGTCGACGAGGGGGCCGGCTACAGCCAGCGCGGTCTCGACGAAAGCCAGTGCGCCGGCGTGGACCTCGGCCACGATTGACCACTGCGCAGCAGACGCCGCCGCCGTCGCGTAGCGCGGTTGGGGCATGGCGTCGGTGCCGGGCGCGAAGCCGGTGAATTGCGCATACGGCGCAGTGAGCAGGCTTTCCAGCAGCAGGTCATGTTTGAGGATCAGCGAGTCCGCCTCGCCTTCGCGCGCATCGTGGTAGCGCGCAGCAGCTTCGCCGACGCCGGCTAGGACCAAGGGCGCGCGCCTATCGAGCGCGAAGTAGGCACCATCGATCGGCCGTTCCAGTGCCCGCCCCAGATGGCGCTGGATCGTGCCGGCGTAGCCCAGATCCGCGACCATGACGCCGCCGTCGTCATCGCCGAGCAGGCCGCGTGCGTAACGCCGGTAGCTCGCACGTTGCTCCGCTGCCAGCGTGAGCAGCACGTCGAGCGCGGGCGCAAGCATGTCCACTGCCTCGCTGCGCATCTCCGGAAGAAACAGCTCGCCGGTCCAGAGGGTCGCAGGGATATGGGTGCGAAGCCGTTTGGCGGCTGCCGTGCCAAGGCGCGCCTCGACCAGGGCCGAAAGCGTGCCGTTGAAAGTGCCGCCCAGTACCGCCTGGAGATCGTCAGCCGATCGCAGCGCCGCGATGCCGGTTGCCTGCCGGGATGAGAGAAAGTAGTGGCCTTGTGGCGCGGTGCTGGGCCACGCGGCGGACAAGCGTGTATAGGCCTGCGCCAGCAGGTACCCCTCGCGGCTCAGGAACAGCAGATGCGAAGTTCCCCGCTGGCATGCGAGGCGCAGCAACCATGTCAGGTAGTCGAGTATCAACGGCCCCAGGACGACGAACCCAAGGGACCGGGGATCGACGGTGATCCCGCTCAGGTAGGCCCTTGGATCGACATCCACATGCGCCGCGATATGGTTGGCGATCAGCCCGAGTCGAAGTTGTTCTCCCCAGGGGGCCGACGCAGGTGTGCGCAACGGGCGTAATGCCGGGATCACGTCCAGGAGCGCGCCGGGGCGCAGGACGTGGACCGGAGTCAGCAGGCCCTGCCAATGCGGTTGCTGGACATCCGAATGCTCGTTGTCGCCAATATGCAACCAGTTTGCGACGCTGGCGCCTTCGGCAGCCAGCGCCGTCCAGGCACTGCCGTCATCCTTACGTGTCCCGGTTTCGCACGAGACCCGCCAGGTATCGGGCAGCCGGGCGATGGCCTCAGGCAGCACCTGCTGCAAGGTGGCTGTATCCAGGTACATGTCCGACAGCGCGATCACCCGCTTGCCTTGGCGGTGCAGCGTTTCGACGGCGTCGAGGGTCGCAGTGCGGGCGGTCAGCAGCCGACGCTCCGTCTCGATTTCCAGTGCCTGGAGGGCGGCGGCCGGAGCGAGAGGGTCGAGCGCCGCCAAGGCGGCGTAGACCTCGTTCAAGCGGGGATCGCGTCGAGCGGCGTGGCGTGCGCGGGCTTCGGCGCGCTCGCGCAGCGCCATGAAGCCGACGACGCCCAGCATCCGTCGCGCCAGACCGTCCAGATATCGTCGCGCCCCGGTGGGCGTCAGGAATGGACGTTGTACCAATGTGTCGAATATGTCGACAGAAACGAGCGATGCATCGAATGCAGACACCTGAATGCGCTCGCGCACAGATGCTTGCAGGTAAGTCGTCCAGTTCCGCTCGCCTTCAAGCGACAGTGCCAGCGCGCCGTTGCGTGGCAAGATGCCCACGTGATGGCCGGAGGCGCGGACCACCGCGACGAACAACCGCTCGATGGCGTGCTGAAGGGTGCCGTCGAGTTGCCCGCATTCTTCCGGGAAGTCTTCGACGCGCAGACTGAGTTCGAGTAGCGGGCGGATCGCGTCGACGCGCGCCCAGAACATCGATCCTGCTGGCATATCGATGTAGGCGTGAGGCTCTACGGTGACGCCCAGCCTGGTCGCCAATGCCTGGGCGGGAGCCACATTGCCCAGCCAAGTGTGGCCCCACAATGGCACCGAGACGTGGCTCTCGGGATAGATCATGCCGAGTGTCGGATCCGCGGCGAACATCCCCATCTGCCAAGCGATCCTATCAGCATCGCCGAAGAGCGCGTCAACTAGATACGATCGCCAGTTCGCCTGGCTGCCGCCCGAGTGCAACGATTTTTTCGTATGCAGGTGGGCGACGAGGTCCAGGGCCAGGATCCGCTCACGGAATGCCACCACCAATGGCGCGATGTCTCGGCCGCGATTGGGGACCCGCACGATCTCCAGGTCGTGGGCCATCGGCACGGTGGAGAACACGGTGCGCACGTGGTCTTCGGCGTCGGCGTCGGTGATCGAGACAAGGAGCACGAAGGGTGTCGGCATCCGTCGCAGCGCAATCGCCAGTTCCTCCGCGAGGTCCGGATAGAACACATGCACCATCACGCCTATCCGCAGTGACACGTCGGTCAGCGGCAAAGGGTCGGGAAACACGTGGTCGCAGACCGTCACGCTCGATGCCGCCGGCAAGGCGCTGGCAGTGCGCAGTCGGGTCAGTAGGGCGGTCGGACCGATTGCCCAGGCCATGCGCCAGGCCCGGCGCGCCAAGGCGACAACGCCCCGAAACCCACCGCCACGCACCTCGATCGCTCTGCCGATCGCATGGGCAAACGCATCGACCCGGTTTGGCGACGCCAGCAAATGAGGGCGGTTGGACTTGGGCATTGAGGGGCCAGTTGTGCAAGGCAACGATTGTCGCGGCTTCGAGCGACAAGCGGCAAATGCGCCGGTATGTACGGCATGATGCAGGAATGCGACCACTCTCCGCGCTCCCCGGCGCCGACCTCGCTTTCGACCCAGGCTGGCTGCCGGCCGCCGAGGCCGATGCGCTGTTCGCGGCGCTGCAGGCCGGACTGTCGTGGACGACGCATCGCCTGCGGATCTTCGGACGCCAGGTCGATGCGCCGCGGCTGAGCTGCTGGATCGGCGATCCGGGCGCGAGCTACCGCTACTCCGGAGTGCGCTTCGAGCCGTTGCCGTGGCCGGCCGCGCTTGGCGCGGTGCGCGAGCGCGTGGCGAAGGCCGCCGGGGTGCCGTTCGACAGCGTGCTCGCCAATCTCTATCGCGACGGCCGCGATGCGATGGGCTGGCACAGCGACGACGAGCCCGAACTCGGGCCGCAGCCGGTGATCGCCTCGCTGAGTCTGGGGGCGACCCGGCGCTTCGTGCTCAAGGGGCGCGATGTGCCGCCCGGGCAACAACCGGCGCGACTTGCGCTGGATCTGGCACACGGCAGTCTGCTGGTAATGCGGGGCGAGACGCAGGCCCACTATCGGCATGCGTTGCCCAGAACCGCGCGGCCGGTCGGGCCACGCATCAACCTCACGTTCCGGCGGGTGCTGCGCTGATCGACCGTCGTCGGCCCGGGCGGTCGGCGACGATCAACGCGGTGGGGTGACAGTGCCGTTGTGGTGGCTGGTCTCGTGGGCATTGCCCGAGGTCAGGATCCAGCCGACCATCTCGCCGCCGATGCTATGCAACGCGGTGCCGAATGCGTCGACGACCTGTGCGACCTCGGTGCCGCTGGCGGGGATCGCGGCCAGGAACGTGCGCGAGCCGACCACGGTCTGGTCGATGTTGTGGATCAATTTGGCGTTGGCTTCGATCGTCGCCGACGGCATCACGTTGCCCGCGTAGTCGGCCTCGAAGCGCCGCAGGTCGATGACCAGTTTGTAGTCGGCGGTGATCCCTGCGCCCTGGCGCGCGACCGCGGGGATCCGGCCCGAGTCTTCGAGCGTGCGCAGCACCACGTCCTGCAGCATATCGGTCGGGGTCTTGGCCCAGCTCGCGCTGCGGTAGACCTGCAACTCGCTGGGCGTTGGCCGGACCGCGATGCGGAAACTGTCGATCATGCGTGCGGCGGTCGGCGGACTCAGGGTCAGCTGCCAGTCGGCATGGGGCCACTGCGCCACGGTCTGTACACGCGGATCCGGAGCGTAGATCGTCGAGCGGTCGCGGTCGCCGGCACCGCCACCGAGCAGCGACGAACAGGCCCCGAGCAGGGCGACCAGCACCAGGCCGGCCGACGCACGTGCGACATCGCGGGTCGCGGTCGAGGAGAGTTTCATTCGGGGTCGAACTCCTTCGGGGCGTCGCGGCCGAGCAGGTAGCGCGCGGGATTGGCGTCGAGACGGTCGCTGATGCGGCGCAGGTCGCGGACCAGCGAGCGCAATTCGCCCAGCGTCGGCCCCAACTGCGACAGGCCGTCGTTGGCGAAACTGCTGATCGCGGCGCGATTCTCGTTGAGGATCGTGTCGGCGCCGCCGGCCGCGGAGTCGAGCCGGGTCAGGGTGCTGTCGAGGCGGGCGACAAGGTCGGGCAGCTTCTGCACCAGTTCCCGGTCGAAGCTGGTCATCGCCCGGTTGGTCGTGGTCAGGGTCTGCTCGAGCTGCTCGCTGGCACGGCGGGCATTGACGATCATCGCGCCCAGGTCCTCGCGCTGGCCGGCGACGGCGCCGGTCATGCCTTCGATGTTCGCCAGCGTCTGCGAGATGCGTGCGACGTTCTCTTCGCTGAGCACCTGGTCGAGCCGTTCGACCAGCCGGTTGGCGGTGTCGGAAATGTTCTGCAGCGCCGAGGCCTCGGTCTGGATCACCGGCACGTCGTCGCCCTCGGACACCTGGAGCAGCGCCGCCTCGGGCGAGCCGCCGGTGAGCTGGATGATCGGCGAGCCGGTCAGGCTGGTCATCGACATCCGGGCGCGGGTGTCGGTCTTGACCGGGGCGTTGGCCTGGATCCGCAGGCGCGCGATGACCTGCCGCGGGTCCTCCGGCGCCAACTGCAGGTTGTCGACCGTGCCCACGGCGATGCCGTTGTATTGCACGCTGCTGCCTTCGGTCAGGCCGGTCACCGGTTCGCGGAAGATGACGTCGAACTCGTTCCAGCTGCGGTCGGACGAATACTTGGCGGCCCACAGCGCGAAGCCGAGCAAGGCGATCGTCGCCACGAGCGTGAACACACCGATCAGGACGTAATTGGCTCTGGTTTCCATGGTCGTCTACTGGGCTCCCGGCCCGTTGGCCCTGGCATCGCGTGCGGCGCGGCCGCGGGGGCCGTGGAAGTAATCCTGGATCCACGGGTGGTCGACCCGTTCGATCTCCTCGACCGGCGCGACTGCGATGACCCGCTTGTCCGCCAGGACAGCGATCCGATCACAGATAGCGTAGAGGGTGTCGAGGTCGTGTGTGATGAGAAAGACGGTCAAGCCCAGCGCTTCTTGCAGGGTGCGGATCAGGCGGTCGAATGCGGCCGCGCCGATCGGGTCCAGGCCCGCGGTGGGTTCATCGAGGAACAGCAGCGGTGGGTCGAGCGCCAGTGCGCGCGCCAGACCGGCCCGCTTGCGCATGCCGCCGGAGAGCTGCGAGGGCAGCTTGCCGACGGCGTCCGCCGGCAGGCCGGCGAGCTTGACCTTCAGCAGCGCCAGCTCATAGCGCAGCTTGTCGGGCAGGCTGCCGTGGTGTTCCTTCAGCGGCACCTCCACGTTCTCGCCGACGGTCAACGACGAGAACAGGGCGCCGTCCTGGAACAGCACGCCGGTGTGGCGCTCGATATGGCTGCGGCTGTCGGGGTCGCGCGACAGCGCATCGGCGCCCAGGACCTCGATGCTGCCCGCCTGCGGCGCGCGCAGGCCCAGGATCGCGCGCATCAGCACCGACTTGCCGGTGCCCGAACCGCCCACCACGCCGAGGATCTCGCCGCGACGCACATCGAGGTCGAGGTTCTCGTGCACGACCTGCTCGCCGAAGCGGTTGACCAGCCCGCGTACGCGGATGGCGATGTCGCCGTCGTCGCTGTCGTGATCGGCGGGCTGTGTCGGGCGATCGGGCACGACGCCGCCATCCCGCGCGTCGGGCGGGCTCGTCTGCGCCTGCTCTGCCGAATCACCGATCACGATGTCACCACCCCATGTGCATGAACCAGATCGCGGCGAATGCATCGAGCACGATGACCAGCGAAATGGACTGGACGACGCTGGAGGTCGTGCGCTCGCCGACCGACTGGGCGGTCCCTTCGACCTGCAGCCCTTCCAGGCAGCCGATCAGGCCGATGACGATGGCAAACAGCGGGGCCTTGGACATGCCGACCAGGAAATGCCGCAGTTCCATCTGCTCGTGCATGCGCGACAGGTAGGCCTGCGGCGGGATGTCGAGACTGAAGGCGCCGACCGACAGGCCGCCGATCAGGCCCGCGACCATCGCGATGAAGGTCAGCAGCGGCAGCATCGCCATCAGTGCGAGCACCCGCGGAATGACCAGCAGGTCGACCGGGTCCAGCCCCAGGGTCCGGATCGCATCGACCTCCTCACGGCCGACCATCGCACCGATCTGCGCGGTGAACGCGCTTGCGGTCCGGCCAGCGAGCAGGATCGCGGTCAACAGCACGCCGAACTCACGCAGGAAGGCGATCGACACCAGTTCGACGACGAAGATCGTCATGCCGAAATCGGCCAGCACCGATGCGCCCAGGAACGCGATCACCGCGCCGACCATGAACGACAGCAAGGCCACCAGCGGGACCGCATCCAGCCCGACCTGCTCCATGTGGTGGACGGTGGAGGTGATCCGCAGCCTGCGCGGCGAGGCGACCAGGCGGACGAGCTTGACCAGCAGCTCGCCCAGGAAGCTCACCAGCGAGATGATCCCGCGCCAGTTGCCGTGCATCGTGTAACCGAGCCGGCCGAGCGCTGCGGCAAAGCCGTACTCGCGCTTGCGCGGCGGGCGATCGTCGGCCACTTCGTCGATCGCCTCGACAAGCGCGCGATGGTCCTGGCGAAAGTCGAATGCAGCAAAATCGAGCTGTCGTTTGTTGGCGTAATGCCGCAGTTGCAGCACCCCGACCGAGTCGAGTCGGTCCACGCCGGTCGCATCGATGTCCGCGGCGTCATTGGCCTCGCGCAGCACCCGCTCGATCGCGCCCGCATGGTCGAGCGTCCAATCGCCGCGCAGCCGCAGCCGGCCGGCATCGTCGGCGTCTGCGCTGGGCGTGGCGTGTCGGGAAGCGGTCATTGAAGAGCGTGCGGCCGGCCAGGGGCAAACAGTGACGAGAATACCGAAAAACCATGTGACGCCGAGCATCACGCATCGCCGTGCCAGCGCGCCCATGCCATGCTGTGTCGATGTCCACGACGATCGCCTCGCTGACCTCCGCCAGCTACGCCGCCCGCATCGCCTTCGTGGTCGAGCTTGCCGAGCATTTGCATGCCTACGGCACGACCGCCCAGCGCCTGGAAGGGGCGGTGATCGCGGTGACCCAGCGGCTGGGCATCGAATGCGAGCCCTGGGTCAATCCCACCGGCATGATCCTGACGTTCAGCGATCCGCTGCGTCCGCCCGGCGACAGCGACACCACCCGGGTGATCCGGATGCCGCCCGGCGAGGTGGATCTGTACAAGCTGTGCGAGACCGACCGGATTGCCGAGCAGGTCATGGCCGGCGGCATGGACCTGGCCGAAGGGCATGCCGCGCTGCGTGCGCTCGACCAGCGTCAGCCGGGCCGGGTTGGCAAAGCACTGCACGTGCTCGGCTTCGCGCTGGTGGCCACCGGCGTGGCCGGGCTGTGGCGGTTGCCGTGGCCCGACATCGCCACCGCCGGCACGATCGGTCTGCTGATCGGCCTGCTCGATCTGGTGACCCGCAACGGAACCCGGCTCAAGGAGGCCGGGGAGGCGTTGGCGGGCATGCTCGCCGGCTTCGTCGCGATTGTCGTGTCGGCGTTCCTGACCCCGCTCAATCTCAACACGGTCATCATTGCCTCGCTGATCGTGATGCTGCCGGGCATGGCGCTGACCAATGCGATCAATGAGCTCACCAGTCAGCATCTGGTCTCGGGCACCGCGCGGTTCGCGGGCGCCATTACCACGGTGCTCAAGCTGACCATCGGCACGGTCATCGCGTTGGCGCTGGCGCAGTTGCTCGGTGTCTCGCCGAATGTGCGCGCGCTGCGGCCGCAGCCCGACTGGGTGGAATGGGGCGCGCTGGTGGTGGCCGCATGTGCATTCGCCATTCTGTTCCGCGCAGGCAAGCGTGACGTGCTGGTGGTCATGGCCGCAGCGGCCTCGGGTTATCTGATATCGCGCTGGGTCGGGGCGGCGCTGGGGCCGGAGATCGGTCTGTTCGTCGCCGCACTGGTGATCACGGCGGCCGGCAACGGCTATGCACGCTGGGCCGACCGCCCGGGGGCGGTGATCCGGGTGCCCGGCATCATCATGCTGGTGCCCGGCAGCAACAGCCTGCGCGGCCTGATGAACCTGATACAGCAGCAGAACGTGGCCGCTGGCCAGGAGGCCGCGCTGCTGGTGATGAATATCGTGATGGCGCTGATCGCCGGCCTGATCTTCGGCAACGTGCTGCTGCCTGCGCGCAAGAACCTGTGAGCTCAGGCGAGGGCACCGGTGGACGTGTCCTGTGATAGTCGCGGCAGGACCGTCGGCCGTCGCGCCTTGGCGTGTCGAGTGGCCTAGTATGTGGATGCGCGCAAGGTGAATGGGCGCAGTGGCAGGACCTGCGCCAGGTGAAACACAAGAAAAAGGCGCCAACGGCGCCTTTTCTTCCTGCGAGCGCCCGATTACTTGATCAGGAACTCTTCGAGCTTCTTGCCCTTCTTGATCTGGGCGGCCAGCCACAAGGGCTGCTTGCCACGACCGGTCCAGGTTTCGGCCTTGTTGGCGGGGTTGCGATACTTCGGCGGCACCTTGCCGAGCTTGCGGCCCTTGGCAGGCCCGGTACGGCCAGCCCTTGCAGGCGCTCCGGCACCGCCGGCCCCGAACAGCTCGGCGACGCTGTAGCCCTCTGCGGCGGCCAGGTCGGTGAGCTTCTTGCGGACGGTGGCCAGCGGCTTGCGCTTCTTGAGCGTGGTCTTGCGCTCCTTGGCCTGGGCAATCAGCGCATCGAGTTGCTGCGGGGAAAATGCATTGAGATCAAACGCCATGTGTACGGCTCCGGCTGGTTAATGGGGGTGACCAGTCCTTTGGCATGGCGGGCATCATAATCGGGATTATCCCAGGAAACAAATCACCGCTGCGCCCGGCATGGTCGCCGGGCGCGGTGCGGGTGGATCGAGGGATTAACCGGCCCCGTGAAGGCGCGAGGAAACTTCAGTCGCGAAGCCTGGAGAACAGCGATTCGCGATCGAGATTCTCTGCATCCGCTGCCGTACGTTTACGATATTCGTAGGTGCCCGACGCCAGGCCACGGCCCGAGACCACAACGCGATGGGGCACGCCGATCAATTCGATGTCGGCGAACATCGCGCCGGGCCGCAGGCCGCGGTCGTCGAGCACGGTCTCGATGCCGGCCGCCAGCAACTCCCGGTACAGCGCCTCGGCCGCCTCGGCCACATGGGTTTCGTTCTTGGGATTGATCACGCAGACCGCGACCTGCCAGGGCGCCATCGCGGCCGGCCAGATGATGCCGTTGTCGTCGTGATTCTGTTCGATCGCCGCAGCCACCACGCGCGACACGCCAATGCCGTAGCAGCCCATGCACGGCACCACGGCCTTGCCGGCGGCATCGAGCACCTTGAAATTCATCGCTTCGGCGTACTTGCGGCCCAGCTGGAAGACGTGACCCACCTCGATGCCGCGCGCCATCCGCAGCTCGCCACCATCCTCGGCGCGGTCGCCGGCGACCACGTCGCGAATATCGGCGACGACGTCCGGCTCGGGCAGGTCGCGACCCCAGTTGACGCCCGCCAGATGCCAGCCGGCCTCGTTGGCACCGACCACGATGTCGGCCATCGCTGCCACTTCCAGGTCGGCCACGACCCGGATCGGTCGACGCGGCGCGACCGGGCCCAGGAAGCCCGGCTCGCTGCCCAGGTAATCGGCGATTTCCGCCTCGCTCGCCAGCCGGTAGTCGGCCAGGCCCTCGACCTTGGCGAGCTTGATCTCGTTGACGGCGTGGTCGCCGCGCACGAGCGCGAGCACGAACTGCTCGCCGGCCATCAGTGCGATCGATTTGGCGGTGCAGGCCAACGCGATGCCGAGCAGCGCGGCGACGTCCTCGCAGGTCTTCTGGGTGGGCGTCTCCACGCGGCGCAAGGCCTCGCTGGGCGCCGGCCGCGCGCCCGGCGCGGCAGCGCGGGCGGCCTCGACGTTGGCGGCATAATCGGACGACGTGGAAAACACCAGCGCGTCTTCGCCCGATTCGGCCAGCACGTGGAATTCCTGCGAGGCGTCGCCGCCGATCGCACCCGAGTCGGCCTGCACCGCGCGAAAGTCCAGGCCCAGCCGGGTGAATATCCGGGTATAGGCCGCGTGCATCTTCTGGTAGGAGGCCGCCATGCCCGCCTCGTCGATGTCGAACGAATAGGCGTCTTTCATGACGAATTCGCGCGAGCGCATCACGCCGAAACGCGGGCGAATCTCGTCGCGGAATTTCGTCTGGATCTGGTAGAAGTTCAGCGGCAGTTGCTTGTAGCTGGCCAACTCGCCGCGGGCGAAATCGGTGATCACTTCCTCGGCGGTCGGCGCATAGCAGAACTCCTGCTCCTTGCGGTCCTTCACCTTCAGCAATTGCGGGCCGAATTTCTGCCAGCGGTCGCTTTCCTCCCACAACTCGCGTGGCTGGATCGTCGGCATCAGCAGCTCGATCGCGCCAGCGGCGTCCATCTCCTCGCGCACGATCGCTTCGACCTTGCGCAGCACGCGCAGGCCCAGCGGCGACCAGAGATAGATTCCCGCGCCCAGCTTGCGCAGCATGCCGGCCTTGAGCATCAGCTTGTGGCTGACGAGCTCGGCGTCGGCGGGCGTTTCCTTTTCGGTACGGAGGTGGAACTGCGACAGGCGCATTGGCGGCATCTGGGTCAGGATCGGACCCGACATTGTGCCACGCAGGCCCGCGGCCCCGCGGCGATCAGCGGCAGTATGCGCGCACCGCGGCGCGGGCCAGTTCCAACTGATCGACGCGCTGGGCAGGCGAGAGCTCGCGCAATTGGCCGTCGTCGCCGGCCTGGCGGACCGGTGCATCGGTTTCAAGCGCGGCGACGCTGTCCTTTGCCAGGGCACACTGCGTCTGGAGGCTGCCGGCATCGCCGGGCGTGGTGGTCGGGGCCGGCACCCCAGGGGCCTCACCGGACCGGTCGCGCGTCCCGGCCTCGGCATCCTGGCGGACGGTCCGCAACTGGTAGCGCACGCCCGACGGGGGCGGGGTCTGGGAATAGTGGGTGACGCCCGCCGCGTCCTTCCAGGTGTAAACGTCCCCGGCTGCGGCAGCGCAGGCCGGCAGCACAAGGCAGAGCAGGACAAGGGCACGGCGCATGGCGGGCTCCAGGAGCCGGGCGGGGGACGGGCGCGATTCCAGCACCCGGGAGCCTGGCGCGCAACCGTTGGGCCGACGGCCGCGGCCGTCCAGGCGCTACACTCGTGCGATGAGCGAGATCGACCCCACACCGCGCCGCGGCCGCGGCATCTACCTGCTGCCGAACCTGTTCACCACCGGCGGCCTGTTCGCCGGCTTCTTCGCGATCATCGCCGCGTCCCAGGGCCGGTTCACGGCCGCGTGCCTGGCGATCTTCGTGGCCGCGATCCTCGACGGCATCGATGGGCGCGTCGCACGGCTCACCAACACCCAGAGCGAGTTCGGCGTCCAGTACGACTCGCTGGCCGATCTGATCAGTTTCGGCATGGCGCCGGCGATGGTGATGTACCACTGGGCGCTGTTGTCGCTGCGGCTCGACGGGCCAACGCTGGGCAAGATCGGCTGGTTGGGCGCGTTCCTCTATGCCGCCTGCGCGGCGCTGCGCCTGGCGCGCTTCAACAGCCAGGTCGCGACGGTCGACAAGCGCTACTTCGTCGGACTGGCGAGCCCGGCCGCGGCCGGTTTGATGGCCAGTTTCGTCTGGACTTGCCACGAGCTGGAGTTCAGCGGCGACGACCTGCGCTTCGTCGCGCTCGGGGTGACCGTCGTGGCGGCGCTGCTGATGGTCAGTCGCATCCGCTACACCAGCTTCAAGGGCAGCGGACGTGGTCCGCGCTCGGACCGGGTGCCGTTCGTGGCGCTGGTGGTCGCGGTCGGCATCCTGATCGCGCTGTGGGTGGATCCGCCCAAGACCTTGCTCGCCGCGTCGCTGCTGTACGCGTTGTCGGGTCCGGTGCTGTGGTGCCTGCGGCGGCGAGGCGGCGCAGGAGCGACGCCATGACCTGGGATGCGCTGCAGTGCGCCGCGCTCGATGCGCTCGGGCATGTGCGCTATCGCACGCAACTGCCCGGGCAAACGCTGCCCGACGATGCGCTGCTCGACGCCTTGCTGCGTGCGGCTGGCCGCAGCCGCGACGCCGAGGACGCGTTCGCGATCTATCGCAGTCTGGGCGAACTGCGGGCGCTGCGCGATGCGCAAGCCAAGCGCGCGCTGTGGCCGACCCTGCGGCGGTTGCGCGCACGCGCGCGCTGACGATGGACGCGCCGATCGACATGCCCAGGCCGCGCGCCGTCGCAGCGACGCTGCGGCCGATGCGGGGCGACGACCTGGATGCGGTGATGGCGGTCGAACTGCGCGCCTACCCGTTTCCGTGGACCCGCGGCATTTTCGAAGATTGCCTGCGCGCGGGCTATCCGGCCTGGGTGCTGGACGCCGACGGTGACATCCTGGGCTACGGCGTGCTCAGCATCGCAGCCGGCGAGGCGCACGTGCTCAATGTCTGCGTCGATCTCCATGCCCAGGGCCGCGGGCTGGGGCGGCGGCTGTTCCGTGCGCTGGTGGACACCGCGCGTCGTCACGGCGCCCAGCGGGTGTTCCTGGAAGTGCGCCCGTCCAATCCGCATGCGATCGCGCTCTATCACGACGAGGGCTTCAACGAGATCGGCCGCCGCCCGCGCTACTACCCGGCGCATCACGGGCGAGAAGACGCGATCGTGATGGCGCGCGAGCTGCTCGACCCCTGACGGCGCGGCGTCGGCCGGATCGGGCAGACTGGTCGCCCGCGCACCGCACCCACAGGAGCCAGGCCATGCACGGCCCCCGGATCGACGACGAGAAACGCATCGCGCTGCTGATCGATGCCGACAACGCCCCCGCCTCCAAGATCGATGTGATCCTGGCCGAGATCGCGCGGCACGGCGTAGCCAACGTCCGCCGCGCCTACGGCAACTGGAAGAACCAGCATCTGTCGGGATGGGAGAAGGTGCTGCACGAGTACGCGATCCGTCCGATCCAGCAGTTCGCCTACAGCACCGGCAAGAACGCCTCGGACATGGCGATGGTCATCGATGCGATGGATCTGATGTACGCGCGCAATCTCGATGGCTTTGCGATCGTGTCCAGCGATGCTGACTTCACGCCGCTGGTGATGCGTCTGCGCAACGACGGCTACGGGGTCTACGGCTTCGGCCAGGAAAAGACGCCGGCGCCGTTCGTCAAAGCCTGTTCGACGTTCCTGTACCTGGAACAGCTGCGCGCCCTCGACGAACCCGACCATGCCGGCACCGGCAAGCCGAGGACGTCGGCCGAACTGCAGGCCGATCGCGAACTCGTGCAGTTGCTCCGCAATGCGGTCGCTGCTGCCGCTGACGATGCCGGCTGGTCGCATCTGGGTGCGGTCGGCAGCCATGTGCGCAACCAGGGCTCGTTCGATGCGCGCAACTATGGCTACCGCAACCTCAGCGCGTTGATCGACGCCGTCGGCCTGTTCGAGGTCCGGCGCGATGGCCAGGCCGTGGAGATTCGCGAGGCGCCGAAGCCGACGCCGAAAAACCGCAGCCCTCGAGGCGCCTCAAAGAACTGAGCGAGGGCATCGGCGCGCCGCGCAGCCGATGCCGAGCTCAGTACAGATCCACCGGGTCGATATCCAGCGACCAACGCGTCCGCCGCGCCTCGGGGAGCGCGTGGATCGCCGGCAACGTCGCCTCGAGCACGCCGTGCAGGCGCGCCCGGTGGTCGGCAGCCAGCAGCAGTTGCGCGCGATAGGTGCCTGCGCGTCTGGGCATGGGGGCGGCGACCGGGCCGTCGAGCGACAGCGTCGGTGCGCCGTTCGCGTCGCGGCCGATGTGGGCGGCCAGCAACGCGCGGGCCGCGTGCAGGAAGGCCATCGGCGGTTGCGCGTGCGGCGATTCGGCCCGCAGCAGCGCCAAGGGCACGAACGGCGGGAAGCCAGCCGCCTGGCGCTGGTCGAGCTCTTGCGCGGCGAAGGCGTGATAGCCGCCGTGCACCAGCGTCTGCAGCAGTGCGTGGTCCGGGTGGTGGGTCTGCAGCAGCACCTGCCCGGCCTTGTCGGCGCGGCCGGCGCGGCCGGCGACCTGGATCAGCAGTTGCGCCAGTTTTTCGCCGGCACGGAAATCGGCCGAGAACAGGCCTTCGTCGACCCCGACCACGCAGACCAGGGTCAGGTTCGGCAGGTCGTGCCCCTTGGCGAGCATCTGCGTGCCGATCAGGATGCCCGGACGCGCGCCCAGTTCTGCAAACAGGCGTTCGAGCGCATCGCGCCGCCGCGTGCTGCCGCGGTCGATGCGCAGCACCGGCACGTCCGCAAAACGCGCGGCCAGCAGTTCCTCCAGCCGTTCGGTGCCGATGCCCTGCGGCTGCAGGCCCAGACTGGCGCAGTCGGGACAGGCCGGCGGCGCGCTCTGGCGGTGACCGCAGTGGTGGCACTGCAGGCGGCGGCCGCCGGCATGCACGGTCATCGGGTGGCCGTGCTCGGGCGTGCTGCATCGTGGGCAGTGCGCGCTCCAGCCGCAGTCGTGGCACAGCAGCACCGGGGCGTAGCCGCGGCGGTTCTTGAACACCAGGACCTGGCCACCGGCATCGAGTGCGCCGCGGATCGCGACGAGCAGTTCGGGCGACAGGCCGGCCTCGAGCGGGCGCTTGCGGACATCCAGCACACGGACCGTCGGTGGTCGCGCACCGCCGGCGCGTTGCGCCAGGCGCAGGTGGCGGTAGCGCCCGGCCACGGCGTTGTGCAACGACTCGAGCGACGGCGTGGCGCTGCCCAGCAGCACCGGCACGCCGAGCGCCTTGCCGCGCACCAGGGCGAAGTCGCGGGCGTGGTAACGGATGCCGTCCTGCTGCTTGTAGCTGCCGTCGTGCTCTTCGTCGACGACGATCAGGCCGGCGTCGGGCAGGGGCACGAACACCGCCGAGCGGGTGCCGACGATCACGCGCGCCTCGCCGCGCCAGGCCGCGGCCCAGACCCGGGCGCGCTCGCCGTCGCCCAGGCCCGAATGCAGCGCATGCACCGGCACGCCCAGACGGGCGCGGAAGCGGGCCAGCGTCTGCGGGGTCAGGCCGATCTCGGGCACCAGCACCAAGGCCTGGCGTCCACGGGCCAGGCAGTGCGCGATGGCCTGCAGGTAGACCTCGGTCTTGCCGCTGCCGGTCACCCCATCGAGCAGCAACGCGGCGAACCCTTCGGTGGTGGTCACCGCGTCGATGGCGGCGCGTTGCTCCGGGTTCGGATCGGGCCCGGCCTGTGGGGCCGGTGCAAGGCGGGACGCGGCGATGGCGATGCGTTCGACCAGGCCCCGCGCCGCCAGGGTGCGGGCCGCACTGCGCCAGTCCGGCAAGAGCAGGTCCAGCGCGTCCTCGTCGCGCGGCGTGGCCTGCAGCAGTTCGGCCAATCGACGCGGGCGGGCGCCTGGCTTCAGGCCTGGGGCCGCCGTCTGGCCGGCTTCGGTCAATTGCCAGGCCCAGGCATGGGTCTCAGGCAGCGGGTCGCCGCGCCGCAGCGATGCCGGCAACGCGGTGGTCAGCACCTCGCCCAGTGGAGCGTGGGTGTAGCGCGAGAGCCAGCGCAGCGAGGCGTCGAGCTCGCCCGCGAGCAGCGGCGCGTCATCGAGCAGCGCGAGCGCCTCGCGCAGTTGCGGGGCATCGCCGGCCGGTGGCCCCACCTCGGCCACCACGCCGACGAGCTCGCGCGGCCCGAACGGCACCCGCACGCGTCGGCCGACGTGCGCGGGCGTGGCGGGATCGCCGCCGACCGGCGGCCGATAGTCGAACAAGCGCGGCAGCGGCACCGGCAGCGCGACGCGCAATACGGTGGGGAGGGAGGCAGAGGTGGACACCGGCGCAGTCTAGGCGCTGCGCGATGCCCAGGGCAGGTCCGGCGAGCGACGTGACGTGGGCTGCAGTGCGGATTCGCCGGCGCCATCCCCGGCATTGCCGCCGTGCAGAGGCGTCGCGCCGTTTGCAGGCCGAAGTTGCGGACAGATTCACGTTTCCACTGCAAGTGACGGATTGGTAAAGAAATCCGGCTTATCCACACATCCTGTGGATAAGGCTGTGCATGAACGGATTGAACCCCCCTCGTAGTCGGCATTCAGTGCGGCCGACGTTCGGTTGGACAAAAAAGTGCCAAATCTTTCTTCTTCTTTAGAATCAAAGGCTTGGCCGTGAAACATTCCGGTCATGAGCCGCGCGATGCCGCTTGACTTCAGCCAAATGACAGCTTCGTGAGTCCTGTGCACAACATCGACATGCATCCGGCGCCTGTGGAAAGCGCAATCGCGCTTGTCAAGACTCGCCTGCATCGGCGCGGCCGCTATGATGCCCGGCCCGAACCGTCCTTCCCGATGCGTCCGTCTCCGTCGTCCGTCCCCGGCAACCCGCCTGCCGCTGCCGCATTCCTGCGTGGCGTGGAGCGACGCGCGGCGATGTTCGCGCAGTGGCAATGCGGCGACCTCGACAGCGGGGACGCTGCCGTCGCCGCGGCGATGGCCGAGTTCGTCCGGGGGGCGACCACGGTGCCGTTCGCCGACTGGCCGCGCCGCTTCTGGTCGTTGCTGCTCGCGGCCCCCGCGCTGCGCGCCCCTCGGGCCGGCAGCGCGGCCGATGGATTGCCGGCGCTGGACCGCCTGCCTGGCGGGCCGCGCGTCGTTGTTCTGCTGCGGCTGGCGGCTGGCTTGCCCGAGCACGAGGCGGCCGCGGTGCTCGGTGTGTCGCGTGCGACCTATCGGCTCGGCCTGCAGCGTGCCTTGCCGCGGGGCGAAGACGGCAGCCCCGATGTCGCGGCCTGGCGCGCGCTGGCCGGGGCCGTCCAGTCCGGCATCCGGACCTTGCCACCCGACCGCCTCGCACGCTTGGCCGCCCTGCGCGAGGCAGCGCTGCGCGGCCGCGCACCGACGCTGCGGCGTTATCCGGTGGCGCGCGGCGAGGTCGAGGCGCCACCGCCCGAAACCCGAGCAGTGACGCGGCGCCCGGGATGGCTCTGGCCCGCGATGGGCGCAGTCGCATTGGCGACGGTGCTGGCGCTCGCCGCCACCTGGAACGGGTCGTGGCGCGGCGGGCTGGCCGAGGAGGAGATCCGGATCGAAGCGCTGGCCGACAGCGCCCCGGCGGCGCGCTATGACGCCCAGGCCGCTCTGGTGACCGAGCGCGACTTCGAACTGCTGCTGGCGCAGGACGAGGGCACTGGCTGGCAGGCAGACCCGGCGTTCTTCGCCTGGCTGGCGGCGCAACGCGAGCGTCCGCAGGACAGCACGGCGGACACCCATCTGCAGCCCGCCCAGACCGACGACGATGGCGAACCGGAGACCAGCGATGCGGAGCTGTAAACGCGCGTTGCGCCTGTTCGGTGCGCCATTGCTGTGGCTGGCCGGCAGCGTATGGGCGTTGCCGCCGGCCTTGCCGCTCGAGCGGCTGCCCGACCTGGACCGGGCCCGCCTGACCGAGCGGACAGCGCGGCTGGCCACGATGTCGGCCGCCGAGCGCGAGGCGCTGGCGGCACGGCAGGCGGCCTGGGCTGCGTTGCCGGCGGCCGAGCGCGCACGTCGGCGACTGGCATTCGAGGCGGCGTCCGATCTGCCCGAGGCCGAGCGTGCGCGGCTGCAGCAGGCCGCCGCCTACTTCGACAGCCTGCCCGAGGACGAGCGACAAGCGCTGCGCCTGCGCTTCGAGCAGCTGGACCTGGGGATGCGCCGCGGCTGGCTGCTCGGCCCGACGCTGGGGGCGATGTGGCCGCAGTTGCATCCGCTGTTTGCGGCGATGCCCGACGCCCAGCGTGCGCCGGCGATCGCGGCGTTGCGGGCGGCGTCGTCCCAGGGGCTGGCGGACCTGGCGTTGCTGGCCCAGCGCACGCCGCCGCAGGATCGCGATGCCCTGCGGCGCCAGTGGCTCGCGGTGCCCGCGCCCGAACGCGACGCGTGGTTGCGTGCACGCGTCGCGCCATAATCTTTCTGAGCTCAGGCCGCGTACAGCGCGTAGCCGGCCATCGGGATCGCGACGCTCAGAAACAGCACGACGTACAACGGGCCGATCGCCGCGAACTTGATCAGCGTCCAGGGCCACGACTGGCCGTAGACGCGCTTCTGCATCGCCAGCAGGTACAGCGGCAGCGCGCACAGCAGCAGTGTCTGTCCCCAGCCCAGCGCACGTGCCGCCCAGCCGGCATGGGGAGCGAGCCAGCCGCCGGCGAGCGCGCAGCAGAACACCAGCAGCAGGCCGAGCATCAGCGCCGCGTGGCTGTAGAGCGCGATGACGGCGTGCTCGAGGTAGAGCCGGCGCTGGAACAGATAGGCCAGCTTGAGCAGCAGCGCGAACAACGGGACCAGGATGAACAGCGCCGTCGGTGCGGCGCCGAGCAGCGCCCGGCTGAAGGCGCCGGGGTCGTCGCGCATGCGCATGAGGTTGCGTTCGATGCGTTCGGCCAGCGGTCCACCGATCGTTGGCGGTGTCGGACTGTCGGCGGCGGCCGTGGCGTCGCGGACCGCGGCTTCGCCCTGCGCCGTGCCGTCCTCGTGGACGCCTGCGCCCGCGTCCCCGCCCAGCGCGTGGATCCGCGCCTGCGCCTGCTGCCGGAGCAGCGCCTCGGCGCCGTCGAGCTGTGTCCGCACGCCGGGGAGCGCGCCGGTGACGCGGCGGGTCTCCTCCAGATCGCTGAGCACGTCGTCGCGGACCTGCACCACCTCGGCGACCGTCGTGGCCGCAGCGATGCGTCCGTGCGTCTCGCGGTCGAGACTGTTGGCCGCGATGGCGAACGTCGCGCCGTCGACGAGGAACTTGGCGACGAAGAACGTCAGCAGCGTGAGGATCACGAACAGCCGCATCGGCGCGACGTAGCGCACGCGTTGTCCGGCCAGGTAGCGCGCCGCGACGCGGCCGGGCACCAGCAGGTCACGCAGGGTCCGGAAAATGCGTCCATCGAGATGCCAGAAGGACTCGAACACCTCCTCGATCGCATGGCTGGCGTGGCGGACCGGGCTGTGGGTGGACTGGCCGCAGCGATGGCAGAACGCGCCCTGCAGCGGGGTCTCGCAGTTCTCGCAGGCGGCGGGCGCCGGATCGTGGGCATGAGGCATGGGCAAGTATCGGTCGTGTCGCGGTAGACGATGCGCGTGACTGGGAGGCCCGCGGTTGCGATTGCGCCTTGGCCCGCCGGCCGATGGCCGTTCCCCCGGGATTCGCGCAATGCCCGTAAAATAGCGGGCTTGTGCGCCCCGGCGCCAGCGCACGCATCGGTTTCGTACGCGCGGCCGCAGTCGCCAGAGTGGTCCCCATGTCCTCCCCACCTGCCATCCCGCGCTTCGGCCACGAAGTGCGCAGCACCGCCTTCCTTGCTGCCCCCCTGGTTGCCGGCCATGTCGCCACCGGCCTGATCGGCTTCGTCGATTCGGTCATTGCCGGCCACCACGGTACCAACACGCTGGCCGCCGTCGCGGTCGGCACGGCGATCTTCTGGCTGCCGCTGATGGTGCCCATGGGCACCTTGATGGCGGTGCCACCATCGGTGTCGCAGCTCGACGGCGAAGGCCGCCATGCCGAGGTGGGGCCGCTGTTCCGGCAGGCCCTGTGGCTGGCCGCCGGGTTGGGTGCGCTGCTGCTGGTCTTGCTGACGCTGCTGGCCAACGCGCTGGGGCCGCTCGGCATCGCGCCGGACATCTTGCCGGGGGCCACGGCATTCCTGCACGGCATCCGCTGGGGCGTGCCGGCGCTGACGCTGTACTTCTGCATGCGCTATCTGAGCGACGGCATCCACTGGACGCTGCCGACGATGCTGTTCGGCTTCGGCGGGCTGCTGGTGCTGGTGCCCACTGGCTACGCGCTCGCCTTCGGTTGGGGGCCGTTCCCCGAACGCGGCGCCGGTGGCCTGGGCCTGGCCTCGGCGATCATGATGTGGCTGCAGGCACTTGGCTTTGCGACCTATCTCGCGATGTCAAAGCGCTTTGCCCGCTACGCGCTTTTTTCGCGATTCGATCCGCCACGCTGGTCGAAGATCGGTCCGTTGCTGCGGACCGGGTTGCCGATCGGGGTCACGGTGACGATGGAAGGCAGCCTGTTCGTGGTGACCGCGCTGCTGATCGGCCGGCTCGGCGAGATCGAGGCGGCTGCGCACCAGATCGCCATCAATGTCGCCGCGCTGTGCTTCATGGTGCCGTTCGGGCTGGCCGAGGCGACCACGGTGCGCGTGGGCAATGCCGTCGGCCGTGGGCTCGGCAGTGCCGGCGTGCGCCGCGCCGGGTTCGCAGGGCTGGCCCTGGTGCTGGCGACCCAGACCCTGTCCGGCATCGCGCTGTTGCTGGGCCACGACCACGTGGTCCGCGCCTATACCCAGGATGCGGCGGTCGCGTCGCTGGCCGGCGCGCTGCTGCTCTACGCCGCGGCGTTCCAGTTTCCCGACGGCATCCAGGCGTTGTCGGCCGGCGCGCTGCGCGGGCTCAAGGACACCCGGGTGCCGATGTTCCTGGCCGCCGCGGCCTATTGGGGCGTGGGCATGGCGCTGGGCGCGGGGCTCGGCCTTGGCCTGGGCTGGGGACCGAAGGGCATGTGGATCGGGCTGATCGCCGGCCTGTCGGTGGCCGCGGTGCTGCTGGGCGGCCGGTTCCTGCGCACCAGCCGGCGCGTGACGACGCCGTTGGCGGGCCGGCTGTCACAGTGACCACCGGCGCATGCATTCGGCCGGCCGCCCGGGTAGTCTGCCGCGGTGGACCGGACCGTGCGTGGCATTGTCTACATCGTCAGCGGATCCGGGCCCTTTTCTAATGGAGTCGTATCGAGCATGAGTACCGTTGTGCAGCCCCCGCGCGCGCCGTTGACGCGCTTCATCGTCGGTCTCTGGGACGGCATGAACTTCATCCGCAGGCTGATCCTGAATCTGCTGTTCTTCGGCCTGTTGTTCCTGTTCGCGCTGCTGGTGTTGCTGGCGATCGTCGGCGGCGGCTCGCGGCAGGCGCCGCTGCTCGACCGCACGACGCTGGTGATCGCGCCCGAAGGCGCGCTCGTGGAGCAGTACCGCAGCGATCCGCTGACGCGCGCGCTGGCCGAAAGTGGCGGCGGTGGCACCGGCGAGGTCCAGCTGCGCGATGTGCTGCGTGCGCTCGAGGCCGCCAAGCAGGACGACCGGATCGAGCGCGTACTGCTGCGGACCGATCGGCTGACGTTCTCGGGTTATGCGTCGATGCGCGAAATCGCCGACGCACTGGCCGAGCTGCGCGCGGCCGGCAAGCAGGTGGTCGCATTCGGCGAGTACTTCGGCCAGCAGCAGTACCTGCTCGCCGCGCAGGCGGACGAGGTCTACCTCGACCCCGAGGGCGGCATGATCCTCGAGGGTCTGAGCGGCTATCGCCAGTACTACCGCGAGGCGCTGGCCGACAAGCTGTCGGTGGACATGCATCTGTTCAAGGTGGGCGAGTACAAGTCCGCGGCCGAGCCGTTCATTCTCGATGGCGCTTCGCCCGAGTCGAAGGAAGCCGACCTGTACTGGATGAACGACATCTGGCAGCGGCACGTGGCCGACATCGCCAAGGCGCGCGGCCTGACGCCCGAGGCGATCAACGCCGAGATCGAGTCGCTGCCCGCTGGCATCGAGGCGGCGCAGGGCGACCTGGCGCGCTACGCGCTCGATCATGGCTACGTGGACGGTCTGAAGACCTTCGAGGAAGTCGAGCAGTTGCTGGTCGAGCGCGGCGTCGCCGATGACGATGCCGACGGTGGCTTCCGCCAGATCGCAATGCGCGACTTCCTGGCCCATGTCGAGCCGCGGGCCACCGACCGCCGCGCACAGGTGGCGGTGGTCGTCGCCGAAGGCGGCATCACCGGCGGCGACCAGCCGCCGGGCACGATCGGCGGCGAGTCGACCTCGGCGCTGCTGCGCGAGGCGCGCGAGGACGAGCACGTCAAGGCCGTCGTGCTGCGTGTGGACTCGGGTGGCGGCGAAGTGTTCGCCTCCGAGCAGATCCGCCGCGAAGTCGACGCGCTCAAGGCCGAGGGCAAGCCGGTGGTGGTGTCGATGGGCGATGTCGCCGCATCGGGCGGCTACTGGATCAGCATGAACGCCGACCGTATCTATGCCGATGCCTCGACGATCACCGGGTCGATCGGCATCTTCGCGCTGGTGCCCACGTTCCCGCGCACGCTCGAGAAGATCGGCGTGCGCACCGACGGCGTGGGCACGACCCGCTTCGCTGGCGCCTTCGATCTGTCGCGCGAACTGCAGCCCGAGGCCGGGCAGGCGATCCAGGCGATCATCGATCGCGGCTACCGCAACTTCATCGGCAAGGTCGGCGATGCGCGTGGTCGCAGCAGCGAGGAGATCGACACCGTCGCCCGCGGCCGCGTGTGGAGTGGTACCCAGGCGCTCGATCGCGGTCTGGTCGACGAACTCGGCGGCCTGCGCACGGCGATCGCCAAGGCGGCCGAACTCGCCGAACTCGGCACCGACCGCTGGCGCGTGCGCTACATCGAGAAGACCGCGACGCCGTTCGGACGCTTCCTGACCGGCCTGGTCAGCGGCCGTGCCGGCAGCCTGCTGCTGGGCCACAGCGATCTCGCGCGCGGGCTGCTGTCGCGCGCCGCGCCGCGGGCCGAACAGGACCTGCGCCTGCTCGAGAGCGTGATGACGCCCGTGCCCGGCAAGCCGGTCAAGGCCGTCGCCTACTGCTTCTGCGAGCTCTGACCCGTCACAGCCGCGCCTAAACCGGGGTCAGAGTGCATTTTCCCTGAAGGAAAATGCCACTCTGACCCCGGTTCTTTGTTTCTTCTAGCGGCGGACGTCCAGGCGGCCGCTGTCGACGAGGGCGGCGACATCGTCCGCGCCGACGAGGTTGAAGTCGCCGGGGACGCTGTGTTTGAGGCGCGCCGCGCCCAGGCCGAATGCCAGTGCCTGCGCGTCCTCCATGCCCGACAGCACGCCGTGCAGCACGCCGGCGGCGAAGGCGTCGCCGCCGCCGATGCGATCGACGATGCCGTCGACCGGTAATGGATCGAGCCGATGGACTGCGCCGTTGCGGTGCACGAGCAAGGCGCCGAGCAAGTGGCTGTCCACACTGCGCACGTCGCGCTGGGTGCAGGCGATCCGCTGCAGATACGGGAAACGCGCGAATGCGCGCGCGGCGGCGGCGATCGTGCGCTCGGCGGGCGGCAGGTGCGCCTCGCTGGCCTCTGGCCCCACAATCAGATCGACGTCGCGATAGTCGATGAACGCCAGGTCCGCCTCGGCCAGCAGGGCCTGCAGCAGCGGTGCGGGCCGGTCGTTCCACGTCGCCCACAGCTTCGGCCGGAAGTTGCCGTCGAACGACACGAGCGCGCCATGCGCGCGCGCGGCACGGACCGCGTCGGCGGCGGCCTGCGCACTGCTCGGGCCGACCGCAGCGGTCACCCCGGACACGTGCAGGCAATCGATGCCGTCCAGCAGCGACGGCCACGCGTAAGTCTCGGCCGCGGCGCGTGCGAACGCCGAGTCGGCGCGGTCGTAGACGACATCGCTGGGGCGCAGTCCGGCGCCGGTCGCCAGGAAGTACAGGCCCATGCGCCCGGGAACGCGGCGCACGCGCGACACGTCGACGCCGTGGCGGCGCAGCTCGCCGAGCGCGGCCTCGCCCAGCGCGTTGTCGGCGACGGTGCCTGCGAATGCGCTGTCGTGTCCGAACCTCGCGAGCGAGACTGCGACATTGGCTTCCGCGCCGCCCACGTGCACCTGCAACTGCCGGCTCTGCAGCAGGAGTTCGCGCCCCGGCGCGCCCAGGCGCAGTAGCAGTTCGCCGAAACAGAGGATGCGCTTGCCCATGAACAATGACCTGTGGGGTGGGCCGACGACGCGCGCAGGCCGAAAAGTGAGTCTGTCGCGCCGCAGCATGCGTCGCTCGCGGCGTTCTGATAGCGTTTGGCCCGCGGTGTCATTTCGGGCGCCGTCACCACATTAGCAAGCGCGACGATGCAGTCAAGCCGCGCCACACGATGCACCGGGCACCCTGGGAGGGGACGTATGACGCAGTGGGTCGATTCAAAAAAGACACCGGTTACCTTGCTGGCGACCGGCATCGCGCTGGCGCTCCAGGCGGCCGCATTCCCCGTGCTTGCGCAGCAGGCTGCCGGTGCTGACGATCAGGCCGCCGAGCTCGACACGGTGCGGGTGGTCGGCTACCGCGCGAGCGTGGAAAAGGCGCTCGACATCAAGCGCGGCGAGGCCGGCGTGGTCGACGCGATCGTGGCCGAGGACATCGGCAAGTTCCCCGACCTCAATCTCGCCGAGTCGCTGCAGCGCATTCCCGGCGTGGTGATCACGCGCGAAGCCGGCGAGGGTCGCAACATCTCGGTACGCGGGCTCGGCCCGGACTTCACGCGCGTGCGGATCAACGGCATGGAGGCACTGAGCACGGTCGGCGGCAGCGACGGCGCGGGCGGCACCAACCGTGGGCGTGGCTTCGATTTCAACGTCTTCGCCTCGGACCTGTTCTCCCAGCTCATCGTCCGCAAGACGGCGTCTGCCGAGGTCGAGGAAGGTTCTCTCGGCGCCACGGTGGACCTGCGCACGGCGCGTCCGTTCGACTACGACGGCTTCACGATGGCCGCCAGCTGGCAGGCAGCTTACGAGGACGCATCGGAAACCACGTCGCCGCGCCTGGCGGCCTTGGTGTCCAACACCTGGGCCGATGGTCGCATCGGTGCGTTGGTGTCGTTCGCGATCAGCGAGCGCAAGGGCGTGGAAGAGGGCACGGGCACGGTGCGCTGGGCCAATGGCACGAGCAACGGCGGCTTCAGCGCGGACTCGCCGTTCCAGGCGGCGCGCGGCGCCGATGTCTACCACCCGCGCTTCCCGCGTTACACGTTGATGGAGCACGACCAGCAGCGCACCGGCGTGACCGCGTCGCTGCAGTTCAAGCCGACCGACCGGACCACGATTTCGCTCGACGGCCTGTACTCGAAGATCGATGCCTCGCGCGATGAGCGCTACATCGAGGCGTACTCGTTCAGTCGTGGCGGCGCTGGCAAGCCTGAAACGATCGTCCGCGATGGCGAGATCCGCAACGGCGCGCTGGTCTATGGTGTGTTCGACAACGTGGATCTGCGCTCGGAAAGCCGCCACGACGAGTGGAGCACCACGTTCCGCCAGTTGAGCCTGGAAGCCGAGCATCGCTTCAGCAGCGACTTCCGCGTGAGCGGACGTGTCGGGACCTCGCGATCCGAGCACGGCAATCCGGTGCAGGCGACGATCATGATGGACAAGCTCAATGTCGACGGCTACAGCTACGACTACCGCCAGGATCCGTATCGGCCGGTCTTCGACTACGGCATCGATCCGACCGATCCGGCCGGGTGGACACTGTCGACGATCCGCTTGCGACAGAACTATGTCGAGAACGACTTCGACTCCGGTCAGGTCGATTTCGATTGGAACCTGGCCCCCGGCTTCCGCCTCAAGGGCGGCATTCTGGCCAAGGACTATTCGTTCGGCTCGCGCGAGTTCCGGCGCACGGCCAACGAGGCCCTCGTGCCGGCGTTCCCGGACGGCTCGGCGCAGGTGCCGACCGACCTGGTCACCCTCGCCAGCCTCAGTGGGCTGTCCGGCGCGCCTGGCACCTGGGTGGTCCCGGACTTCAACGCGATCGCCAACCTGTTCGGCATCTTCAGCGGCGAGGGCACGTTCGCGCAGGGCGAGTTCGCGGCGAGCACGCGCAGCGTCGACGAGCAAGACCGCGGCGCCTATCTGCAGGGCGAATTCTCGACCGATCTGGGCTCCATTCCGTTCTCCGGCAACTTCGGCGTGCGCTATGTGCGTACCAAGCAGTCGTCGACCGGCATCGCATCGGCGAGTGGCACGCCCACGCCGACTACGGTCGCGCGCGAATACAGCGATACCTTGCCTTCGATGAACCTGGTCGCCGAGATCGCGCCCGATCTCCTGATCCGGCTTGGCGCGGCCAAGGTGATGTCGCGTCCCGGCCTCGGAAGCCTGACGCCTGGTGTGACGGTCAATGTCAGTGGCTCGGCGCGGACTGTTGCCGGCGGCAATCCGCTGCTCGATCCGATCCGTGCCAAGACCGCGGATCTGGGCTTGGAATGGTACTTCGACGAAGGCGCGATGCTGGGCGTGGGCCTGTTCTACAAGGACATCGACAGCTTCATCCAGAACACTCGCGAGACCCGTTCCTTCGCGTCCAGCGGGTTGCCGGCCAGCCTGCTCGACGGCACGGGCGTGTCGGTCAACGAGGACTTCGTGTTCTCGGTGCCGATCAACACTCCGGGCGGCAAGCTCAGGGGCGTGGAGGCGAACTACACGCAGCCCTTCACGTTCCTGCCGGGCATCTGGCGCGACTTCGGCGTGCAGTTGAACTACACCTATGTCGACTCGCAGATCCAGTACCTGACCTCGTCCGGCGCGAATGCGCAGAAGACCGATCTCACCGGGTTGTCGAAGCATTCCTGGAACGCGACGCTGTTCTACGAGGGCGAGCGCTTTTCCGGGCGTATATCGGCGACCAACCGAGACGATTATCTGATCCAGGTGCCCGGCACCGAGGTCGGCTTCGACAGCGCCGGCAATGGCGTGCACGGACAGTCCGGCACGACGACCATCGATGCGTCGCTGCGCTGGAAGCTCGACGAGCAGTTCGAGATCACGCTCGAAGGCATCAACCTGACGAACGTGGCGCAGGAGTCCTGGGTCGCCAACCCAGCGCTGCAGTTGCCGCTGGAGTACAGCCAGACCGGCCGCCAGTACCTGCTCGGTCTGCGCTACAAGTTCTGATCCTGCTGTGCGACAAGCCGGGGCGGCCTGAGGGCCGCCCCGTTTTCGTGTGTGCGAACCAGCGGCTTGCAAATGCATGGCGGCACTGTGCTCGGTGCGCATCGCAGGTGCGTTGCACGCCTTCGACGTCCTACTTGTTGCGCTGCAAGATGCACCGCCCGTGTCGCCGCTGTTACCGTTTCGGCCCGAATGACCATCGGTGTCATTTCGGGGCGCGGTGCTGATGCCACCGCTCGATGCGCGACACAGGGGAGGAGCCAGACCATGCAAGACACGACCGATCGCCGGAAGACACCGGTTTCCCTGCTCGCGGCCGGCATCGCTGTCGTGCTGGCGTCGCCGGCTTTTGCCCAGCAGGCCGCCGAGGGCCCTGCCCACGTTTCCGACATGGCCGCGGTCACGGTCACCGGCTATCGCGAAAGCCTGCAGAAGTCGCTCGACGAGAAGCGTTACAGCATCGAGCAGGTGGATGCGATCTTCGCCGAGGACATCGGCAAGTTCCCCGACCAGAACCTTGCCGAATCGCTGCAGCGCGTGGCCGGCATCTCGATCGACCGCGAGGGCGGCGAGGGCCAGCGGATCTCCGTGCGCGGCCTGGGCTCGGACTTCACCCGTGTGCGCCTCAATGGCCTGGAAGCGCTGGCGACGGCCGGCAGCGGCAGCGCCGGCGTCAACCGCTCGCGCGGCTTCGACTTCAACACCTTCGCCTCCGAGCTCTTCAGCCAGGTCAAGGTCAACAAGACCCAGTCGGCGCAGATGGACGAGGGCTCGCTGGGCTCGACGGTCGATCTGCGCGGCTCGCGCCCGTTCGATTTCGAAGGCTTCCGCGCCTCGGCCAGCGGTCAGCTGGGCTACAACCAGCTCTCGGAGGAAAGTGACCCGCGCGTATCGGGGCTGATCAGCAACACCTGGGCCGACGGCCGGGTCGGTGCGTTGCTGTCGGCGTCCTATAGCGAGCGTTCGATCTTCGAGGAAGGCTACAACCCGGTGCGCTGGGAGCATGGCAACCACCGCAACTCGAACCAGTCCAACGCCAACAACAACGGCATCTATGGCTTCTGCTCGCCCGCGGGCTACGACCCGCAGACCCCTCGCAACCCCACGTCCGGCGAGCTCGGCAATCCGAACAGCAACAACGGCTACGGCACCTGGGGCATCGACGCGGCCAACTGCGGCACCGGGCTGCCGCGGCCGGAAGGGTCGCAAGCGAACATCGACGCCTACGAGACCGCGACCAATGCCTGGATCCCGCGCTACCCGCGCTACATCCGCACCAAACACGAGATCGAACGCCTGGGTGTGACCGGCGCGTTGCAGTTCCGGATCAGCGACGACACCCTGCTGAGTTTCGATGCGATGTACTCCAAGCTCGACAAGGATCAGCGCGAGGATTCGCTCGGCGCCAATCTGCATCGCGCGGCCAATCTCGGCGGCAAGACCCAGATCATCGTGCGCGAAGCCCAGGTCGACGACCGCAATCGCCTGGTCTACGGCGGGTTCGACAATGTCGATTTCCGCACCGAGTCGAGCCAGATCGAGGAGTCGACCGAGTTCAAGCAGTTCAGCCTGCAGCTCGAGCACCGGTTCAACGACGCCGTCCGCCTGGACGCCACGCTCGGCCATTCGGTGTCCGACTATGCGCGGCCGGTGTTCTCGATGGTCAGCTTCGACAATGCCAACCTCGATGGTTTCGTGCTGGACATGCGTGGCGATCCACAGATGCCGAGCATGACGTTCCCGTTCGACACCAGCAGCGCCGATGCCTGGTCGTGGCTGGGTTACGGTGCGGTGCCGGTCAACAGCAACGGCACTGCGCGCGGCGCCAACATCAGCGAGGTGCGGCTCAATCCGAGCTATGTGAAGAACGCCTTCGACAGCGCCAAGGTGGATCTGGCCGTCGACTTCACGCCGAGTCTGACCTTCCGCACCGGCCTGGCGTGGAAGGACTACGAGATGCGCAGCCAGGAGTACCGCCACATCAGCTACGGCCGCCTGCCGCAGGCGCTGCCGGCCGGGGTGACGCTGGGCGACCTTGGCACCACGCTCGATGGCTTCGGCAAGAACCTCTCGGGCAGCATGCCAGCCTCGTGGCTGATCCCGGATTTCGATCGCATCGCCGATCTGCTCGACATCTACAGCAATGCCGACAACGGCGTGCCCGGCGGCGACTATCGGCTGGCCGGCATCGGCCATTTCGGGTCCTCGAACAACAACTTCGAGGTCACCGAGCGCAGCATGGCGGTCTACGGTCAGCTCGACTTCAACACCGACCTGCTCGAGCGCGCTTTGCGCGGCAACGTCGGCGTGCGCGTGGTCCGGACCCAGATCGACGCGTCGGGCTGGGCACCGTGCCCCACCGGCGGCGAGGCGAACTGCGAGCGTTTCTTCGGCGTGGCCAGCGCGACCGCCGATGCCGGTGAGCGCCTGCTGGTGGGCACGACCGTCGGCCACAGCTACACCGACGTGCTGCCGTCGCTGAACCTGTCCTGGGACGTGGCCGAGAATGTCGTGCTGCGCTTCGGCGCCGCCAAGACCATGGCCCGGCCGACCCTAACCTACATGTCGCCCAGCGTCAGCGGTGGGCCGACGAACTTCTTCGACGACGGGCGAGTGTTCTCGATCAACCTCGGCAATCCCAAGCTCGATCCGTTCCGCTCGACCAATTACGACCTCAGCGCCGAGTGGTACTTCGCCGAGGGCGGTCTGCTGTCGGCGGCGGTGTTCTACAAGGACATCGACAGCTACGTGCAGCGCACCCGCCTGTTGAGCACGTGGGCCGACCTGGGCTATGCCCTCGATCTGCTGCCGCCGGGTTTCACACCCGAGACGATCTTCAACGTGCAGAGCTACTACAACACGCCAGGTGGCCCGCTGAAGGGCTGGGAGCTGACCTACCAGCAGCCGTTCTCGTTCCTGCCCGGGTTCTGGCGCAACTTCGGCGTGCAGATGAACTACACCCACGTCGATTCGGACATCGAATACGTGTTCAGCACCGCGGCCAACAGCAATGCCTCGGTGGTGACCCAGGTGACCGAGAACCAGCTGGTCAACCTCTCGCCAAACTCGTACAACGCCACGCTGTACTACGACGACGGCCGCTTCAGTGCACGCGCCTCCACCAGCTACCGCGACGGGTACATCGGTGAGGTGCTCAGCCGCGAGAACGTCTGGGACCTGGACGGCAACCAGTTCGCCACGGCCGATGTGACTGGCAAGCACAGCGTGCGCAACGTCGACTTCAACATGTCCTATCGCGTCAACGACAAGCTCAGTCTGACGTTCGAGGCGATCAACCTGCTCGACACCGCCGACCGGCGCTATGTCGATTCGGATCTGATGCTACCCGACCGCTACACGGTGACCGGGCGGCAGTACTACGTCGGTGCCCGGTATCGCTTCTGAGCCCACACCGCGTCGGCTGCGGCGACACGCCCGATGCATCACCGTCGGCATATCGAGCGCGTGCGGCCGGCGCGGCATCGTCCGACAATCCGTACACGCGCCAGCTGCGGCCGGCGCATCTGTCGAGGGAGGCAACCGCTTGAACCCGATGTCGATCCGAGTCCTGGCCGCCGCGTGCGCGTTGGGCCTGTCCGCCGCCGCACATGCCCAGGCGCCCCGGCTGCTGTTCCATGTCTCGGCCGACCAGGGGCTGGTGGCCGATGTCGCTGCCGGCGACCCGGTGCCGAACTTCCAGGACAAGGTGCGTCTGGTCGAAGACGGCGTGCGCGGCAGCGCGATCACCTGGGATGACGATGGGGTGCTGTCGTGGGATGCGCCGGGCAATATCGACGCGCAGCGCGGCACCTTGAGCTTCTTCTGGCGTGCGCGCGATCCGCTGGGCGAGGCGCCGTTCGTGATCTTCCGCGTCGGCTATGCCGACCATTCGAGCTGGGACATGGCGTGGCTCCGGATCGACTGGAACGGGCACGGCTTCGATGCGTTCGTGACCGATGCCAACCTCGCACGTTCGCGGGTGTCGTTCCGCATGGACACGCCGCCCGCGGCCGACGCCTGGACCCATATCGCGTTTGGCTGGGATGAGACGCTCGGGGTGCGCTTGTACGTGGACGGGCGCGAGGTCGCGCGCGAGGACCGGCCGGCGAACACCCAGGCCAGCTTCGATTACGACGCCGGCCTCGACCAGTTCGGGCTGGCCGCGCGTGTGCTTGCGCCGCACCAGGTGCAGAGCCGCTACAACTTCCTGCGCGGCAGCGATGTCGACGACATCCGCATCCACGACCGCATGCTCGATGCGGCCGCGGTCCAGGCCGTGCGCGCGTTCGCCAAGCCGACCTCGTCGGTCGCGCCCGCCCAGCGCCAGGCCGCCTGGCTGTTCCGCCACGGCTGGCAGAATGGCGCGGCGCCGCCGCTGCTCGATGCGCCGACCACGTCGATCCGCAAGGTCGAGTTCGCCGACACACGCGATCTCAAGCAGTGGATGTGGAAGGCCACCGACGGCATCGCCGAGACCACCTGGCCCGGCGTCTACAACCGCTCGCGGCTGCGCGGGCGCGATGACTATTTCCAACTGCCGGACTGGAACACCTACGTCGAGGGCGGCCGCGCGCTGGATCTGACCCTGCCCGACGAGCCGGTCAACCGGGTCGAGATCCGCGGCGCTGCCTACGGTCGCGTCCTGGCCGGCGACGATGTGGAAAGTCTGCAGCCGCTGTTCGAACGGCCGCAGGGCATCGTGCGCAGCGTCGACGACTTTCCGCTGCGCCGTGGCGGGCACCTGCGCTTCGAGAACGTCGCGCAGGAAACCCCGATCCAGGAGATCTGGGCCTATCGCGTCGAGGCCGCCGACGAGCCTGCGGGCTCGGTCCGGCAGGTTTACACCGTGCGCAGCGACGCCGAGGTCGACTACACCAATCTCGCCGAACTGCGCGGCTATATCGAGGGCCGGTTCGCACCGGAGGAACGCAGCACCGTGATCGCGCTGCCCGGGCGGGCGGCGTATCGCAAGCGCGAGTCGGCGTCGGCCGATGCGCCGCGGCAGCCGGTCGTGCATGTGCTGATTCCCTCGGGCATCGGCGATGCGCCGGCCGCGCAGCCGCTGATCCGCAGTTGGGCACACAGCTGGGAGAACATGTACGACGGGCTCGATGGCATCGCGATCGACCTGCCTGCGCTCGACCTGCCGGCCACGCATACCGTCGACGGCACCGGGGCGATCCCGCTCAACATCCGCATCAAGGACCCGATCTGGCCGGCGCGCGACATGATCGATGTCTCAGTCTCGGTGCGCCCGGGCCAGGCACGCACGCTGTGGCTGGACCTGCGCGATCGCATTCTCAGCGACGACAGCCTGTGGATCAGCATCGCTTCGGCGGCGCCGGGTTTCGATGCGGCCGCGCTCGACGGGGCGCAGATCCGCATGGTCTACAAGCCGCGCGCCGAGGCGCTGGTCGAGCACGTCGCCGACCGCTTCAACCAGGTGCGCGACAACTGGGGCTTCCTGGTCGAGGAGCACACCACCTCCAAGCGCCAGCGGCTCTACGCACGCGCCTACGCCGACATCAGCGATCTGTTGCGGGTCGATCCCGACCACGCGCTGGGCCGGTTGTACTGGAACTACATGAGCTACAACAGCCAGGGCCGGCCGCCGTTCGCGCAGCCCGAGCCGCCGGCCGGTGTGCCGCTGTGGGCGTTCCGCCAGCTCGAGGACCTCAAGGCGGTCCGGCGCTTCGTCGAATGGTGGATCGATGAGCGCCAGGTGCCGTTCGGCGACTTCGGCGGTGGCATCTCCGACGACAGCGATCTGCTGCAGCAGTGGCCGGGTCTTGCGCTGATGGGCGTGCTGCCCGACAAGCTCAATGCCTCGCTGACCGCGCTGGCCGACGCGGCCTATGCCAACGGCATGTTCACCGGCGGCCTGTCGACGATCGAGACCGACGAACTGCATGCCTATGAGGAGGGCATCAACACCAACAGTGCGATGGCCCTGCTCAACTGGGGCGATCCGCTGACGATGACCCGGCTGATGGAGACCGTGCGCGACCTCGACGAGAAGATCGTGCTGCGCAACCCGCAGGGGCATCGACTGTTCTCGAGCAACTGGTTTGGCGGGCGCAAGGTCTACCGCGAGCCGCGCTGGCAGTGGCAGAAGCCGTACTCGTTCCCGGTGCTGCACCCGGCCTTCGTGCTCGGCGTGTTCAACGCCGACCCGACCAGCCGGAACATGATCACCGGACTGGCCGACGGCTATCTGGCCCATGCCTACACCGATGACAAGGGCGCCTGGCAGTTGCCCAACGAAATCCACTGGGCGACCGGCGAGCGGCGCGGCGGCGATCTGTTCGACGGCTCGGGTGGCGCCGACACCATGCACCTGTACTGGGCGGCGTGGCGGTGGACCGGCGATGCGAAATACCTGCGTCCGCTGCAGTACCGGGTGGACCGCAGCGGCCCGGCCGGTCTGTCGAATCTGGCGGAGAACTATGTCGATGCGCTCGACCGGCGCGCGGATTGGGGCCAGCGTCTGCAGCAGTCCGCCGACAGCGGCGAGACCGGCGTGCAGAGCGTGTTCGCCTGGCAGCAGACCGGTGACAAACGCTATCTCGAGGCGCTGCACGCCGACGGCATCCAGGCCAAGGCGCAGCGCGAATACATGAACACCGAAGGCCATTGGTGGTCGGACCGGGTGGAGGCGCCGAGCGAGTTCCTGCAGCGCGCACGGCTGGGCGGGCTCGCGCTCAAGCGCAATACGACCTATCCCGGGCACACCGTGAGCTGGCGCTTCGCCGATGACACCCAGGCGGAAACTGTCGCGCTGCTGGTCTCGGCGCCCTCGCGCGAACGCTTCAAGGTCATCGCGCACAACACTGGCACGCGCACCGCGCACGCGACGATGACCGGCTGGAATGTCGCCCCCGGGCGCTGGCGGATGGTCAGTGGCGTGGACCGCAATGGCGACGAGACCATCGACGGCCGTGCGCAGACACGCGAGCTCCGGGTCGAATCGAGTGCATCGGTCGACCTGACGTTCGCGCCCGGCCAGACCCAGGTGTTCGAGTTCGAACGCATCGAGGCCGGCACGCCAGTCGAAGGCCGGCCCGACATCGGCATCGGCCGCGGCGACGTGCGTGTGGTCGACGGTGCAGTCGAGGCGACGGTGCACAGTCTCGGCCATGCCGATGTGCCGGGCGGCGTGGCGATCCTCGAGACTGCGGATGGGCGCGAACTCGCGCGGGCGGACCTGCCGCCGCTCGCGGCGCCGCGGGACCTGCGTCCGCGCACCGCGACCGTGCGCCTGCAGCCTGCGGGCCGCCTGCCCGCAGGCGCACAGGTGCGGATCGCGCTGCCGGGCGATACCGAAGAAGTCACGCGCTTGAACAACGTCGCGCCGGTGCGCTGACGTGCGCGCGGCGCTTGGGGGCGTCCGGCATGCGCCGGGCGCCCGACCCGGCTATTGCGTGCCGCGCTGCACGAAGGGCGCCTGGCGGTAGAGCCGGCGCTCGCCGCCGCGCGGGTCGTCCTCGAGTCGCGAAGGCGTGTCGAAGACCATCGTCTCGCGGCGCGCCAGGCTGTACGGCGCCCAGTGCGTCAGGCCGGCATGGTTCGGATTCCCCGAACGCGCGAAGGCGAGCAGGGCGCCCTGCATCGCCGCCGCCATGTCGCGCGCGCGCGCATCCTCGCCGGTGCGGCTGCCGGCACGGTCGATCGTGCCGAACACCAGCGGGATGTCGAGCGTGTGGAAGGCGCGCATCCGCTCGCCGCCGTGTGGATACCAGTCGAGCTGATAGGCCCAGGTGTTGTGGCCCTGGGCGGCGCGCACTTCCAGCTCTTCGACCGCGCCGCGCCACGAGCGGCCGGCGGTGGTGGCGGCGAAAAACACCTCCGATGGCGTGTAGTCCGGGTACAGCCGCCGGTACTCGGCGATCACGACCGCGGGGTCAAGATCGACGAACTGCTGCGTGCGCAGTTTGGCCGGCAACGCCTCCCAGTCCAGGCTGAAGTTGTCCGCATCGTGGCCGAGGAAGGCGCGGGTCTCGTCGCGCGTGTTGCCGATCACCATCGGGATCTGCGCCGACTGCGGTGGCGCATCCGGCCAGAACGGGTGGCGTGGCAATGTCACCGTGTCGACCACCGGGCCGAAGTACAGGCTGCTGTCCTCCACGCGTGAGGGGTCGCGGACGCGCTGCGCGTCGAGCAGGGCCTGCATCGGCAGCGTACGCAGCCGCTCGACGTCCGCGGGCGCCACGCCCAGCGCGTCCAGATACAGCCGCGCGCGCTGGTCGGCGGCGCGCGGCCCGGCCGCGGTGACCTGCTGCCCGCTCATCGTCCAGGCGCGGTGGAACAGCCCATGCGCGGACGGCATCGCCATCAGCGTGGCGATCTTCGCACCGCCGCCGGACTGGCCGAACAGCGTCACGTTGCCCGCGTCGCCGCCGAACTCCGCGGCATGCGCCGCGACCCACTGCAGCGCCTGCACCAGGTCGAGCTGACCGACATTGCCCGACTGTGCCAGCGCCGGGCCGCCGAGGTCGCGCAGCGCCAGGTAGCCGAACGCGTTCAAGCGATGGTTCACGGTGACGACCACGACATCGCCGCGGCGGCACAGGGGGCCGCCGTCGTAGAGCGGATCGCTGCCCGATCCGGTCGAGAATGCGCCGCCGTGGATGTAGACCAGGATCGGCCGGCGCGCACCGTCGCGCAGGCCGGGTGTCCAGACGTTGAGGAACAGGCAGTCCTCGCTGCCCGGGCCTTCGCCGCCGCGCTGCGGTGCGGACGCGCCATAGGCCAACGCGTCATGCACGCCGCGCCAGGCCGGCGCGGGCGCGGCGGGCATGAACCGCCGCGGTGCGGTGTCGGCGCCGTAGCGCACGCCGCGGAAGACGTGCACGCCGTCCTCGATCGCACCGCCGACGCGGCCGCCGGCCACGCGCGCGACGCTGGTGCGGGGCGCGGCGGCGAAGGCAGCGGGCAGGGCGGCGAGGGCGCCGGCGAACGCGCCGGCCTGGAGCAGGCGACGGCGGTGGAGATCGGTCGGGGTGTCGGTCATGGGCGTGGCGGCAGGCTGTCGATCCAGTCGAGGGCGAGGAGCGGCCAACGCGCCAATGGCCCGTGCGCATCGCGCACGCCAAAGCCGTGGCCGCCGGTGGGGAAGATATGCAGCGACGTGGGCACGCCCGCCGCGAGGGCCGCAGCGTGCATCGCCAGCGCGTTGCCGACCGGCACCGCCGGGTCGTCCTGTGCGTGCAGCAGGAACAGCGGCGGCATGCGTGCGTCGACATGGCGCTCGGGCGACAGGCGCGCCAGTGCGACCTCGGCGGGGGTGTCGCTCGCGGCCAGCAGGCGATCGCGCGACCCGGCATGCGCGAGGCCGTCGTGCATCGAGATCACTGGGTAGATCAGCAGCGTGAAGTCCGGGCGCCCGTTGATCCGGTCGATCGCATCGACCGGCGTGTACGCCGGCGCCGGATGGGTCGCCAGTCGGGCGGCGACATGGCCGCCGGCCGAGAACCCCATCACCCCGATGCGTGCCGGGTCGATGCCGTCGTCGCGGGCGCGGGCACGGATGATCCGCAACGCGCGCTGGGCATCGGCAAGCGGGGCGTCGGGCCCTTCAGCATGGCGCCGGTCGGGCAGGCGGTAGCGCAGCACGAACAGCGTGATGCCGGCCGCGTCGACGAAGGCGGGAATCAAGGCGGTGCCCTCCTTGTCGAGCACCACACGGGCATAGCCGCCGCCGGGCACGACCAGCAGTGCCTTGCCATTGGGACGTGCCGGCGCGTACATCGCGAGATAGGGCGTACGCACATCCTCGACGATCCGGTCCGGGCGCGCCGGGTCCTGGCTGCGCTCGGTGACCCGGTCGCCGCCGTTCGATGCCTCAGCCGCTGGCCACAGGTCGATGCGCGTCTTCTCTGCGATCGGGGCGGCCTGCACGGCGCCGAGGCCGGCGGCGCCGAGTAGCAACAGCGCACAGCACAGCGGGCGGATGGACCTGCACTGCATGGAAGAGCGTTCCGATGATGGGCGTGGCGTGCGATGCGTTTTGCCGCACTGCACATTGAAGATGACACCGGTTTACCATACAAGACATCCCCAGCGGCCGCGATCTGCGGCGCAGCAACGACCAGGTCAGGAGATCGAGTTTGAACAACGGCACCGCGCATCCGACCGCGCAGGACGATCCTGCGGACCCGATCCAGGGCATCGTCGACGCCTTCGGGCACGCGCGCCGCAACGGCGCTGCGCTTCCCGACTTCCCAGGGGCCATTCCCGAGACGCTGGTCGACGCCTATGCCGTGCAGGACGCCGCGATCGCGGCCTGGCCGGATGCGGTGGTCGGCTGGAAGGTCGGCTACATCGCCGCCGAGCGGCGCGATGTCTCCGGCGACGACCGCCTGCTCGGCCCGATCTTCCGGCGCAACCTGCAGCAGGCGGGGCAGGCCACGCGCATCGCGGTGTTCGCCGGGGGCTTCGGCGCGATCGAGGCCGAGTACGTGCTGCGCCTCGATGCCGACGCGCCTTCCGACAAGCTCGACTGGAGCCCCGACGAGGCGGCCGCGCACCCGGCCACGCTGTTCATCGGGCTGGAGGTCGCGAGCAGCCCGCTGGCGACGATCAACGTGCTCGGCCCGCGCGTGGTGATCTCCGATTTCGGCAACAACAACGGCCTGGTCGTCGGCGACGAGATCGCCGATTGGACCGGCGTGGACGAGGCGCGCCTGCGGGTCGAGAGCCGCATCGATGGCGTAGTCGTGGGCAGCGGCGGTGCGACCACGCTGCCTGGCGGTCTGCGCGCGGCCTTCGCGTTCGCACTGGCGCGCTCGGCGCGACGCGGCCGTCCGCTGCGCCGCGGCGAGTTGATCGCGACCGGCAATGCCACCGGTATCCACGAGATCGCGCCCGGCCAGCGCGCCGAGGTGATCTTCGACGGCCACGGCACGATCACCGTCGATGTCGAGGCCGCCGCGCCCCAGGCGCCGGGGACGGTCGCATGACCTCGCGTCGGCGCTTTCTGGCCGGGCTCGGTGCAGTGTGCGCCGCGCCGTTGCTGCCCGCGGCCTTGCATGCCGACGACGGCGCGACCGTACTGACCGCCACCGACGTGCACGTCGCCGGTTATCCGACCGTCGAGGCGGTGAAGTGGATCGGCGAGACACTCGAGCGCGAGACCGGCGGTCGGGTGCGTCTGCGCCAGTACCACTCCGGTCAGCTGGGCCGCGAGGCCGAAGCGATCGACATGGCCCGCTTCGGCGCGATCGACATGACCCGCGTCTACGCCGGCGCGCTCAACAACGCTTTCCCGCTGACCACTGCGCTGTGCCTGCCGTATGCATTCGACTCCGTCGCGCATCTGCGTCATGCGCTCGACGGCGGCATCGCACAGACCGTGCTCGACGGCTTCGGCAGTCGCGACCTGGTCGGGCTGGCGGTCTACGACAGCGGCGCACGCTGCTTTTACAACACGCGGCACGCGATCCGCACACCCGCCGATCTCCATGGCCTGAAGCTGCGCGTGGCCTCGTCGGACATGTTCATCGACCTGATGCGGCTGCTCGGCGCCAATCCCACGCCGATGTCGCTCGGCGACACGTTCTCGGGCATGGAGACGCACATGATCGACGGCGCCGAGAACAACATGCGCAGCTTCCATTCCAGTCGCCATTTCGAGGCGGCGCGGTTCTGGTCGCAGAGCGAGCACTCCTACGCGCCGGACATCCTGCTGATCTCGCGCCGCTCGCTCGACGCGCTGGCGCCGGCCGATCGTGACCTGCTGATCGACACCGCGCGCGCCTCGGTGCCGGTGATGCGCCGGCTGTGGGACGCGTCGGAGGAAGCGGCGCGCCAGGCCGTGCGCGATTACGGGATCGCGTTCAACGAGGTCGACATGGACGCGTTCCGTGCGGCAGCTGCACCGTTGCGCGAGCGCTACCTGCGCCAGCCCGAACTCCAGACCCTCTACCGTCGCATCCGCGACTTCGCCTGACACACGGGGACCCCGCGATGTCCGAAGCCTCGACTCTCCCGCCGCTGGGCGCCGCCGGGCGCCTGCTCGAGCGGATCGCCCATCTCGCCATCGCCATCGCCGCCACGGCCCTGTTCGGGCTGGTCGTCGTGCAGGGCTGGCAGGTGTTCGCCCGCTATGTGATCAACGATTCGCCCAGTTGGACCGAGCCGGTCACGCTGCTGCTGCTGAGCACGGCGATGAGCCTGGGCGCGGCCGCCGGCGTGCACACCAACCGGCACTTCGGCTTCTACCTGCTGCACGACCACGTACGCCCGGCGGTCCGGCGCGGGATCGATCTGCTGGTGCCGCTGGTGATCGCCGCGATCGGCGCGGTCATCGCCTGGTGGGGCGCGTTGTTGCTGCTCGACGGGCTGCATATCAAGGCTGCGGGGGCGGCGATGCCGCAGAGCATCAACTACCTGCCGCTGTCGATCGGCGGCGCGCTGATGGTGGTCTTCGCATTCAACCGTTTCGCATTGGCGCTGCGTCCGCGCGTCGAAGAGGAGGTCCGCTGACATGGCGATCGCGATCCTGTTCATCGTCTTCGCCGCGCTGCTGGTGCTCGGCGTCCCGGTCGCGTTCGCACTGGCGGCCGCTGCGCTGGCGACACTGCTGTATCTGGACCTGCCGTCGATCGTGCTCGTGCAGCAGATCTCGGCCGGCACCGGCTCGGCCTCGCTGATCGCCATTCCGTTGTTCATCTTCGCCGGCGAAATCATGATGCGTGGCGGCATCTCCGAGCGCTTGATCGCCCTGGCTTCGTCGCTGGTGGGACGCATGCGCGGCGGCCTGGGCCAGGTGTCGATCCTGTCGTCGCTGTTCTTCGGCGGCGTGTCGGGCTCGGCGATCGCCGACGTCTCGGCAGTGGGCGGCACGATGATCCCGCAGATGGTCAAGCGCGGCTACGATCGCGATTTCGCGGTCAACGTCAGCATCACCGCCGCGCTGGTCGCGTTGCTGGTGCCGCCCTCGCACAACCTGATCCTGTTCTCGGCCGCCGCGGGCGGCGGGCTGTCGATCGCCGATCTGTTCGCCGCCGGCATCGTGCCGGCGCTGCTGATGACGCTGGCGCTGATGATCACCGGCTATCTGGTCGCGCGCCGCCGTGGCTACGGCGTGGAGATCTTCCCCGGCTGGCGCGCGGTGCTGCTGCGCACGGTCTCGGCGCTGCCGGGCCTGGGCCTGGTCGCGCTGATCTTCGTCGGCATTCGCGCCGGCATCTTCACCGCGGTCGAGAGTGCGGCGATCGCGGTGGTCTACGCGTTGCTGGTGACGATCGTGCTGTATCGCCAATTGCGTGTGCGCGAGTTCGTCGAAACGATCACCCATGCCGCGCGCAGCACTGGCGTGATCCTGTTCGTGATCGCGACCGCTTCGGTGTTCGGCTGGCTGCTGGCCTATCTCCAGGTGCCCAGCGCCGCGGTGGAATTCCTGCAGTCGTTCGCGCACAGCAAGCTGGCGGTGCTGCTGATGATCGTGCTGATGCTGCTGCTGCTCGGCACATTCATGGACCTGGCCCCGCTGATCCTGATCTGTACCCCGATCTTCCTACCGGTGGCGCGTGCCTACGGCATCGACCCGATCCACTTCGGACTGGTGCTGGTGCTCACTGGCGGCCTGGGCCTGGTCACGCCGCCGGTCGGCTCGGTGCTGTTCATCGGGACGGCGATCGGCAAGATCACCGTCGGGCAGAGCATGCGCACGATCTGGCCGTTCTGGTTCGCGGGCCTGGGCGTGCTGCTGATCGTGACCCTGTTCCCGAGCCTGTCGCTGTGGCTACCGGCGGTGCTGCGCGCCGGCTAAAGGCCGTCGCGGCGCCCCGGCATTGCGCGCCGTTGTTGGTGGACGGGAGAAATTCGACTCTGACCCCGGTTTTAACGGGGGGGCGCGTTTTTCGGCGGCCTGGGCCCAGCGCTCGGCGACCTGGGGCGAGGTCAGGCAGGCGACGTCGTCGGTGACGGTGGTCACCGCGCGTTCGAGCAACTGGATGTCGGCCTCGTGCTGACGGGCGACGTGCGGGTCCTCGAAGAAGATCGCGCGCCGGCACTGGCGGTCGAGCACCAGATCGGCGATCTGTGCGTCGCCGCCGAGCGGGCCGCTGTTGAAGCGCTGCGCCCAGGCCTCGCCGACCGGCCAGCCGCGGCGCCAGGCCAGTTCGTTGAGGCGTTGGCCGGTGGTGCCGGTGGCCACGCGGGTGCGAAAGCGCGACAGCAGTTCGAAATGGCGGTCGGCGAAGTCGAGCATCTGCGGCTTCATCGCGTCGTGGGCGATCAGTGCGACGGTCTGGGTCTCGAAGGCATGCAGGTCGTCGGCGCCGGGATCGGGCGGCAGGCCGGCGTGCAGGCGTTCGCACTCGATCCAGTCGCGTGCCGAGGCCACCGTCGACAGGAAGGGCTTGCCCTGGATCACGCACTGGCGCTTGAGCGCGACCGCCTCGGGGAAGATCGACGAGGGGTCCACCGGGTCGATCAGGTAGACCACACCGTCGAGCGTGCGGCCGTCGCCCAGCCCGACGACTTCGGCGACCAGCTTCATCAGACCGCCCTCGCGGCCGTAGGGGTAACGCTGCATCCGGGTATGGCCGTCGAGCGCGCCGTGGCGGGTGATCGCGTCGAAGGTGCGGCCGACGACATGCAGCGCGATATCCAGTTCGCGGATGCCCGCGCCACTGGCCTTGAGCCAGCGGAACAGGGCGGCCTCGCGGTCGGCATGGTGGCGTCGGTTGGCGGCAAGTCCGAGTCGCATCGAAAGCACAGTGGCAGCGGCGAAGGTGTGCACGCTAGCACGCGCCACGCTGTCTGCCGCATTGCGGAATGCGTATCGGCACGCGCTCTGCTACGGTCGGGTGACCATCGGTGTCATCGCCTTGCAGCGTGCTGGCGCCTCGTCCTGTTCCCCAAGGAGATGCGCATGTATCCGCGCCGTTCCCCGCGGCTTTTCGGTGTCTGCGTCGCCGGGCTGTTGTTCGCCGCCAGCGCTGCCGCCGCGCCGCCCGATTCGCCTACGCCGTCCACCGCGCCTGCCAGCCAGGGCTGGGCGCGCGGCATCGAACACCAGCGCAAGGCCGACCTCGGCGACGGAACATTTCTCAATCCGGTGTTCGCCGGCGACCGGCCCGATCCTTCGGTGCTCAAAGACGGCGAGGACTACTACCTCACGCTGTCTTCGTTCGACGCCTATCCCGGCCTGCCGCTCTGGCATTCGCGCGATCTGGTGAACTGGCAGCCGCTGGGGCATGCGATCACGAAGAATGTCGGCTCGATCTGGGCGCCGGACATCGTCAAGCACGATGGGCGTTACTACATCTATTTCCCGGCCCGCTCCGGTGGCACCGAGGGCGCGGAACGCAGCAACTACGTAGTCTGGGCCGACGACATCCGCGGGCCGTGGAGCGAGCCGGTCGAGATCGGCCTGAGTCGCTACATCGATCCGTGTCATGCGGTCGGCGAGGACGGCAAGCGCTACCTGTTCCTGAGCGGCGGCGACTACGTGCAGTTGTCCGACGACGGCCTGTCGGTCGTCGGCGAGCCCCGGCATGTCTACGACGGCTGGCAGTACCCGCAGGACTGGGACGTCGAGGCCTATGCGCAGGAAGGCCCGAAGATCCACAAGCGCGGCGACTGGTACTACATGACCACCGCGGTCGGCGGCACCGCTGGCCCGCCGACCGGGCATATGGTGATCACCGCACGCGCGCGCTCGATCCACGGGCCATGGGAGAACTCGCCCTACAACCCGATCGTGCGCACGGTCGATCGCAGCGAGCCATGGTGGTCGCGTGGCCATGCGACGGTGATCGAGGGCACCGATGATCGGTGGTGGATGATCTACCACGGTTACGAGAACGGCTACTGGACGCTTGGCCGGCAGGCGTTGCTTGAGCCGATCGAATGGACCGACGATGGCTGGTTTGTGGCCCGCGGCGGCGACCTCGGCCAACCCTTGGCCAAGCCGGCCGGCAGCGCGGTCGGCGCGCACGGCATGGCGCTGTCGGACGATTTCCGCAGCGGCCGCCTGGGCCACCAGTGGGCGTTCTTCGATCCAGCGCCCGACGAGTATGCGCGGCTGGCCTTCGGCGACGGCACGTTGACCCTGCAGGGCAAGGGCCGCACCCCGCGCGATGCGTCGCCGCTGACGGTGATCGCCGGCGACAAGGCCTACCAGTTCGAGGTCGAGATGGAGATCGAGCCCGGCGCGATCGGCGGCGCGCTGCTGTTCTACAGCGACCGGTTGTATGTGGGCGTCGGCAGCAACGGCGAGCGCATGGTCATGCACCGCTACGGGCTGGAGCGTCCCAGCGGCGGGCTGCCGGCGGGCCAGGGCGGCCGGTTGTGGCTGCGGGTGACCAACGACCGCCACATCGTCACCATCCACACCAGCGCCGACGGCCGCAGCTGGGAGAAGTACCCGGTGCAGATGGAGGTCTCGGGCTACCACCACAATGTCGCTGGCGGCTTCCTGGCGCTCAAGCCTGCGCTCTATGCCGCCGGCGAGGGCAAGGTCCATTTCCGCGACTTCCGCTTCCGGGCCCTGGACTGAACATGGCCGGGGCGTGGAGGGCGGGGGCGCACAACTGTCGCTAGAATGGAAACCGCACGACAACCGGCCCCTGGGGGACCACGGATGCCCACAGAGAACAAGACGATCCGGGGCGGCGGTACGATGCCGCGCGCGGCCACGATCAACGACATCGCCCGCCTGGCGGGGGTCTCGAAGAAGACCGTTTCGCGCATCATCAACCACTCGCCGTTGGTGCGGCAGGACACGCGCGAGAAGGTCGAGGCGCTGATGCGCGAGGTCGGCTATGTGCCCGACCCACTGGCGCGCGGTCTGGCGTTCCGTCGCTCGTTCCTGATCGGCATGGTCTACGACAATCCGACCGCGCAGTTCATCGTCAACATGCAGTACGGCGCGCTCGACACGCTGCGCGACTCGGGCTACGAACTGGTCGTCCATCCCTGCGACAGCCGCAGTCCGAACTACATCGACGGCGTGCGCCGGTTCGTGCAGCAGCAGAAGCTGCACGGGGTGATGCTGGTGCCGCGCGTGTCCGAGGACCAGGCACTGGCCGACATGCTGGCCGAGACCGGCTGCCGCTACGTGCGCATCGCTGCGGTGTCGATGGACACGCCCGAGCGCATGGTCGTGACCCACGACCATGACGGCGCGGCCGAGGTCGCCGATTACCTGCAGTCGCTGGGGCATCGCGACATCGCGATGATCACAGGGCCCCGCGACTACCGCTCCTCGATCGAGCGTTCGACCGGCTTTGTGTCCGCGCTTGAGCGGCGCGGCGTGGCGATGCCCAAATCGCGGATCGTCGAGGCCGGCTATACCTTCGAATCGGGCGTGGCCGCAGCCGAGAAGCTGCTCGGCGCGAAGAAGCGGCCGACGGCGATCTTCTGCGGCAACGACGAGATGGCCGCCGGCGTCTACCGCGTGGCGATGCGCGCAGGCATCAGCATTCCCCGGCAACTGTCGGTGGTCGGCTACGACGACAGCCCGCTGGCCTCCCGGCTGTGGCCACCGCTGACCTCGGTCCGCCGCGACACCCGCGACACCGGCCGGATCTCGGCCGCGATGCTCCTCCAGCCCGAGGGCGCACCACGCCCGTTGGCGAGCGTCCGGCCGCATCTGGTGGTCCGCGACTCCTGCCAGCCGCCGGACTGAGGGCGCCGGCCGATCCCGGCAGGGCCGCGACGCCGCGCGCGCGGCCACCCACCGCGCGTGGCGTGATCGCGCGCCTGCCGCACACTGCATGCTGAGGTCGTCCAGCCGCGTCGACCACGCCGCAACACAGACCGGCCCGTTTGCCGCGCCGCGGTATGACACCGGTTACCGAAAGGCCTAGAATGCCTGTTCCCGACGTTCCGCCGCTCGGAGCCGCCATGTACCAGAAGACCTACCACGCGACCCATCCGGGCGTGATGCAAGGCATCGACAACGACGCGCTGCGCGATCTGTACCTGCTCGACGCTCTGTTCGCCGACGATGCGATCCGCCTGAGCTACACGCACTACGAGCGTTTCGTCATCGGCGGTGCGTCGCCGATCTCCGGCCCGCTGTCGCTGCCCGTGCAGACCGCGCCCGCATCCGCGGCGGGGCGGCCGTTCCTGGAGCGGCGCGAGCTCGGCGTGGTCAACGTCGGTGCCGGACCGGGCACCGTGACCGTCGACGGCACCGCGTACGCGCTCGCACCCAAGGACGGCCTGTACGTACCGATGGGCAGCGCCGAGGTGGTGTTCGCGTCGGACGATGCGGCCGTGCCGGCGAAGTTCTATCTGGCGTCCACGCCGGCACACGCGCGTTTCGAGACCAAGAAGATCTCGATCGCCGAGGCGGTGCCGCTCGAGCGCGGAGCGCTTGCGACCAGCAACGAGCGCACGATTTACCAGTACATCGTGCCCGCCACGTGCGCCTCCTCGCAGTTGCTGCTGGGCCTGACGATCCTCAAGCCGGGCAGCGTCTGGAACACGATGCCGCCGCACCTGCACGACCGGCGCAGCGAGGTCTATTTCTACTTCGATCTGGGCACCGACGATCGCGTCTATCACTTCATGGGCGAGCCGCACGCGCAGCGCCACCTCGTGGTGGCGGACAGCGAGGCCGTGGTGTCGCCGCCGTGGTCGATCCACATGGGCGCCGGGACCTCGAACTATTGCTTCATCTGGGCCATGGGCGGCGAGAACCTCGACTACACCGATATGCACGTGCTCGACATCTGCCAGCTCAAGTGACGTTCCCGCCGCGCCATGCGCGGCATTTTCGCCATCGCTCCACAGGAGAGTTCCACCATGACGAATCCGTTCAGCCTCGAAGGCAAGGTCGCGCTGGTCACCGGCGCCAACACCGGTCTGGGGCAGGGCATCGCACTGGCGCTCGCGCAGGCCGGCGCCGACATCGCCGCCGCCGGCATCCAGCCGCCGAGCGAGACGCAGGCCAAGGTCGAGGCGCTGGGCCGGCGCTTCGTCGCCATCGAGGCGAACCTGATCAGCATCGAGCCGGTCGATCGCATCCTGCGCGAAACGCTCGACGGCCTGGGCCGCCTCGATGTACTGGTCAACAACGCCGGACTGATCCGCCGCGCCGACGCGGTCGACTTCAGCGAGCAGGACTGGGACGACGTGATGAACGTCAACATCAAGTCGGCGTTCTTCCTGTCGCAGGCCGTCGGCCGCCACTTCATCGCCAACGGCGGCGGCAAGATCATCAACATCGCCTCGATGTTGTCGTTCCAGGGCGGCATCCGGGTGCCGTCCTACACCGCCAGCAAGTCCGGCATTGCCGGCATCACGCGCCTGTTGGCCAACGAGTGGGCCGGCAAGCACATCAACGTCAACGCCATCGCGCCCGGCTACATGGCGACCGACAACACCGCGCAGTTGCGCGCCGACCAGGCCCGCAACCAGGCCATTCTCGAGCGCATTCCCGCCGGCCGCTGGGGCGAGCCCTCGGATCTGGGCGGGGCGGCGGTGTTCCTGGCCAGCCGCGCCTCGGACTACGTCAACGGCGCGGTGATCCCGGTCGACGGCGGCTGGCTGGCGCGCTGATCCGCTTCGCTTTCTTTTCGCGGGTCGCCGCCCGGGCGGCCCGCGTTCCCCTTCGAACACGCAAGAGAGACGCGCAATGAAAATCGCATTGATGCAGGAATTCAGCCAGGCCGCGAAGAACCCGGTCGTGCTGGAACAACTGACGACGGTGGCCGGCGAACAGGGACACACCGTCTTCAACGTCGGCATGGACGGCGACAACGACCACCGCCTGACCTACATCCACTTAGGGATCTGCGCCGCGCTGCTGCTCAATGCCAAGGCGGTCGACTTCGTCGTCGCCGGCTGCGGCACCGGTCAGGGCGCGATGATGTCGCTCAACGCTTGGCCGGGGGTCTACTGCGGCTACTGCATCGAGCCGACCGACGCCTTCCTGTTCGCGCAGGTCAACAATGGCAACGCGCTGGCGCTGCCGTTCGCCAAGGGCTACGGCTGGGGCGCGGAGATCAACATCCGCTACATCTTCGAGAAGGCCTTCGCCGGCGAGCGCGGCCAGGGCTACCCGGCCGAGCGCAAGGAATCGCAGATGACCAACGCCGGCATCCTGGCGCAGGTCAAGCAGGGTGCGTCGAAGGACTTCGTCGAGGGCCTGAAGGCGATCGACCAGGACCTGGTCAAGCAGGCCGTGGGCGGCGTGCGCTTCCAGAAGGCGTTCTTTGACAACGCGCAGGACGAGGCGATCGTCGCCTACGTCAAGGGCGTGCTGGGCCGGTAATCCCCCGTCGCTGTACGACGCAGGCCGCCGCCAGAGTGCGGCGGCCTGCGGGTCGATCCGAAATGCCATGCGGAGCGTCGCCACGATGAAACGTCTGCTGTCGCTGCTGTGCCTGGGGGTCGTGGGCACCGCGTTTGCCGCATCGCCCGCACCGCATCGCATCTTCATTGCTGGCGATTCGACCGCGGCGAGCTACGGCCCCGAGCGGGCGCCGCAGGCTGGCTGGGGCCAGGCGCTGCCGCGCTGGATCGCCGGCGGCTGGGAAGTGCGCAACCATGCGATGGGCGGGCGCAGCACCCGCAGCTTCATCGACGAAGGTCGGCTGGACGCGATCGCCAGCGAGATCGATGCCGGCGATGTGTTGTTGATCCAGTTCGGCCACAACGATGCCAAGCGCGAGGATCCGACGCGCTACGCCGATCCCGCGACCGACTACCCGCGCTTGCTCCAGCGCTATATCGACGTGGCGCGCGAGCAGGGCGCCACGCCCATCCTCATCACGCCGGTCGCGCGGCTGCTCTACGACTTCCGTTCGCTCATCGACACGCATGGCCGCTACACGCTGGCGATGCAGGTCCTGGCGACCCGCGAGAACGTGGCGCTGATCGATCTCAATGCCGCGTCCAGCGACTGGATCCGTGCGCATGGCGAAGACGGCGCCAAGCCCTACTTCATGCACGTGCCGGCGCAGGGCAAGGCCGACGGCACCCATTTCAGCGAGGCCGGTGCCGATGCGGTCGCCTGTCTGGTCGCAGCGGGCTGGCGCGGCCTCGATGCCGATGCACCGGTCAAGCCTGTCAGCGCGGCCGACTGCAACGCATTGCCGGCACCGCCGCCCGCTTCGGTGTCGCCGTCGGTCGTCGTGCAGGAGCGCGACATCGCGATCGAACAGCCTGGGCCGCACGAAGGTGCCGGCACGACCACGGCCTATCCGTTCTTCAGTGATGCCACCGGCCTGGACCTCGTGTTTCGCAAGCGCGCCCTGCATCCGGGCGCGACCATCGGCGACCATGTCAACGACAAGGACGAGATCTACTACGTGCTGTCCGGGCGCGGGCGATTGCTGCTCGGCGACACGGTGCGCGAGGTCGGCCCGGGCGATGCGATCCTGACCCGCGACGGCGACCGCCATGCGCTCGACCAGGTCGGCGACGAGGACCTGGTGATCTTCATCGTCTACCGGCCGGTGCGACGCTGAGCGAACACTGCGGCAGGCCCAAGCCCCCACCCGACACGCATTGCTGCGTGTCGACCTCCCCCGCAGGCGGGGGAGGTGACTCCACCGCGGCGTCCTGGCTTTTGCCCTTCCTCCCCGCGTGCGGGTGAGGTGAGATAGCGACACACTGCGTTGCCGCGCCGCGCCGCTCCTTCCCCCGTAGCACGGGGGAAGGCTGGGATGGGGGCGCTTTTCCGCGGCAGGCCCAAGCCCCCACCCGACACGCATTGCTGCGTGTCGACCTCCCCCGCAGGCGGGGGAGGTGACTCCACTGCGGCGTCCTGGCTTTAGCCCCTTCCCCCGTAGCACGGGGGAAGGTTGGGATGGGGGCGCTTCCCCGCACGTATCGGCACCGCGGCGCTCTCGCCGATGGCAGGCTCGACGGTATCCTACGCGCAGTCGAATCGAGGACATGTCGATGGATCCGCAGCGCTGGCGCCTGGACGGCCAACTTGCCCTGGTGACTGGCGGCAGCGCCGGCATCGGACGGGCGATCACCCGCGAACTCGCCGGATTTGGTGCCACGGTGCTGATCGTGGGCCGCAACGGCGACACGCTCGAGGCTGCGCGAGAGGAATTGCTGGAGGAACTCCCGCAGGCCGATATCCGCGCGCTGATCGCCGATGTCGTCGACGAGGAGCAGCGCGGCGAGATCCTCGACTGGGTCGAGGACCAGGGCGAAGGCCTGAACATCCTGGTCAACAACGCCGGCGGCAACCTGCCGCGCGCGGCGACCGAGTACGGCGAGGACGAGTGGCGCGAGATCTTCGAGATCAACGTGTTCAGTGCATTCGAGCTCACCCGCCTGGCGCATCCGCTGCTCACCCGCCATGCCAGTTCCAGCGTCGTCAACGTCGGCAGCGTGTCGGGCATCACCCACGTGCGCACCGGCGCGGTCTACGGCATGAGCAAGGCCGCGCTGCATCAGATGACACGCAACCTCGCGGCCGAATGGGCCGAGGACGGGGTGCGCGTCAATGCGGTGGCGCCCTGGTACATCCGCACCCGGCGGACCTCTGGACCGCTGGCCGATCCCGACTATCTCGACGAAGTACTGCTGCGTACGCCGATGGGGCGCATCGGCGAGCCGGAGGAAGTGGCGGCGGCGGTCGCCTTTCTGTGCCTGCCGGCGGCGGGCTACATCACCGGCGAATGCATCGCCGTCGACGGTGGGTTCCTGCGCTACGGGTTCTGAGGGCGGAGGCGACCCGCTCGCATCAGGGCGCGTCCGCCACGCACGTGCTTCCGTCCCAGGTCGCACGCATCCGCTCGTAGGCTTGCCGCAGCGCCGGGCTGTTCGCGCTGTCGGCGTAGCGCCAGCGGAACTCCGCTTCGTGCAGCCGGGCCTCCCAGGCCGCGCACAGCGCATCGGTGGCGACCGCCTCGCAGCTGTCCTCGACCCGCTCGCAGGCCTGGCCGGCACCGAGGCCAGGCAACCCGCCGATGCCGACGGTCTGCATCGGCCGGCAGCGCGTGGGTGGGGTGGCGTCCTCGCGCCAGTCGATGGTGCCGTCGTAGCTGCGACAGGCGTACAGCGCTGGTGGCGGGGCGCGCAGGGCCGGCGGCTCGGCGGCGACGTCCGGGGGCGTGCGCGGCGTCGATGCGGGTGTCGCTGCCGGTGCCGGGCGTGCGGGCGGGACATAGGCGGGCAGGGGCGCCGCGATCTCGACCACGCGCCGCTGTTGCTGTTGCCCAGGCGCGCAGGGGCGGCCGTTCTGGAATGTCACCGCGCCATCGGCATCGGTGCAGCGGTAGATGACGGTGTCGGCGGCGGCCGTGCCGGCGGCCACGGCCCACAGCAGGAGCGCCACGGCCGCGCGCAGGCCGCGCGTCATCGGCCGCAGTCCTGTCCGAGGCGGGCGTTGATCGTGGTCTCCTCGCCGCGCAGGCGCGCGCGTTCACTGGGCTGGGCGTTGAAGAACCGGCGCCGAATCTCTTCGCGGCGCTCGGCCAGCAGGCTGCAGACCTCGGCCTGCGGCAGCGGGCTGCAGTCGTCGCGGACCCAGGTGCCGGCCCCGCCGGTGCCACCGCGCCACCCGCGCCGTGTGCCCGCGTCGATGTCCACGTCCACTCGGCCGCCGCCTTGGCCGGCCTCGACACCGATCCGGGTCGAGGGACCGCGCAGCGGCGGCCCGTATCCCAGTGTCCACAGCGGCACCCACCGCGGATTGCCTGCGGACGAATCGCTGGTGTACGTACTGCCGTCTGGACGTACACAGCGGTACATCGGTTGCGCTGGGCGGACGACGACGATCTGCGGCGCCGCCGGGGCGGCGGCCGGTTCGGCCGAAGGCGCCGGCCGCGACGGTCGCGGCGCGGGTGCGGCATCGACCGGGCGGATCATTGTGCGGACCTCCTGGCGATGGCCGTCGGCGCACGGCGAGTCGCGCAGCGTGATCTGTCCGCGCGCATCCGTGCACCGGTATACGACGACGTCGTCGCGGGCCGCCGCCGGGGGGCAGGCGGCGGTCAGGCATGCGGTCAGGACGAGGAGGCTCGGAACGCGGCGCATGCCGCCATGATGCGACGACAGAGGCCCGGGCGAAACCGTTGGGCGGGCGCCCCGACGGCATCGGGGGGCCGCCCGATGCTGGCCCTTGGCGACCTGCGGCATCGGGAAGCGGACAGGCGGACGTCACGGCCGCCGCGACAGCGGGTCGCAGGCCGGGGCCGGGGCGTGATTCGCGGCGCTGCCGGCCCATGGACGCGGTTCGACGGCAGGATTACGATGCGCGCCGGATCGTGACCTCCATTCGCTCTGCGCAAAGCCGGGCGGGCGATGCCACGGTCCCCGGCGTTCGTCGCGACGCGCCCCAGCGCGCCACGGCCTGTGCGATCGGTGGAGACCGGTCCGGCCTGGAGCGACTGCAGCGATGCATCGCGCTCTGTCCCGCGATGTTCTTGGCGTCTGGCACGCGGCAGGTACAGGTCCGCCACGCGCGCTGGCAGGCGCAGCACGCGTGGCGCGTCGGCCGCCGGCCCGCCGATGGTCCGGCTGTTCGTGTTCCGGCATGTGCCGTTCCTGGATCGGCGCATGCCCGCGTATGGATGCGCTGTTGTGCGGTGCCGTTCCACGTTGTCCCGAGCTTTTTCCACTCATCAAAAAGCCCCCTGGAGGGGATGTCATGAACGCAACCCGTTCGCCCCGTGTGCCCCAACCCGCTCTGCTGGCCTGTGCGCTGGCTGCCTGTCTGGCGTTCGCCGCGCCCGCCTTCGCGCAATCCACCAGCGCCACGCTGCGTGGCCAGGTGCGTTCGGCCGAAGCCGGCACCACGGTGACCGCGACCAACGTCGCCACCGGTGCGGTGCGCCGTGTACAGACCAACGCCGGCGGCGCCTATACGCTGGTCGGCCTGCCGCCGGGTACCTATCGCGTCGACGCCGGTGGCCAGCCGCAGACGGTGACGCTGTCGGTGGCCTCGACCGCAACGCTCGATATCCAGGGGGCGGCCGCCGAAAGCGCGCCGGCCGACGGCCCGGTCACCGACATCAACGGCGTCACCGTGACCGCCCCGCTGCTGCGCGACGTGCGCACGTCCGAGGTCGGCAACACGATCTCGCTGCGCCAGATCCAGCAGCTGCCGCAGGCCACGCGCAACTTCCTTGAGTTCGCCGACACCGTGCCGGGCATGCAGTTCAAGATCGACGCCCAGGGCCGCGCCACGCTGCGCGCCGGCGCGACCAACACCAGCTCGTCCAACCTCTACATCGACGGCGTCAGCCAGAAGAGCTACGTGCAGCAGGGTGGCATTGCCGGCCAGAACGAGAGCCCCGGCAACCCGTTCCCGCAGTTGGCGATCGGCGAGTACAAGGTTATCACCTCCAACTACAAGGCCGAGTACGGTCAGGTCAGTGGTGCGGCGATCACCGCCGCCACGCGCTCGGGCACCAACGAGTTCGAAGGCGAGATGTTCTATCGCTACACCAACGAGCGCATGCGCGCCAAGCGGCCCGACGAGACCGACAAGGACGACTCGCAGGTCAAGGAGTACGGCTTCGCGTTCGGCGGTCCGATCATCGAGGACCGCATGCACTTCTTCGTCGCCTACGAGGGCAAGGAGAACATCTACGCGCGTTCGGTGCAGCCCGACGCAGCCTCCGGCGACGCCTACCTGCGCCTGCCCCAGAACCTGCGCAGCTACTACGGCGCGACCACGCTGCCGTTCGAGGAAGACCTGTACTTCGCCAAGCTCAGCTGGGACATCGGCGATAACGACCGCCTCGAGCTGAGCGGCCAGTATCGCGACGAGGACGTGGTCGGCGGCGTCGGCGGCGTCAGCACGCCCGAGCACGGCGAAGCGCGCATCAACGAAGACAAGCGCGTCAACCTCAAGTGGATGCACTACGGCCAGCGCTTCTACAACGAGTTGATCGTCAGCACCCAGGACTCGCAGAACTCCAAGACCCCGGTCTCGTTCGGCAACGGCGCCATCTACACCGTGATCGACCGCCGCGAGCCGCTGACCGAGGCCACGCTGCTGCAGGTCGGTCCGGCCAGCGGCTTCAGCCTGCAGTCGCAGCGCCAGAAGGGCTGGTCGCTGCAGAACGACCTGACCTTCAACAGCTTCGAGTTCAAGGGCGACCACACCGTCAAGGTCGGCGTGAACTACCGCGACATCGACCTGGAATCGAGCGACGGCGAGCCGCTCAATCCGCAGTTCTCGTGGGAGTTCGACCCGGCCACCGGCCAGGTCGCCGCGCAGCCTTACCGCGTGGAGTTCATCGCGCCGTTCGCGACCCCGGGCCTGACCCCGCGCGTGGAAACGTCCGCCAAGCAGTACGGCTTCTACATCCAGGACGACTGGCAGGTGAACCCGCACCTGATGCTGAACTTCGGCGTGCGCTGGGATTACGAGGACGTGCCGGCCTACACCGACCACGTCACTCCGAAGGCCTTCGTCGACGCGCTCTACGCGGCCGATCCGCAGAATACGAGTCAGCGCTGGGTCGACCGCTGGCTCAACGGCGGCATCGATGCGATCAATCCGCTCGATTACATCAGCACCGGCAGCAACCGCAAAAACTTCAAGGACGCCTGGGCACCGCGCTTCGGCTTCTCCTACGACCTGGGCGCCGACGAGCGCCACGTGATCCACGGCGGTGCCGGCCGGTCCTACGACCGCAACCTGTTCCGCGACCTCGCGTTCGAGCGCCACAAGGGCTCGATCTCGCTGGTGCGCCTGGAGTTCGCCGATCCCACGACCGGCGAGTGCGTGGCGATCACCGGATCGCGCTGTGTCGCCTGGGACCCGGCCTACCTGGGCGGCGCAGACGTGCTCGCCGGCATCACCGGCTCGCGCGATGCCGCCGAGGCGTTCATGCTCAACAACCGGCTCAAGACGCCCTACAGCGACCAGTTCAGCCTGGGCATGAGCAACCAGGTCGGCCAGTGGCTGACCGACGTCACCGTGCAGCGCATCCTCGCCCGCGACGGCTTCGGCTACACGCTCGGCAACCGCTATCCCGATGGGGCGTTCTTCAGCCCTGGCGGCAGCCCGCCGTGGGGCGCGTCCGACCGCGTGCCGCCGGGCTTCGGCGGTGTGATCCTGGGCGACAACGGCGTCGAGCAGCGCAGCACGCAGATCCTGCTGGCGGCCGACAAGCCATACACCCGGGAATCGGGCTGGGGCGCCAACATCGCCTACACCCACACCCAGGCGCGCCAGAACAGCCGCAACAACGACAGCCAGTTCGACTACTTCGACAAGGCGCGGCTGCAGTACTTCCCGTTCGTGAAGTCCAGCAACCAGCCCAAGCATCGCTTCACCGCCTCGGCCTCGGTCGACGGGCCGTGGGGCGTGACCTACGGCGCCAAGCTGGTGCTCGAGACCGCCAACCCGATCAACACCGTGGCCTGCTACGGCGTCGAGGGCTGGGACGGTTCGACCTGCCAGCTGGTCGGCTTCGTGCCGCCGGGCAACGGCAAGTTCCTCGTCGGCGGCGACATCTGGAGCTACCGCACCGTGGATCTGCAGGCGACCAAGGAGTTCGTGCTGGGTGGCGACACGCGGCTGACTGCGCGCGTGAACCTGCTCAACGCGTTCAACTTCAAGAACTACGACAGCTACGTCTACGGCGGCCCGAACGGTGTCAACAACTACTTCGGCCAGGACGGCCAGCTCGATACTGGCTACGTGTCGGTGAATCGCAATGGCGGGATCTTCTACTTCCCGCGCACGCTGACGGTGGAAGTGGGCCTGAAGTTCTGAGCCCACCCTGCATCGATGAGGAAACAGAACGGGGCCTTCGGGCCCCGTTCTGCCTTGCAGCGTGTCCCGGGGCCACCTGCGCGGCAGCGCCCCGGCTTGCTCAGATCGCGTCGAGCGCGGCGCGGGTCGTGTCGCCGGCCTGCCGGCGCAGCATGCGGGCGATGCTCGCGGCTGCGTCGCGGCCTTCCTGGACCGCGGTCACCACCAAGTCGGCGCCGCGCACCGCGTCGCCGCCGGCGAACACCCGGTCGTGCGCGGTCTGGTAGGGCAGCCGCCGCTCGCCGCCGACGCGGATGCGGCCGCTGCCCGGCGCCTGGGCCCCGACGCCATGCGGGTCGAGCCAGGCCGGCACCGCCGGCGAAAAGCCGAAGGCGATGATCACCACGTCCGCCGCCAGCGTCGATTCGCTGCCCGCGACCGGGACGGCGGCGCGGCGGCCATTCGCGTCCGGCTCGCCGAGCCGGGTCTCGACCATGCGCACGCCGGCCGCGTTGCCATTCGCATCGGCCTCGATCGCCAGCGGCTGGCGGTTGAACAGGAATTGGACGCCTTCCTCGCGGGCATTGGCGACCTCACGCGCCGAGCCGGGCATGTTGGCCTCGTCGCGTCGGTAGGCGCAGGTGACGCTGGAAGCCCCCAGACGGACCGCCGATCGCACGCAGTCCATGCCGGTGTCGCCGCCGCCGAGCACGACCACGCGCTTGCCAGTCAGTGCCGGCAGCGTGAGTGTGTCCTCCCAGCCGGCGATCGGCCGGCCCCAGGTGTCGCTGCCAGTGACCAGGCGGCCGTTGTGCACGAGGAACGGCAGCGCCGGCAGCACGCCCGGCAGATCCTGGCCGGCCAGACCGCCGTCGGTGTAGCGATAGGCGCCGGTGCCCAGGAACACCGCATCGAAGTCTTCCAGCAGCGTGTCGAGTGCGACGTCGCGCCCGATCTCGACGCCGAGCCGGAACCTCACGCCCATGCCTTCGAGCACCGCGCGCCGGGTGGCGATGACGGTTTTGTCGAGCTTGAAGCTGGGGATGCCGAACTGCAGCAGGCCGCCGATCTGCTCGTAGCGGTCGAACACCACCGCCTCGATGCCCGCGCGCACCAGTCTGTCCGCGCAGGCCAGTCCCGCGGGGCCGGCCCCGATCACTGCAACCCGCCGGCCCGTGGCCACGACCTTCGACAGATCCGGTCGCCAGCCTTGGGCGAATGCGGTGTCGACGATGTACTTCTCGACCGCACCGATGGTCACCGCGCCGAAGCCGTCGTTGAGCGTACACGCGCCCTCGCACAGCCGGTCCTGCGGGCAGACGCGGCCGCACATCTCCGGCAGCGGGTTGGTCTCGTGGCACAGCGCCGCGGCCTCGTGCACACGGCCTTCCTGCACCAGCTTCAGCCAGTTGGGGATGTAGTTGTGCACCGGGCACTTGGCTTCGCAGTACGGATTGCCGCAGTCCAGGCAGCGATCGGCCTGGTGCGCGGCCTCGCTCGGCCCGAAGCCGCCGTAGAGCTCGTTCCAGTCGCCGGCCGTGCGCAGCGCCAGCGGCACCTTGCCCGGCATCTCGCGCGGCTCCTTGAGAAACCGGAACACATCGCGCTTGGTCATGGGGTGGACTCCGTTGCGCGAGGGGCGAAGCAGAGCGTGGAGACGAAGGTGCGCAGCACAGGCCTCATGCCGCCCGCCTCAGGTCTTCGGCCAGCGCTGCCAGGCTCGCAGCCTTGGGCTTGACCAGCCAGAACTTGCCGACGAAGTCGCGGAACTCGTCGAGGATCCGCGCGCTCCAGGCGCTGCCGGTCAGGCGGGCATGGGTCTCGATCAGATCGCGCAGGTGCGAGCGGTAATTGTCGAAGGCTTCCGGGGTGACGCGCAGGATGTCGATCAGTTCGTGGTTGTAACGGTCGACGAAGTCGCGATCGAGGTCGAGCACATAGGCGATGCCGCCGGTGAAGCCGGCACCGAAGTTCAGGCCGGTGCGGCCCAGCACCGCGACCGCGCCGCCGGTCATGTACTCGCAGCAGTGGTCGCCGGCGCCTTCGATCACCGCGACCGCGCCGGAGTTGCGCACACCAAAGCGCTCGCCTGCACGGCCCGCGGCATACAGCTCACCCCCGGTCGCGCCATACAGGCAGGTGTTGCCGAGGATCGGCGTGAGCCGCGACTCGAACGCGCTGCCGGCCGGTGGGCGCAACACGATCCGGCCGCCCGCCATGCCCTTGCCGACATAGTCGTTGGCCTCGCCCTCGAGCTCGAGGTGCAGGCCGCCGGCGTTGAAGGCACCCAGGCTTTGGCCCGCAGTACCGTGCAGGCGCAGCGTCAGCGGCCGGTCGGCCATGCCGGTGTTGCCGTGCACGCGCGCGATTGCGCCCGACAGGCGCGTGCCGATGCTCCGGTCGGTGTTGCGGATCTCGAAGTCGTAGCTGCCACCGTCGCCGCGTGCGATCGCCTTGGACACGCGTGCCTCCAGCGTGGCCGCCAGGCCGTCGGGCGGCGCCTGCAGCGCCGGTGCGCCGCAGTAGCCCAGCGGCTTGTCGGGATCGCGGCGCAGCAGCATCGACAGGTCGATGTCGACGTGGTCGCGGGTGCGGCGCAGGTGCTGCTCGAGCAGGTCGGTGCGGCCGACGATCTCGTCGAGCGAGCGCGCACCCAGCGCTGCCAGATGCTCGCGCACGTCCTCGGCGACATTGCGGAAGAACGCTTCCACGCGCTCGGGCAGGCCCTTGTAGTGGTGCTCGCGCAGCCGTGGATCCTGGGTCGCCACGCCGGTGGCGCAGTTGTTGAGGTGGCAGATGCGCAGGTACTTGCAGCCCAGCGCGATCATCGGCGCGGTGCCGAAGCCGAACGTGTCGGCGCCCAGCAACGCGGCCTTGATCACGTCCAGGCCGGTCTTCAGGCCGCCGTCGGTCTGCAGCAGCACGCGGTCGCGCATGTCGTTGAACTGCAGCGCCTGGCGCGCCTCCGACAGGCCCAGTTCCCATGGCGCGCCGGCGTAGCGGATCGAGCCCAGCGGGCTGGCGCCGGTGCCGCCGTCGTGGCCGGAGATCGTGATCAGATCGGCGCCGGCCTTGACTACGCCGGCGGCGATCGTGCCAACCCCGGCATGGCTGACCAGCTTGACCGAGATCAGCGCCTGCGGGTTGACCTGGCGCAGATCGAAGATCAGCTGCGCCAGGTCCTCGATCGAGTAGATGTCGTGATGCGGCGGCGGCGAGATCAGGCCGATGCCCGGTTTGGCGTAGCGCAGGCGCGCGATCAGCGCGTCGACCTTGCTGCCCGGCAATTGGCCGCCCTCACCGGGCTTGGCGCCCTGCGCGACCTTGATCTGCAGCACCTCGGCGTTGATCAGGTACTCGGGGGTCACGCCGAAGCGCCCCGAGGCGATCTGCTTGATCTTGCTGCGCCGCTCGCTGCCGTAGCGCGCCGGATCCTCGCCGCCCTCGCCGGAGTTGCTGCGCCCGCCCAGCCGGTTCATCGCGATCGCCAGCGCTTCGTGCGCCTCGGGCGACAGTGCGCCCAGGCTCATCGCCGCCGAGTCGAACCGGCGCACGATCGACGACACCGGCTCGACCTCGTCGAGCGGCACCGGCGCAGCTGCAGCACGCGGGCGCAGTAGATCGCGCAGTGCGGCCGGTGGCCGGGTGTCGACGAAGCCCGAGTAGCGGCGCCAGTCCTCGCGCGCGCCGGTGGCGACCGCGCGCTGCAGGGCCTGCACCACGTCGGGATTGAACTGGTGGTACTCGCCGCCGTGCACGTAGTGCAGCAGGCCGCCGGGTTCGGGCAGTGCGGTGTCGTCCCAGCCCTGCGCGGCGAGCGCCCAGGCGTCGGCTTCCAGGCACGCGAAGCCGGCGCCGCCGATGCGCGACGGCGTGCCTTCGAAGCACAGCGCGACGACCTCGGCATCGAGCCCGACGATCTCGAACAGCTGCGCGCCGCGATAGCTGGCGATGCTGCCGATGCCCATCTTCGACAGGATCTTCAGCAGGCCCTTGCGCACGCCGCGGCGGTAGCTGCGACCCAATTGCAGCATTTCGTCACCGCTCTGGGTCGGGAGCACGCCGCGCCGCGCCAGCCCGTGCAGGGTCTGGTAGGCGAGATAGGGATAGACCGCGGTCGCGCCGAAGCCGATCAGGCAGGCGAAATGGTGGGGGTCGCGCGCAGTGCCGGTTTCCACCAGCAGGTTGGCGTCGCAGCGCAGTCCCGCGCGCACCAGATGCAAGTGGATCGCGCCGGTCGCCAGCAGCGCATGCACCGGCGCGGTGCCGCGCTTGGGATAGCGATCGCTCAGCAGCAGGATCTCCACGCCCTCGCGCACCGCGGCTTCGGCCTCGGCACACAGCCGGTGCAGGGCGGCCTCGAGCGTCTCGTCCTGGCCGAAGTACAGGTGCAGCAGCCGGTTGGCATGCTCGAAGCGTGGCAACGCAAGCAACTGGCGCAGTTTGCGTTGCGAGAGCACCGGCGAGTTCAACAGCACGTGGTGCACGTTCTCGGCGCGGTCGAGAAACAGGTTGCCCTCGCGTCCGATCTGCGTGGCCAGGGTCATGACTCCGCCTTCGCGTAGCGGATCGATCGGCGGATTGGTGACCTGCGCGAACGCCTGGCGGAAGCCATCGTAGAGCGGACGCACGCGCTGGCTGATCGCCGCCATCGGCACGTCGTCGCCCATCGAGCCGATGCCTTCCTGCTCGGTCTGCGCCAGTGGCCGCAGCACCGATTCCTGTTCCTCGCGGGTGAGCTGGAACAGCTTCTGGAACGCCAGCAAGGTGTCGGCCGGGAAAGGCTCTGCGGCCAGTGCCGGGTCGATCAGTTCGGTGTGCAGATAGCTCATGCCGCGCTTGAGCCATTGCTTGTACGGCGCGCGTGCGCGGTTGACCGCATCGATCGCGTCGTTGTCGAGCAGCGTGCCGGCGGCTAGATCGATCGCGATCATTTCGCCGGGCCCGAGCTTGCCCTTGGCCTTGACGCGCTCGGGCGCGACGTCCCACACGCCGGTCTCGGAGGCGATCACGAAGATACCGTCATGCGACAGCGTCCAGCGCGCCGGGCGCAGGCCGTTGCGGTCGAGCGTGCAGGCCGCGTACCGGCCGTCGCACATCACCACGCCGGCCGGGCCGTCCCACGGCTCGGAATTGATCGCGTAGTACTCGTAGAACGCGGCCAGATCCGCGTCCTTGTACTCCAGCGACTGGGTCGCCGGCGGCATCAGGATGCGCATCGCCTGCAGCAGGTCCATGCCGCCGAGCAGCAGCCACTCGAGCATGTTGTCGAGGGTCTGGGAATCGGAGCCGTGCATCGTGACCGGCGCGTCGAACTCGCCGATGTCGAGCAGCGGCGAGGCCCAGACCCCGCGGCGCGCCTGGGCCCAGCGCCGGTTACCTTCGATGCTGTTGATCTCGCCGTTGTGCGCCAGCCGGCGGAACGGATGCGCCAGCGGCCAGCGCGGCAGCGTGTTGGTCGAAAAGCGCTGGTGGAACACCACCGTGACCGCGGCCAGGTCGGGGCGCGCGAGGTCCGGGAACAGCTGGGTCAGATGGCGCGGCAGCACCATGCCCTTGTAGCCGAGCAGCCCCGGCGTCAGGCCGACGACGTAGAAATCGGCGACCTCGCGCAGCGCCTGCTCGGCGCGTCGCCGCGCCAGGTACAGCGCGCGCTCGAATGCCGGTGCATCGTCGCCATCGGCTTCGACGAACACCTGGGCCACGCGCGGCAGCGACGACAGCGCCAGTTGGCCGAGCGCGGCGGTGTCGAGCGGCACTTCGCGCCAGCCGAGCGTGCGCACGTCCAGCGCCGCCAGTTGCGCGGACAGTGTCTCGCGGCACTGCGCCGCCGCTGTCGCGTCATGCGGTAGGAACACCATGCCGGCAGCGAGTTGAGTACCGGTGACGACGAAGCCGCTCTCGGCGGCAAGCGTGCGCACGAAGGCCTCGATGCCGACCAGCAAGACGCCGCAGCCATCGCCGGAGAGACCATCGGCGGCGATGCCGCCGCGATGCGCCATCCGCGACAGCGCCTGCAGCGCGCCGTCGACGATGTCGCGCGAGGCCTCGCCGCCAATCGTGGAGATCAGGCCGAAGCCACAGGCGTCGCGTTCGTCAGCGGGGTCGTACAGCCCGCGCACCGGGGATTCCCGCATCGTCGTCATTGCCATCCGGTCAGGGGAGCAGAGCCGGCGTGGGGATCGGAGCGTGTGGCGGTCTCGCAACGCGTCCACGTCGGGCCATCGACTAGAGCACAGTTTGTGCAGTGCGGCAATACGCGATTTGCGGCGCTTCGGACGTTTCTGATGCAACCATTGCGACGCAGCACCGGCACTGGTGCAAGCGCGTCCTGGACGCAGCGGTCAGCCGCGGAGCACGCGTCCGGTGGCCGCGTCTCGGATCGTCGACGGCTCGCGTCGACCGCCGGTCTCGCCGGCCGCCACGCCGTCGATCTGCGCCAGCAGTCGCGGGTCGAGCGCGGACGCTTCGTGCACGGCCGGTTCGCCCGAGAGATTGGCGCTGGTCGATACCAGCGGCCCGCCGAAGGCAGCGCACAGCGCGACGACGCCGGGATGGGCGCTGACGCGCACCGCGATGCCGGAATGCGCCCCGGTCAGCCAGGCCGGAACGCCGGGCAGCGTCGGCACGATCCAGGTGTGCGGGCCCGGCCAGGCGGCGTGCACCGCGTCCTGACGGTCGGCATCCAGCCCGGACCAGTCGACGATGTTCGCCAGTTGCGCGGTGTCGCCGGCGATCAGGATGACGCCCTTGTCGACCGGCCGGCGCTTGATGTCGAGCACGCGCCCGACTGCGGCCGCGTCGAAGGGATCACAGCCCAGCCCCCACACGCCTTCGGTGGGGTAGGCGATCACGCCGCCGCGCGCGAGCACGGCGGCCGCGGCGGCGATGTCCAGACGCGCGATGGCGGACATGCGCAAGACCAACCGCGGGTCAGAACGGCGCGGCGTCGTCGGACGCGGCCTTGACCACGCGCTTCTTGCCCGGCGCGACCTTGGCCGGCGTCAGCAACGATTTCGCCGGCTCGGGCGCTGCGACTGCCTGCTTGGCGACCTTCTTGGTCGCCTTCTTCGCCGTTTTCTTGGCGGTCTTCTTCGCAGGCGCCTTCTTGGTCGCGGCTTTCTTCGCGGTCGGACTCTTGTCGGGCGCGGCCTTCTTCGTCGCGACCTTCTTGGCGGCGGCCTTCTTCGCACCAAAGCCCTTGCGCACCGGCTTGCCGGTTTCCTCGAGCAGGCGGGTAACCTCCTCGAATGTCAGCGACGCGGGCTCGCGGTCCTTGGGGATCTTGCCGTTGAGCTTGCCGTCGCTGATGTACGGCCCGAACCGGCCGTTGAGCACCTGGATGTCGCTGCCGTCGAAGGACTTGATGATCCGGTTGCGCGCGATCTCCTCCTTCTCCTCGATCAGGAACACTGCGCGCGCCAGGTCGATCTTGTACGGATCGTCCTCTTTCTTCAGCGAGGCATAGGTGCTGCCGCGCTTGGCGAAGGGGCCGAAGCGGCCAATGCCCACGCTGACCTGCTCGCCCTTGTCCTCGCCGAGGATGCGCGGCATCAGGAACAGTTCGAGCGCCTGCTCGAGCGTGATCGTGTGCATGCTCTGGCCAGGGCGCAGCGAGGCGAACTTGGGCTTCTCCTCGGCATCCTCGGCCGTGCTGCCGATCGCGGCATACGGCCCGAAGCGGCCGAGCCGCACGCTGACCGGCTTGCCGGTCTTGGGGTCAACGCCCAGTTCGCGCGCACCGGTGGCCTCGGTGCGGTCGACCGATTCGGTCTTCTCGGCGACCAGTTCCTTGAATGGTCCCCAGAACTTTTCCATCAGCGGAATCCAGTCCTCCTCGCCGCGGCTGACCGCATCGAGCTCGTCCTCGAGCTTGGCGGTGAAGTCGTAGTCCACGTAGCGGGTGAAGTGGCTGGACAGGAACTTCGACACTGCGCGGCCGACATCGCTGGGACGGAAGCTGCGGCCTTCCATCTCGACGTACTTGCGGAACAGCAGGGTCTGGATGATCGAGGCGTAGGTCGATGGCCGGCCGATGCCGTACTCCTCGAGCGCCTTGACCAGCGCCGCTTCGGTGAAGCGCGGCGGCGGCTGGGTGAAGTGCTGCTCGGCGATGATGCGGTCGAGCGGCACACGGTCGCCCGGCTTCATCTGCGGCAGTTTGCGGCCCTCGTCCTCGTCGTCCTTGCCCTTGGTGTCCTTGCCTTCCTCGTAGACGGCCAGAAAGCCCGGCACCACGACCGTCGTGCCCGAGGCGCGGAAGCTGTGCTCGCTGCCGGCGGCCAGGTCGACCGAGACGGTGTTGAGCGTGGCCGGGATCATCTGCGAGGCGACGGCGCGCTTCCAGATCAGCTCGTACAGGCGGCGCTCGTCATCGGTGAGGAAGCGCGCCACCTGCGCGGGCGTGCGCAGCGCCGAGGTCGGACGCACCGCTTCGTGCGCCTCCTGCGCATTCTTGGACTTGGTGGTGTAGATGTTGGGCTTGTCCGGCAGCGAGGACGTGCCATAGTCCCGTGCGATGACGTCGCGGATCTCGCCCACCGCATCCTGCGACAGGGTGACCGAGTCAGTACGCATGTAGGTGATCAGGCCGACCGTGCCTTCATCGCCGATCGCCACGCCCTCATAGAGCTTCTGCGCGACCTGCATGGTCTTGCGCGTGGTGAAGCCGAGCTTGCGCGCGCCCTCCTGTTGCAGCGTGGACGTGGTGAACGGCGCAGCGGGGCGACGCTTGCGCTCCTTGGCGCCGACGTCGGTCACGTGCAGCGCACCTTGGGCGGCCGCCTGGATGCGCGCGCGCGCGGCCTCGGCCGTGTCGCCATCGGTCACGGTGAACTGCTCGAACTTCTGCCCGTCGAGCTTGGTCAGGCGCGCATTGAACGGCTGAGAGGGGTGGGCGAGCGCAGCCTCGATGGACCAGTACTCGCGGGCGATGAAGGCTTCGATCTCCTCCTCGCGCTCGACGATCATGCGCAGCGCCGGTGATTGCACGCGGCCGGCCGACAGTCCGCGCTGCACCTTGCGCCACAGTACCGGCGAGAGGTTGAAGCCGACCAGGTAGTCGAGCGCGCGACGTGCCTGCTGTGCATCGACCAGATCGCCGGCGATCGAACGCGGCTTCTGCATGGCTTCCTTGATCGCCCGCGGCGTGATCTCGGTGAACACCACGCGCTGCAGCGACCGGTCCTCGAGCAGCCCGCGCTCTTTCAGGATCTCGGCGATGTGCCAACTGATCGCCTCACCCTCGCGGTCCGGGTCAGTCGCCAGAAAGATGTCCTGCGCGCCCCGCGCGGCCTTGGCGATCGCCTCGACGTGCTTTTCGTTTTTCTCGATCAGGTCGTAGCGCATCGCGAAGCCGTGGTCGGGGTCGACCGCACCTTCCTTTGGGATCAGATCGCGCACATGACCATAGGACGCCAAGACCTGGAAGTCGTTGCCGAGGTACTTGTTGATCGTCTTGGCCTTGGCGGGCGACTCGACGATGAGGAGGTGTTTGGCCATGGTGGGCGACATCCGTGGGTGCGCCGTTGGCCCGGCGCCCCGAAAGGTGTGAAGACGCCGCCGCCCGAGGAGGCCCCGGGCGGTCGGTTGCTTTTATAGTGGAATCACGCGCGGGCAGGGCTGTCAAGCGCAGGCCCTGCCGGGGTTCACATCGCAGCGAACCCGATGGCGATCATCACGCCCACCAGCACCAGTCCGAACAGGGCGCCGAAGATCGCCAGCACGACGACCGTCACCGTGCCGAGCTCGCGCCGCTGCAGCTCGGGACGCTCGGTGAAGGCCCACTTGTCGACCACCAACGTGTCGCACACGATGTCGTGCAGCGCCTGTTTGCGCTGGGTGAAAGCGGCCATCAGGAAGCCGATCATCAGGATCAGCGCGCTGAGGATGGTCGAAAAATAACGGCCGATGCCGCGCAGCAGCGAGATGCGCTCGCCGGTGGTGCGGACCACCTTGATGCCCACCGCCATCTTGCCCGGCGTGGCCATCGAGGCGGACGCGTGGAACCAGGCGTAGTAGAGCGCGCCGGCGGCGATCGACAGCAGGTTGGACAGGAGCTGGACCAGCACGATCGCGATGCCCGTAGCCGAATCCGAGCCGACCGCGATGATGCCGCCGAGCACGGCGATAGCGAGCCCGCCGATCACCATGCCGATGACGCCGACGATCAGGCCGTCGATCAGATAGGCCGCCACCCGCTTCCAGAAGCCGGCGTAGACCACCTCACCACCGTGTACGACGGTATCGACGCGGGCGACCGGGGCGGTCGGGGGCGCGTACGGAGAGCCACTGGCTGCCGGGCCGGCCGCCGTGATCGCGGCGGCATGGGCGCTCTCGGTGACCGGCCGCCAGGCATCGCCGGGCGCCGGTGCGCTGTCGACGTCGCTTTGTGTCGGCGCCAGCGCCTCGAGGGTCCATTCCGATGCCGCCGGGGCCGGGGAGCCCGCGCTGGCAAACTCGCCGCGCACTGCATCCAGCGGCACCCACTCGGCCAGACCGTCGCGCCAGACCAGGGTCCGGTCGTCGATCTGGCGGGCCTGGTACAGGCGCAGCAGTTCGGTGGCCGGGACCGGCCCCCGGCGGACATGTGTGGCGTCGGCGTAGAACCAGTCGGTCATCGGGGCGGATCCTGTGCTGGGAGCGGTGCCGCAGCTGCGGCAAAACGAGGGGGCGACGCTGCATCCGCACACGCAGGCAGGCCATCGGCCACATCGCGTTGCGGGCGGTGAGCATCGGCAGCACGCGTGGCATGCATCGCCCAACGTCGGAGGCCATGGATACGATATGGCTGACCCGCCGGACGTCCTGCCCCCTGCAACGCGATGGCCGCTGGCCTGGCCGGCCGTGCGGGCGTCGTGGGCGGCATGCTAACCCGTGCGGCGCGATTTTGCCCCGTTCCGCGGCGGCGGGACGGGGGCGGGTCATCGTCGGCAGTCAGGCCCGCAGCTGGCCCGATCAGTGCACCGGCTCGGGCTCGTCGATGAACATCTGGGTTTCCATCCAGGCGTAGGCGGCCTCGCTGCCGGGCTGGTTGAACAGCACCATCAGCACGACCCACTTCAGGTCGTCGAGGTCGAGCTCGTCCTGGTCGAGCGCCATCACGCGGTCGAGCACCAGCTCGCGCTGGTCGGCATCGAGCACGCCGTGCTGCTCAAGAAACATCAGAAAGCCGCGGCCCTCGACATCCAACCTGTCGATCTCGGGGGCCGAGTACACGCGGGTGGGCCCGTTCGCACGGACGTCCGACACGGCCGGGCGCTGCTCGGCCAGGGCATCGAGCCAATCGAAGGCCTTGCTGGTCTCCGCCGGGCTGAACCCGGCCTGCAGCAGACCGCTCTGCAGCGAGTCGCGGTCGCGGACCAGGTCCGCGTCCTCGGTGAAGTAGTGCTCGAACAGATAGAGCAGGACATCCAGGATGCTTTCTTTCATGTTCCCCGGCCTGCGCCCCAAGGGGCGCGTCATTCAGGACTTTCGGCAATAGCGACCGTGCGCGACGTCGATGCGTCCATCCAGCTCCATGGCCAGGAGCATGGCCGACGCACGGGCGACCGTCAATCCGGTGCGGGCGATCAGTTCATCCATACCGCTTGGGTCGTGGCCCAGGGCCTGCCACAAGCGGTTGTAGTCGGGGTCCGAGCTCGGGACAGCGGGCGCCGGGGCCGCCGTCCCGTCTTCGATGGGGGCGGCCAGGCGCCCGCGCAAGGCATCGGCGAGGTCGGCGGCGACCGGGCCGAGCGCGGCGCTCACCTCGTCCGGCGATTCAACCAGCATCGCCCCGTCGCGCAGCAGGCGATGGCAGCCGCGGGCCTTGGGGTTGCGGATCGAGCCGGGGATCGCGAACACCTCGCGGCCGGCCTCGCCGGCCAGGCGCGCGGTGATCAAGGCGCCCGAGCGGTAGGCCGCCTCGACGACCAGGGTGCCAAGCGCGAGGCCTGCGACGATGCGGTTGCGGCTGGGGAACTGCGTGCGCCGCGCCGGGGTGCCGGGCGGGTACTCGCTGACCACCGCGCCTTCCGCCGCGATCCGCGCGTGCAGGCCGGCGTTGCAACGCGGATAGGGCACGTCGATACCGCTGCCGAGCACCGCCACCGTGACGCCGCCGGCCTGGAGCGCGGCCAGGTGGGCCGCAGCGTCGATGCCGCCGGCCAGGCCGCTGACCACCGCCAGGCCCTGCGCGGCGAACCGCCGGGCGAACGCGGCGGCGGTGTCCAGCCCGGCGGCTGTCGGCGCGCGGCTGCCGACCACGGCGACCCCCGGATGCCAGAGCAGCGCGGGATCGCCGTCGACGAACAGCGCCAGCGGCGGACCGGGCGTGCGCCGCAGCAGCGCGGGGTAGTCGGGGTCGTGCCAGCCCACGAGGTGGCGCCCGGGGGCGGCTTGCAGCCAGGCGCGCGAGCGGCGCCATGCGGGATCGGGCATCCGCAGCGCACGGCATTGCGCCGGGGTGAGGCCGGCTTCGCGCCAGGCGTCGGCGCCGGCGGCGAGGGCGGCGGCAGGCCCGCCGTGGCGGTCGAGCAGGGCGCGGCGCGGCGCCAGCGGACCGGCGGCGTGGATCAGCTGCAGCAGCGCGTCGGCATCGGTGTGGGCAGTGTCGGGCATGCGCCCAGGCTAGGCGCGCCCGGGCGCGCCGGCCGTCGGCGCAAACCGCGCGTGCGGGTCGGAAATGCCCGCGCGCGACGATGCGGGGCGCGTGGCCCCGCAACGCGGGTCAGTGGGTCGCGTCGGGGTGCTTGAGACGGTCGCCGATCTGGACCGGCTTGGTGCCTTCCATGACCAGCGCATAGCTGACGTGGTCGAAGGTCCGGAACACCATCGCGTGCGCGGCGTACTCGTCGGGCAGCCGGTCGCGGCGCGAGCCGCGGTCGGGCGCGGCGTCGATGCGCGAAGTGTTGGGATGGCGCACACGGTCGACGACGTAGTCGCCGCTGTTCCAGATCGAGAACACCGTGCCGTTGTCGATCCCCGACGCGCGACCGGCCGAAATCGCGATCACGTCGCGCGGACCGCCGGTGATCAGCGTGTCGGCGACCGCGAGCACCTGCACATCGGCGGCGATCGCATCGGCGGCCGGCGCATGCGGGAAGAACTGCAGGTCGTAGGGCTGCGGGTCGACCGGCACCACGCGGTCGCCCGGGCGGGCCTCGAAACCGCCGCCATCGAGCGCGATCGTGGTGGTGTCGGTGTCCTCGGTGGGGCCCGAGACCACGGTGCCCACGCCCAGTTGGACCATCTCCACGCCCAGGAACGCGTCCTGGCCGCGCAGGCGCGGCAGCGTCTGTCGCCACAGGTGGCTTTCGCCGGCAACGCGCTTGCCGCGGTAGTTGAGGTCGCGTGCGCGCCGCGCGCCGTAGAACTCGGTCGCCGGTCGTTGCACCGCGTAGCGCTGGCCCGGCAGCGCGTTCTCCAGGCCCTTGACGTAGATGTCGCGGTCGATGCTGCCGCGCAGGCGGGTGCCCTCGCTGCCGAGCACGTAGGGCAGGTGGTCGAACTTGAAGACGATGCTGCGGTTCTTCAGGAACGGCTCGATGTCCGACAGCGAGACCGCATCGATCGGCGCCTGCGCGGTCGTGCGCGGCCCCGGGCGCACGGTCGCGGTGACCCGGTCGAGGTACGCCAGGCTGATGACGTCGCCCGGATAGATCAAATGCGGGTTGGCGATCTGCGGGTTGGCCTGCCAGATCTCCGGCCACAGCCACGGGCGGTCGAGGAAGCGGCCCGCGATGTCCCAGAGCGTGTCGCCGCGCACCACGACGTAGGTGTCGGGATGGTCGCCGCGCAGTTGCTGGGCCGCGGCATACGTGGTCACGGTCAGCAGCGCGACGGCACACACCGTGCGGAGCGTTCCGGAAAGGCGTTCAAGCGTGCCGGCCATCTACAGCTCCCCTTGGGTTTCTCCCCTTGCAGCGCCGCAATATAGCCTGAAACCGCGAAACGGAAGCAACTGCGCGCCGCGTTACAATGCCCGGCTTCCGCCTGCGCTTGCCACCTACGCCGTCCAATCCATGGCCCTGCTCCCGATCCTCGAATACCCCGACACCGGCCTGCGCAAGGTCGCAGCGCCCGTGCCCGTCGACCGTTTCGCCGACCCGGCGTTCCAGCGCCTGCTCGACGACATGTTCCAGACCATGTACGAGGCGCCGGGCATCGGGCTGGCCTCGACCCAGGTCGACACCTACGAGCGTTTCATGGTCATCGACGTCACCGAGACGCGCGACCAGCCGCTGGTGTTCGTCAATCCGACGATCCGCGACCGCTCGGCCGACCTGCGCGTGCATACCGAGGGCTGCCTGTCGATCCCCGGCGTGTTTGCCGATGTGACCCGCGCCGACGGCATCGTCGTCGAGGCCTTCGACCGTCACGGCAAGGCGTTCGAGCTGACTGTCGACGGCCTGCTGGCGACCTGCGTGCAGCACGAGATCGACCATCTCGACGGCAAGCTGTTCATCGACTATCTGTCGCCGCTCAAGCGCGACCGCGCGCTCAAGAAGCTCGAGAAGCTGCGCAAGGGCCGCGACTAGGCCGGCAGGATCAGGCGCCACGGCGCCGAACCCGTTTCCCGTTCCTACGAGTCCGCCGGTTTCGACTCGCGTTCCCGCCCCCGTTCCCGGATCTCCACGCCGTCCCATGAGAATCGTTTTCGCCGGCACCCCGGACTTCGCCGTGCCCTCGCTGCTCGCCGCCGATGCGCGGCGCGAGGTCGTGGCCGTCTACACCCAGCCCGACCGGCCGGCCGGGCGCGGACGCGCGCTGACGGCCTCGCCGGTCAAGCAGGCGGCGCTCGACCGCGGGCTGATCGTGCGTCAGCCCGAGCGGTTGCGCGGCGCCGAGGTCCTCGATGCGCTGCGCGCGCTCGAACCCGACCTGATGGTCGTTGTCGCCTACGGTCTGTTGTTGCCGCAGGCGGTGCTCGACATCCCGCGCCTGGGCTGCTGGAACGTCCATGCCTCTTTGCTGCCGCGCTGGCGCGGCGCGGCGCCGATCCAGCGTGCGATCCAGGCCGGCGATGCGCAGACGGGCGTCTGCCTGATGCAGATGGAGAAGGGCCTGGACACCGGGCCGGTGCTGCTGCGGCAATCGACGCCGATCGCGCCCGACGACACCGGCGGCCGGCTGCACGACCGCCTGGCCGAGCTCGGCGCGCAGGTGCTTGCCGACGGGCTGGGCCTGCTGCGCGCCGGCATCCGGCCGGTGCCCGAGGTGCAGGCCGAGGCCGGAGCGACCTACGCCCACAAGCTCGACAAGGCCGAGGCCCGGCTCGACTGGACGCGTCCGGCGCGCGCACTGGCCGATACGGTGCGTGCGTTCGACCCCTGGCCGATCGCCGAGGCCGACATCGCCGGTGAGCGCGTGCGCGTGCATGCGGCGCAGGCGTTGCCGCTCGCCCACGACCGTGCGCCGGGCACCTTGCTGGCAGCCGGTCGCGACGGGCTCGACATTGCCTGCGGCGACGGTGCGCTGCGCGTGCTGCGGCTGCAGCGCGCCGGCGGCAAGGTCGTCGCCGCGGCCGACTATCTCAACGCCCGCCAGGATCTCAAGGCGCTGGTCGCCGCCCCGGCGGGACAGGACTGACATGGGCGCGCCCGGCGCCACGGTCCGTGTGCAGGCCGCGCAGGTGCTCGATGCAGTCGCGCACCGCGGTACCTCGCTCAAGGCCGCGCTGGCCACGGCGCTGCCCACGCTCGCCGATCCGCGCGATCGCGCCTTGCTCGAGGCGATCTGTTTCGGCGCGCTGCGCGGCGCCGCCCGCTATGACCGCGCGCTCGCGGCCTGGATCCCGCGTCCGCTGCCACGTCGCGATGCCTCGCTGCGTGCGCTGCTGCATGTGGGCTTCGCCCAGCTCGATCCGCTCGGTCTGCCGGCGCACGCTGCGCTGTCGGCGACGGTCGAGGCCGCGCGTGCGATGGGCCGCAGCCACCAGGCTGGGCTCGTCAATGCGCTGCTGCGCCGGGCCCAGCGCGACGGCCTGCCGCCGCCGGCGCCCGGCGACGGCTGGCCAGCCTGGCTGCTGACGCAGGTGCGCGAGGACTGGCCGGATGCCTGGGAGGCGATCCTCGAGGCCAGCGCGTCGCAGGCGCCGACCTGGCTGCGGGTCAACCGTCGGCGCAGCACGCCCGCGGCCTGCATTGCCGCGCTCGCCGAGGTGGGCGTCGAGGCGGTCGCGGTTCCCGGGCTGCCCGATGCGCTGCGGGTCGATGCGCCGTTCGCGGTGGCCGCGTTGCCCGGCTTCACCGACGGTCTGTTTTCGGTGCAGGACGGCTCGGCCCAGCAGGTCGCCGCCGCGCTGGCGCCGGCCCCGGGGGCGCGCGTGCTCGACGCCTGCGCCGCGCCTGGCGGCAAGAGTGCCCACTTGCTCGAGCGCGATCCGGCGCTGCGGCTGACCGCGCTCGATGTCGCCGCGCCGCGCGTGGCGCGGATTGCCGCGACCTTCGCCCGGCTCGGCGTGGGCGAGCAGGCGTCGCTTCGCACGGTCGACGCGCTCGAGGTGGGCCACTGGTGGGACGGCACGCCGTTCGATGCGGTGCTGCTCGATGCGCCGTGCTCGGCGACCGGCGTCGTGCGTCGCCAGCCCGACGTGCTACTGCACCGGCGTGCGTCCGATCTCGAGGCGCTGGTGGCGCTGCAGGCGCGCCTGCTCGACGCCCTGGCGCCGACGGTCGCGCCCGGCGGCGTGCTGCTGTACGCGACCTGCTCGATCCTGCGGCGCGAGAATGCCGCGCAGGTCGAGGCGTTCCTGGCCCGGCATCCGGACTTCGCAGTGCAGCCGCTGGACGCGGGCTTCGGCCGCGATACCGGTGCCGGCCACCAGCGCCTGCCGGGCGAAGACGGCATGGACGGCTTCTTCTACGCGCGGCTGCGCCGCGGGCGCTGAGCACCGCGGCCGCGCAGGCGCTCGCTTAGAATCACCGGCATGACGACGCCTGCCGCCAGCCTGATCATCAGTACCTACAACAACACCGACTGGCTGCAACGCTGTCTGTGGGGCTATGCGCAGCAGGACCGCCTGGATTTCGAGCTGGTCGTCGCCGACGACGGCTCCGGCCCGGCGACGCGCACGATGCTAGAGGCGATGGCGCCGACGCTGCCGTATCCGCTGCGGCATGTCTGGCACGAGGACGCGGGCTTCCGGAAGTGCACCATCCTCAACCGCGGGATCGAGGACGCCCGATCCGACTACCTGATCTTCTCCGACGGCGACTGCGTGCCGCGGGCCGATTTCGTCTCCCAGCACCTGCGCCTGCGCGAGCCGGGCCGTTACCTGGGCGGCGGCTACTGCAAGCTGCCGATGGACGTGAGCCTGAAGATCGACCGTGAGGTCATCGTGCGCGGTCTGCATACCGATCTGGACTGGCTCAAGGCCAACGGTCTGCCGCGCAACAAGCGCTCGCTCAAGCTGTGGGCACGGCCTGGCTGGCGTGAGCGGTTGCTCAACGCCGTCACCCCGACGCCACCACGCTGGGCCGGCAACAACGCCTCGGGCTGGAAGGCCGACCTGATCCGCGTCAACGGCTTCGACGAGCGCATGACCTACGGTGGCGAGGACCTGGAACTGGGCGAACGCCTGGCGAACGCCGGCGTGACCGGCAAGCAGATCCGCTTCTCGGCGGTGTGCGTGCACCTCGACCACGCCCGCGGCTACGTCAAGCCGGAGATGAAAGCGGCCAACCAGGCCATCCGCGATGCCGTCAAAGCCGGCCGCCGCACCTGGACCGACTACGGCCTCATCCCCGGCCCACCGCCCTGAAACCGGGGTCAGAGTGGTATTTCCAGGGCAGAGTTGCGCGACAGCCTCAGACGTCCCAAGAGGAAATACGACGCTGACCTCGGTTTAGGAAAAGGCACTCTGCCCCCGGTGTTCACCGGGCGAGTGCGCGCAGACGGCGGTATTTCTCGAGCACGTAGCCGGCCTGGGCGCGGTGGAAGCGCCAGCCGGCGGCGCCGTCGAGCCAGGCGCCGCGCAGCAGGTATTGCTTGAGCAGGTAGGCGGCGGCGTGCAATGGGCCGTCGAGTGGGCCGGCGCGCTTGCCGGCGTCGAAGCGCTGCTGGGCCCAGAGCTGGGCATAGCGCGAGAGCTTGGCGACGTGCTCGGCGTGGCTGCGCGAGGTGTCGTGTTCGAAGTCGGCAGCGAGCGCGCGCACCGTCTTGCCGGCGAGGTCCGGTCGTTCGTGCACCTGCGAGGGCAGGTAGCGCCAGCCGGCGCGCACCAGCCGTTCCATCGGTTCGCCGCCGCGCAGGCGATGGCCGAGGAACCAGTTGCGGCGGGTCAGCAGCCAGGCATCGGCCTGCTCGACGCGGCCGTCGGCGAACAAGGCGCGGATCGTGTCCGCGGTGCCGGGCGAAAGCCATTCGTCGGCGTCGAGCAGCAGCAGCCAGTCGTGCGTGGCCAGCGTGTTGGCGAAGGTCTTCTGCGCGGCGTAGCCCAGCCAGTCCTGGTGCACGACCCGGGCGCCGTGCGCGACTGCAACCGCGACCGTATCGTCGGTCGAGCCCGAATCGACGACCAGCAGTTCTGCGCACAGTCCGCGCATCGAATCGAGGCAGCGGCCGATGCGGTCGGCCTCATTGCGGGTGATGACGACGCCGGAGAGGGGAAGCGGGGCGGACATAGGGCAGGCACATCGAGGTAAGTGCGATTGTCTAGAATCGCATTGCCAGGGCGCATCATGCATCCTGTCTCGATTCGATCCTCAGTGAACCGGCAGGGCATGGCGAACATCCGCATCATTTCCCGCGACAACGGGGTCGGACTCAGCCGGGATATGGCGCTGGTCGCGGCCTTGTTCCGGGACGCCGGGCATGCGGTGGAGGTCGTCGCCTACGGCGGCAATCGGACCCTGGATCGCTGCATGGAGATCGGACACCGTGTGCGGCATGCACTGGGCCGGCGCGTGGACATGCAGATCTTCCTCGAACGCGTGTATCACCGGTTCCTGTCGTTGGCGGACTGCAACCTCCTGATCCCCAATCCCGAGTGGTTCCAGCCTGCCTGGCAGCGGTTTTTGCCCCGCTTCGATGCGGTGCTGTGCAAAACCCAGCATGGTGCACACGCCTTCGCGGCCCTGGGCTGCGAGGTGCGCGAGATCGGATTCACCAGCGACGATGTCTTCGATCCCGGGGTCGCCCGCGTGCGTCAGTTCTTCCACCTGGCCGGCAGAAGCAGCGCGAAGGGCACCCAGGTCGTGCTTGACGCCTGGGAGCGGCACCCCGAATGGCCGCAACTGGTGGTCGTGCAGAACCCGAAGACTGCAGTCAGGCGGATGGCGCGTGCGAATGTCTCGCACCGACTCGAGTACCTGGGGGCGCACGAACTGCGCCAGTTGCAGAACGCGAGCCTCTTCCACCTGTGTCCGTCCGAGATGGAGGGCTTTGGGCATTACCTCAACGAGGCGATGTCCGTCGGCGCAATCGTGTTGACGACAGATGGCGCGCCGATGAACGAGCTGGTGTCGGCTGATGACGGTGTATTGCTCACGCCAAGCGCGCGTATCCCGGAAGGGCTGGCAGAACGGTTCATCGTCGATGTCGCTGCAATCGAAGCAGGGGTGACCCGGGCGCTGGCATTCGATGACGCCGAACTTGAACGCCGGCGCGCCGGCGCGCGTCGACGCTTCCTGGAACGCGACGCGCGCTTCCGCAACACGCTGGTACCGCAGTGCCTGGCGATTGCAGGCGCCACGCGTCGATGAGGTGAGGCTCGGGTCGGCAGGGATGAGTTACCAACCGCGTCGGCGAGACTCGATGGGCCGCAGCGATGAGATCTGATCGTTCATGCGCATGCGTTCGAAATTGCGTACATCCCGATCGATGATTTCGCAGCGGCCGCGGAAATCCGCGTGCTCGCAGACTTCCCATGCGCCGCGCACCTCGACCGAGCTGATCATGTCGTTCATGCCGACACTTCGCATATCGCGAATGCCTTGGCTGAACGACTGCATGCGGCCTTTGAAATCGGCGTGTTCGTACACCGTGATCGACGGACCGTAGCGGTCGGAACGCGGACCGCGTCGTTCGCGTCCCCAGCGCTCGTCTCGATCGTCACGCTCGCGGCGAGCCCACCGCTCGTCTCGATCGTCATACGCGTGGCGATGGTCGTATTCGTACCGATCGCCATCCTGAAACGCCTGCGCGGTGCCCGTACCGACAAGGGACAGCGCTGCAAGTACAAGTGCGGTGCGAAGACTTGCTGACATGATGGGTCCTTCGAATGGGGTGTCGGGCGAGCACACCGTAGCCACGCCCAGCTGAAGAATGGCTGGCCGAATCCGACACGAGCGCCCGCCTGATGGGCAGCGGTCGGCGTCTGTTTATCGGCTACACCGTCCGCAAGGCGTCCGCCAGCAGCGCCAGCCACAGCGCCAGCAACGCCAGCCACGCCCAGCGCCAGTGGCCCATGCCGCGCCAGGCGGTCCGCCAGGGGCCGGGCGACTTCACGTCGGCCTCCGGCGCTGCGCCGAACGCAGGGCATCGGCCACGCGCAGGCCGTAAAGGTAGACACCGGTCGCGCACAAGGCGGTCAGCAGCGCGCCGAACGCACACCACAGCCAGCGCACCGGCCAGCCGCCGAAGGTGCCGAAGTGCAAGGGGTCGGCCAGTTCGGCGATGCGCTGGTGGAGGCCCATGTCGCGGCCGTCGCGCAGGCCGGCGACCGTGCCGTCGCGCAGATCGAACCCGATCGCGTTCGCACGGTCTCGCACCAGCCAGGCCTGCGCCTGTCCGTCGACCAGCAGCGATGCGGACGAAATCTCGTGCACGCCGCGGATCCGCAACTGCGGCCAGCGTCGCGCCGCCTCGGCGATCGCGCGGTCGATCGCCGCCGGATCGGCGGGCGCTGGGGTGGGAGCCTCGGGCAGCGCGATCTTCGCCGCGGGCCCGGCATCGCCGCCGAGCGATTCGACCAGATACCAGCCGCCGGTCAGCCCGATCAGCGCGATGAACCACAGGCTCCAGACACCGGCCAGCCGATGCACATCGCCCCATAGCCGGCGGGGCCGGTCGCCGCGCGGCCAGGCGCCGAATCCGCGCCACCAGCGTTTGTAGATGACCAGGCTGGTGGCCAGCGACAGCAGCAGCGGCAGCGACAGCGCCGTCACCAGCGGCACGCCGATCTTGAGCGGCAGCATCAGATGGCGATGGGTGTTGCGCAGGATCCGCTGGGCATTGAACCAGGGCGTGTCGCCGGTCACCCGGCCGCTGCCCGGGTCGACCCAGACGAAGCGGCGCTCGCCGTCGGGCAAGCGCATCACCGCGCGCGCGGCGAAGCGCGATGCGTGCGGAGCGGCCAGCGATTCGAGCGTCCACGTCGGATAGGCGCGCTGCACCGCAGCCACCCACGTGCCCCAGCTCGCGTGCTGGCTGGACGGCGCCACCCGCGCCTCGGGGAAGGCCAGCCAGTCGATCTCCTGCGACACCGTCGCCAAGGTGCCGGTCAGGCACACGAAGCCCATCAGCAGCGACAGCTTGAGTCCGACCCAACTGTGCAGGTCGAACCACAGCCGGCGGCCGCCGGTCTTCTTCGCGGCGGCGGGTGGGCGCTGGCGATGGGGGGGCGCGTCGGCGGGCATCGGCTCAGAACGTGTACGCAGCCTGCAGGTACAGCCGCCGCGGCTCGCCGGGGAAATGGCCGGTGCGTTCGGTGAAGCCGCTGGCCGCGTAGACCTTGTCGAACAGGTTCTTGACGTTGGCCTGGAACTTCCAGCGCTGCCAATGCGTCTGCCAGCTCAGATCGAAGACGGTGTACGGCCTGACCCGCTGGCCATCGAGGCTCAGGCGCTCGCCGGTGTGATCCAGGCCGAAACCGATCGCCGAGGCCAGCGCCGGCAGGTCATAGCGCGTCCACACGCCGAGCTTGTTGCGCGGCGCATTGGCGAAGCGGTCGCCGGCGGCATTGACGATGCCGTTGCTGCCGGCATCGATCACCCGGGCGTCGTTGTAGGCATAGGCGATGTTGAGCACCCACTGAGGGGTCAGGTCGGCGAGCAGGTCGACCTCCAGGCCTTCGCTGCGCACCAGGCCCAACGGGGCGAGCTGGTTGACGCCGTCGACGATCTCACCGGTGGCCTGCACGATGTTGCTGCGCTCGATGCGGTAGAGCGCGGTGCCGAGTGTCACGCGGCCGTCGGCCAGCGCGGTCTTGAGCCCGGCCTCCCACTGCCGGCTGCGCTCGGCGTCGAACGGGCCGCCCGCTGCCGGGTCCTGGTTGGACGTGGCCTGCGGCAGGAAACCGCTGGCGACGTTGGCATAGGCATTGATGCCGTCGCGCAGCGTCACCGTGCTGCCCAGACGCCAGCTCAGGTCGCGCCCCTCGATCCGGCTGCCACCGATGCGGTCTTCGTCTTCGAAGCCGTCCCAGCGCAGCCCGGCAAGCACCTGCCAGCGCGGCGTGATTGCGATCTCGTCCTGGACGTAGCCGCCGTAGCGCAAGCCGCGTGTGCGGGTGCTGCGCCAGGGCAGGGCGTCGAGCCCATAGTTGAAGTACCCACTGCGGCCGTAGACCGGTGCGTCCAGGTCGATGCCCGGCACCGGGCCGGCGCCACGGGCGAGGTCGGCGCTGTTGGCGGTCTGCGCACTGAAGTCGGCATCCAGCCGATAGCCATCGGCCCCGAACAGCAGCGTGTGGCCAAGTGCGCCGGTCGAGAAGCGCCAGACCGCGTTGCCGGCGACCGTCAGTCCTTCGTTGTCGCGCAACTGGTTGCGCAACTGCCGGGTCATCCATTCGGCGCGGCCGTCGCCGTCGCGGTCGATCAGCCCCATCGGCTCGTGGTAGATCTGGTGCTCGCCGTTCTCGAACCAGCGTGCCGACAGGTCCACGTCCCAGTCCGCCGACGGCGAAGCGCGGTATTGCACCAGCGCCACGCGTGCATCCATGTCGAGGAAGTCGGTCGCCTCGTTGTGGTTCCAGCGGCGATCGGTCAGGAACACGCCGTTGTCGTCGACCGGCACGCCGCGCAGCCGGTTGCCGCCCAGGTTCTGCTCGATGTCGGTCACCTGCAGCGTCAGCTCGCCGGTGTCGCCGATGTCGAAGGCCAGCGACGCATCGCCGATCCGGCTCTCGCTGTCGGCGTTCCAGCGCACGCCCTCGTCACCGTCGGCATGCGCGCCGACCCGGTAGCGCACGCGCTCGGACAGCGGGCCGGTCGCTTCGAACGAGCCGGCCGCGAACGCGGCGTTGCCGGCCGCCAGCTCGACCCGGCGCAACGCCCGACGCTGCGGTTTGCGGGTCACGTAGTTGATGATCCCGCCGGGCTCGCCGCCGCCGTAGAGTGCGCCGGCCGGCCCCTTGAGCACTTCCAGCCGTTCGATATTGAACAACTGCGGCACCGAGAAACCCGCGTAGGGGTCGCCGCGCAGACCGTCGTAGAGCACGTTCTCCTGGCGGAAGCCGCGCAGGGTGACGCCGGCGTAGCTGAAGAAGCTTACGCCGCTGATGCTGCGGTACAGATCGGTGACCTCGTAGGCGGCCTGGTCGTCGATCAGCTCGCGCGGCAGGACCTGGACCGAGACCGGGACCTGCGATAGCGGCGTGCCGGTGCGGGTCGCGACCGCGGCATCGTCGCTGCGGTAAAGCGCCTGCGCGCGGCCGACGACGTGCACCGCGTCGAGGTCAGTGGCCTGCGGCGGCTCGGCCGCGGCGGCCAGAGAGGGGACGGCAAGGGCGGCAATCAGCCACTTGCTGAGCGGGCGGAAGCGAGGGATCGAAGGCACGCGGGGCCTGGGCGTCGGGATGCAGTCGCCCAGTATAAATGACATCCATTCTCATTTTGAATGGGGTGCGGTCCCGCTTACCAGCGCAGCGGCCGCCGGGCGATCTCACGCGACAGCGCCGCATGCAGGCGTTCGGCCTCGGCGAGCGGGACGAAGCGCAAACGCAATGGCGGTGCCAGGGGCTGCGCACCGGCGGTGTCGAGCCACAGCGCGGCCATGCCGGTCCAACGGTCGAGCGGTGACTGGCGCAACTCCACCGCCTGCAGCTTGCCGATCTCGGCAAAGCGCCAGTGCCGGCGCCACCAGCCCTCGCGCACCGCGACCATGGCGGTATCGATCGCATAGCCGGCGCGGGCCGCATGGCGATGCGCGACGAACGCCGACCACGGCAGCCACAGCAGCCCGAGCAGGCCCCAGCGGCCGAAGAACCAGCCCAGCACCAGGCACAGCACGGTGGTCGGCAACCATGCGCCGAGCGCCAACCGCAGCCAGGCCCGGCGGTGCAGTGGCCGCCATTGCGTCGGCGGCCAACTCGCGACGGCGGCGATATCGCGGACGATCGCGTCGCAGGTCGCGGCGGTCGCGATCGGCGCCAGCGCATCGAGCCCGCGGCCATCCTGCTGCCCCTGGCCGTCGCTGCCGCGTGCGCTGGCGGTGTCGATCTCCAGCGTGCGCCGCGCGAACAGCCGATGCAGCACGCCTTCGCGCAGCGTCCAGGCCTGGATGCGCCGGCGCGGCACCGAGCTGCGCGACCGACTCAGCAGACCGCGCTCGACGGTCAATCGCCGCCCCTGCCGCTGCAGCCGGAAGCCGTGGTAGCGCACCAGCGCCAGTGCCACCGAGAACGCGCGGATCGCCAGCAGCGCCAGCGCCACCGCGCCGGCCAGCACCAGCGTCTTCGCCATCCAGGTCGCGGCGAAGGCGTTGGCGTAGCCGAACGCCTCGCGCCCGCCCTCAACCAGCCAGCGTCCCGCGGTGCGGTCGGGCAGCGCCTGGAACGCGAGCGCCAGCGCACCGGCGACGACGATCATGCCGCGATTGGAGATCAACCCGAGCTTGACGACCTCGGCCGTCGATAGCGCCAGCAGGGTGTCGCCGGGCGCGGTCGCCGACGCCGGCTGCGGCGCGCGCGCATCATTGGTCCGGCCGCGGTCGCGGATCACTTGCTCCAGCGCCAGCGCCTCGGGCAGGCGCAACACCCGCATCTGCGCCTCGGGGCGGGTGCCGCCGGCCGACTCGAGCCGGACCTCGGCCACGCCGACCAGGCGATGCAGCAGCGACTGATGGATCGCGACGTTGTGGATGCGCGAGTAGGGGATCTGGCGCACGCTGCGCTCGAGCAGGCCGCTGCGCACCACCAGGCGGTCGTCGGCGATGCGATAGCGGAACGTCAGGTACTGCCACACCGACACCGCGACCAGCGCGCCGATGCCGATCAGCGGCAACCACGCCGGCCCGTCGTCGGCGCGCCGGCCGGCGACCAGCAGCACGATCAGCGGCACGATGAACTGGCGCAGGTTCTGCAGCAGCACGAACAGCCACGAGGCCGGGTGCAGCCGGCGCTCGGCATCGCCGGGCCCTGCGGCAGGGGGCAGGGGCGCTAGCGGCGGCGGCTCAGGCGTCGTCATGGTCGTCGTCGCGGGCTGCGCGCGCGGCCAGTGCATCGCGCAGCCGCTCGGCCTGGGCGTGATCCAGACCCGACAGCGCCACCGCGCTGTTGCGGGTGCCGGCCGTGTGCACGGTCAGCGTCGACAGGCCGAACGCGCGTTCCAGCGGCCCGCGCCGGATGTCCAGATGCTGCACGCGGTTGCCCGGCACGCGTACGTCGCTGCGCCACAGGTGCCCGCGGCGGATGCCCAGGCCATCGTCGTCGAGCCGCCAACGTGTGCGCAGCCAACGCCGCCGTGCGATCCACACCGTCCATGCCGGCAGCAGCACCAGCGCGCCGGCGTGTGCAGCCAGCGAGAGTGGCGAGCGGCCGAACGTGAGCAGCCCCGGCACCAGCAGGGCCGCCAGCGGCAGCAACGTGCCGATCAATGCGGTGATCGTCGACAGCGTGCGTGCGGCGACCGGCAGCGGCTGCCAGGCGCCGGTCTCGATCGGGGCCGCGGCACTGGTCACCAACGTTTGTGGCGACGGATCGGCCGGCGTGTCGTCGCGACCCTCGGTCGGCAGGGTCATCGGCGGCGCTCCAGGTCGAGATAGGGGTTGTCGTCGTGCGAACCCGACGGCCGCGCCTTGTAGCGCTTGTAGGTCCACTGGTATTGCGCCGGGTCGCGGCGGGCGATGTGCTCAACGCCGGCGTTGAGCGCGGCGGTCGCGCGCGGCACGTCGGCATCGGCGATGCCGTCGGGCGCGGGTTCGATGCGCAGTGCGAACGCGGGGCCGTCGTCGATGCGCTCGCAGTAGGCGTAGAGCACGGTCGCGCCGGTGCGTTCGGCCAGCCGCGGCACCAGGGTCATCGTCAGCGCCGGCAGACCGAAGAACGGCACGAACTCGCCGTCGCCGGCCTTGGGTTGCTGGTCGGGCAGGATGCCGGCCACGCCGCCGTCGCGCAGGGTCTTCCACAACTGACGCACCGCCGGGCCTTCGGCGCGCACCTGGGTCACACGGCTGTCGTCACCGGCGCGTGCGCGCGCCAGCCGCAGGAAGGCTTCGCCGACCGCCGATTCCGGGGCGCGGTAGAGGATCGAGATCGGCGTGCGTGCGGCCAGCCACTGGTTGAGCAGTTCCCAGTTGCCGTAGTGCGGCGCGACGACGATCAGGCCGCGGCCCGAGGCCAGCGCCGCATCGAACAGCCCGACGCCGTGCTGCTCGCGGATCATGCGCAGGTTCTGCGCCGGTCGGCGGGTCCACAGTCGCAGCGTCTCGAGCGTCTGCAGCGCAGTGGTGCGCAGCACCGCACGCCGCAAGGCCTCGCGCTCGTCGGGCGAAAGCTCGGGATAGGCGAGTTCGAGATTGCGCAGCGCGACGCGGCTTTCGCGGCTGCCGGCAAGGCGACCGAGGGTGGCGACGGCGCTGGCGATCGCGCGTTGCACGACAGGCGGCAACAGGCCGACCAGCGTGGCGAGCAGGTACAGCAGGCGGGCGAGCAAGGCGGGCATCCGGGGAGTTTAAGCGCCCGGGCCCCCGAACGAAGAACGCCGCCTTGGAGGGCGGCGTTGGGATCGTCAGTCGCGGTCGCTGTCGATCGCGGTGCGCTCGGTCGCGAACGGGTTGAGGCGGCGGATGCGCCAGGGCTCGTTCGGCCACGACCCGGTCAGATACGGGTGATCGGGTTCGTTGCGCTCCAGCACCCGGCGCGCGTCGGCCGACAGTGTGTCGTTGCCGAGCCGGTCGTAGGCGAGCGCCAGCACGGCGACCGCATCGTTCTGGTACTCGCTCTGCGGATAGGTCTCCAGCAGGTAGGTCGCCCGCTCGGTCGCGGCGACGTACGCACCGCGGCGCAGGTAGTACAGCGCAGTCTCGATCTCGTGGCGCGCGAACATATTGCGCAGCGCGACCATGCGCTGGCGCGCGTCGGCGGCGTAGCGGCTGTTGGGGAAGCGCTCGGTGACGGTGTTGAAGTCGGCGTAGGCCTGGTTGGGCGAGGCCAGGTCGCGGCGGCTGCTGTCCAGGCTCCACACCCGCTGCAGGAACACCGTGTCACGGTTGGAGTTCACCAGCCCGCGCAGGTAGTACATGTAGGCGATGTTGCGGTGCGTGGGATAGGTCCGGATGAAGCGGTCGATGCTGGAGATCGCTTCCTCGTTGTTGCCCATCTTGTACTGCGCGTAGGCGATCTCGATCAGCGCTTGCTCGGTATGCGGCCCGTAGGGGTACTGGGCGACCAGGCGGCGGAAGGTCGTCGCCGCGTTGCTCCAGTTGCCCATGCGCATCGATGCATGGCCCTTGTCGTAGAGCTCGGTGACCGGCACGCCCTCGTTCTCGTCATCCTTGGTCTTGCCGCGGGAACAGCCAGTGGCGACCAGCACGGCCAGCAGCAGGCACACCAGGGCGCGGGTCGTCGATGCAAGGCGTGGGGTCATGGAGGCGATGGGCGGTCGGGGCACGAACCGCGGATAATACCAGTCCGGGCCCCGCGCCCGTCGCCCACGCCTGAATCCGAGCCGTCCAATGCAGCCAGCCCCCAGCGACCTTCCCGACCAGCGCACCGCCAAAGTGCCCGACGCCGCCGCGGGACGCCGATTCGACGCGGTCCTGGCCGAGCTGTTCCCGCAGTTCTCGCGCTCCCGCCTCACCGCCTGGATCAAGGCCGGTGATGTCCTGCTCGACGGGGCCGTGCCGCGCCCCCGCGACCCGGTCGTCGGCGGCGAGACCGTCCGCCTGAACGTCGTCCTCGACGTCCAGACCGAGGCGCTGCCGCAGGACATCCCGCTGTCGGTGCTGTACGAGGACGACCAGGTGTTCGTGATCGACAAGCCGGCCGGCCTGGTCGTGCACCCGGGCGCCGGCAACCCCGACGGCACCCTGGTCAATGCGCTGTTGTTCCGCGATCCGTCGCTGACCGCGCTGCCGCGTGCAGGCATCGTCCATCGACTCGACAAGGACACCTCGGGCGTGATGGTCGTCGCGCGCACGCTCGAGGCGCACAACGCGCTGGTCGAGCAGCTCTCGGCGCGCGACGTGCATCGCCAGTACCTGGCGGTCGTCGTCGGGGCGCTGGTCTCGGGCGGCACCGCGGACGCGCCGATCGACCGGCATCCGCGCGACCGGCTGCGCATGGCCGTGCGCGAGGACGGCCGCGAGGCGGTCACCCATTACCGCCTGCGCGAGCGGTTCCGCGCGCACACCGCACTCGAGTGCCGGCTCGAGACTGGCCGCACCCATCAGATCCGCGTGCACATGGCGCATCTGCGCCATCCGATCCTCGGCGACCCTCTGTACGGCGGCGCGCTGAAGCTGCCCAAGGGCGCGTCGGAGGAGACCGCGGCGATGCTGCGCGGCTTCCGCCGCCAGGCGCTGCATGCCGAGACGCTGGAGTTCCGCCATCCCACGACCGGCGAAGCGGTGCGCTGCAGTGCGCCGCTGCCGGCCGACATGCAGGCCTTGCTCAAAGCGTTGCGTGCCGACGCCGCAGAGCACGGCGACCTCGCGCGCCGATGAGTGTCTGGCTGCCGGCCGACTGGCCCGCGCCGCGGGGCGTGCGCGCGGGGACCACGCTGCGTCATGGCGCGGGCGCGTCGGCGCCGCCGTTCGACCAGTTCAATCTCGGCAACCGTTCTTCGCCCGAAGGTGACGACCCGGCGGTCGTCGACGGCAACCGGGCCGCGCTGACGCAGCTGCTCGCGCTGCCGTCGCCGCCACATTGGCTGCGCCAGGTGCACGGCACGACCGTACTGCGCTTCGAGGCGCCGGCCACCGGCGCCAGGTCGATCGATGCCGAACCCGAAGCCGATGCGGCGGTGACGTCGGTGCCCGGTACCGTGCTGGCGATTCTGACCGCCGACTGCCTGCCGGTGGTGTTCGCCGCCGACGACGGCCGCGAGGTCGCCGCGGCGCATGCGGGCTGGCGTGGCCTGGCCGCCGGCGTGCTCGAACGCACGCTCGGCGCGATGCGCACCCCGCCCGGCGACGTGCGCGCCTGGCTGGGCCCGGCGGCGGGCCCGCGGGCCTATGAAGTCGGCGCCGAGGTACACGATGCCTTCGTCGGGCAGGACGCCGGCGCGGCGGCGGCCTTCGTCGCCACCCGGCCGGGCCACTGGCGGGTCGACCTGTTCGCGCTGGCGCGCCGCCGGCTGGTCGCCGCGGGCCTGCGGCCCGGCGCCCTGCACGGTGGCGGACGCTGCACGATCTCCGAGCCGTCGGCGTTCTTCTCGCATCGGCGCGACGGCCGCAGTGGCCGGATCGCGACGCTCGCCTGGATCGGCGACTAGGTCTGCAAAACCGGTTCAGGCGCCTATCCGGAGATCGCAATACAGTGAGGCGGCGCGCCCCGGTTCCGGGACGCGCCCCGCCTTGCCGACGATCGTTCTGCCGTGCCCGTTGTGCGTCTGCTGTCCGAGCCGCCCGGCGTCGGCTGCGCGACGTCGCGCATGGCCGCGCGTCGACCTGTCGTTTCCAGCCGTTCTTCCCCTTCCTGCCCGAGATCCTGCCATGTCGCTCAAGCCCTTCCGCCAGCCGCGCCGTCCGTCCCGTTCGCAGCTCGCCGTGGCGCTTGCCGGCGCCCTGCCGCTGGCCGCCTTCGCCCAGGTCACCGACGCGCCGCCGACGACGGCCGCCACGCTCGATGCGGTCGAAGTGACCGCGCAGCGGCGCGTGGAGAACATCCAGGACGTACCGGTCTCGATCACCACCCTCGATGCCGAGAAGCTCGGGGTGCTGGGCAGTGGCGGCACCGACATCCGGTTCCTGTCGGGCCGCGTGCCCAGCCTCAACATCGAGTCGAGCTACGGACGCGCATTTCCGCGCTTCTACATCCGCGGCCTGGGCAACACCGATTTCGATCTCAACGCCTCGCAGCCGGTGTCGCTGATCTACGACGATGTGGTGCTGGAGAACCCGCTGCTGAAGGGTTTCCCGGTGTTCGACATCGCCGGCGTGGAGGTGCTGCGCGGCCCGCAAGGCACGCTGTTCGGCCGCAACACGCCGGCCGGCGTGGTGAAGTTCGATTCGGTGCGCCCGAGCCAGGACTTCGAGGGCTACGGCAAGCTCGCCTACGGCAGCGACAACATGTGGAACTTCGAGGGCGCGGTCGGCGGCGCGTTGACCGAGCGCTGGTCGGCGCGCGTGTCGGCGCTCTACCAGCGCCGCGACGACTCGGTGCGCAACACTCTGGCCGGTGCGCCCAACGACGGCTTCGAGGGCTACGACGAATCGGCCGCGCGCGTGCAGTTCCTGTATGAGGGCGACGGCTTCGAGGGGCTGTTCAACCTGCACAGGCGCGATCTCAATGGCACGGCGCGGTTGTTCCGCGCCAACCTCGTCTCGCCCGGCAGCAACCGCTTCCGTCCCGGCTTCGACCGCGACCGCGTCGCGCTCGATGGCGTCAATTTCTCCGATCTCGAAACCTGGGGCGCCAGCGCCCGGCTGCGCTGGGACTTCGGGCAGTACAGCCTGTACTCGGTCACCGGCTACGAGACCCTGGAGTCGTTGAACCGCGGCGACATCGACGGCGGCTACGGCGCCGCCTTCCTGCCCGACTCGGGGCCGGGACTGATTCCCTTTTCGTCCGAATCGGCCGACGGCATTCCCGATCACAAGCAGATCAGCCAGGAAGTGCGCCTGGAATCGAATCTCGACGGCCCGTTCGACTGGCAGGCGGGCGCGTTCTGGTTCCGCGAGGAACTGACCGTCGACAGCCTCAACTACGATTCGCTCAGCCCCGGCAATCCGCAGACCGGCCATGCCGTGCAGCAGCAGCGCAATACCGCCTGGGCGCTGTTCGCGTCCGGCGAATACGCCGCGACCGAGCGTCTGAAGTTGCGCGGCGGCCTGCGCTACACCCAAGACAAGAAGGACTTCAGCGCCAGTGTGCTGCAGGCGGTGCCGTTCGGCACGCCGGTCGGCGGCCCCTATTTCGCCGACACCGATGTCGACGACATCAGCTGGGATGCGAGCGCGGTCTACGAGCTCAATGAGGACGTCAACGTCTATGGCCGCGTCGCCAAGGGCTTCCGCGCGCCCTCGATCCAGGGGCGGCTGGCATTCGGTGGCATCTCGGTCGCCGATTCGGAAGAAGTGATTTCGTACGAGGTCGGGATCAAAGCGGACCTGTGGGACCGCCGCGGCCGGATCGGCTTCAACCTGTTCCGCTATAACGTCGACGGCCAGCAGCTGATCGCCGTGGGCGGCGCGACCAACCAGGCGATCCTACTCAACGCCGACAAATCGATCGGTCAGGGCGTCGAGCTCGACCTCCAGGCCTGGCTCACCGACACCCTGTTGGTGACCTGGGGCACGAGCTACAACGACACCGAGATCCGCGATCCAAACCTCGCGGTCGCGATCTGCGGTGGCGGTTGCACGGTCACCGATCCCACGGTGGTCATCGACGGGCAGACCTTCGCGCGCGTGGACGGCAATGCCTTGCCGCAGGCACCGAAGTGGATTCACAACCTCACCGCGCGCTGGGGCGTGCCGGTCGGCGACGACGCGGAGTTCTACGTCTACACCGACTGGGCGTACCGTGGACAGGTCAACTTCTTCCTCTACGAGTCGCCTGAGTTCCGCGGCCGTTCGACGCTGGAAGGCGGCCTGCGCGTCGGCACGAACTGGAACCAGGGCCGCTACGATCTCGCCGTGTTCGGTCGCAACATCACCGACAGCACGCGCATCGTCGGTGGCATCGACTTCAACAACCTGACCGGATTCGTCAACGAGCCCCGGACCTGGGGCGTGGAGTTCATGGCGAAGTTCTAAAGCCCGACCCGGCCCGTCGCCGATGGCGCGGCGGGCTCCGGCGTGGGGCGCGCCATGGGGCGCGCCCGCCCGTTGCCGTCTCCCGGCAGGCGCCGCAAGATCGCGATGTCGGCGCACGCGCGCAGCCTGTCGGCATGGGTCTCCTACGACGGATGCGTCGGCGTCTGTCGCGGTGACCGTGCGCTCGATCCCCCCGTTTTTCCGGAATGCCGATGTCCACCGCTGCCGCTCCCCGCTCTCGTCTTCGCTGGTTCGTCGCCGGCGACATCAACGGCGTTTTCGGCCTTGTCGTCGACAACCTCTCGATCCTCGGCTTCATCGCCGCCGCGCTGGTCGGAATCTTCGGGGTGCCCGCCGACATCGTGTTCGGTCGCATGTTTCCGGGCACCGCGCTCGGCGTGCTGATCGGCAATCTGCTGTACACGGCGATGGCGCGTCGTCTTGCACGGCGCAGCGGCCGCGATGACGTCACCGCGATGCCGCTCGGCCTGGATGCCCCGACCAGCATCGGCATGGCCTTGCTGGTGCTGGGTCCCGCGTTCCTCGCGTTCGGCCGGCAGGGGATGGACGCCGACGCCGCCGGCATCGCGACCTGGCAGCTGGGCATGGCCTCGCTGGTCGTCATGGGCGTGCTGAAGCTCGCGCTGTCTTTCGCCGGCGACTGGATCACGCGCGTCGTGCCGCGCGCAGCACTGCTGGGTTCGATCGGGGGCGCGGCGCTGATGCTGCTTGGTTTTCTGCCGCTGATCGAAACGCTGCGCTCACCGGTCGCGGGGATCGCGACGCTGGGCCTGCTACTTTACGTGCTGGTCGCACGCGGCCCCGTGCCGTTCCGTCTACCGGGTGTGCCGTTCGCGCTGCTGGTCGGTCTCGCGTTGTACTACGGCCTCGGTCTCGCCGGCCTCTCGCCGGGCTTCGCGTTGCCGGACGCGACTTGGCCAGCGCCTGCACTGCCGTGGCCGAACCTCGGTTTCGTCGCCGGGCTGCCTGCCACGTTGCCGTATCTGTCGCTGCTGCTGCCGTTCGGCCTGCTGATGGTCGTGGGCGGCATCAACGTCAGCGAAAGCGCACGCGCGGCCGGCGACGACTACCGCACGCGCGATGTGCTGCTGGTCGAGGCGATCGCGACGTTGGTCGCGGGCGTCTGCGGCGGTGTCGCCCAGACCACGCCCTACATCGGCCAGCCGGCCTACAAACACATGGGCGCGCGCAGCGGCTACACGCTGCTGACGGGACTGTTCATCGGCGTCGGTGGCATGCTCGGCCTGGTGTCGGGACTGGTGCAGTGGCTGCCGGTCGCGGTCCTGGCACCGATCATCGTGTTCGTCGGGATCGACATCACCGTGCAGGCCTTCCACAGCACCCGACGCGAGCACGCGATCGCGGTGGCGCTCGCCTTCCTGCCGGCCATTGCTTACCTGCTCAACATCAAGTTCGGCAATCCGGCCTGGATCGATCCTGCGCGGATGGCCGCGCTGTATGCGCAGGTCGATGCCGGCCATGGCCTGCCCGAGATGGCGACGATCGTCGTGCTCGGCAACGGCTTCATCATCACTGCGATGCTGTGGGCGACGGCGCTGGTCGCGCTGGTCGATCGGCGCCCGGGCACGGCCGTGGCGACGCTGCTGGTGGCTGCGGTCGCGACCCTGTTCGGGGTGATCCATTCGGTGCACCCGGCCGGTGCGCTGGTGCTGCCGTGGCAACTGGAGGGGCTGCGCCAGGGGATCGCGTTCCAGTTTGCGGCCGCGTACGCGGTCCTGGCGGTGGCGATCGGCCTGCTCGGCCTGCAGCGACGACCGGCCGAGGCGATCGATCCGGGCTGAACGCAAGGCGCGCAAGCGCTATCCTGCGCGCCCGATCCGTTCCAGGCCGCGCGATGGCGCCGACGCTGTTCCAGACCCTGCTCGGCGCCGCGTTCTTCCGGATGCCCGATGCGCTGCGCACGCTGCACGGCGTGCGCGGGCAGGCGCGCCATGCCGGCGCGATGACGATCGAGCGCAGTCGGGGGCTGCTGGCGCGGCTGTGCGCGCGTCTGGCCGGCGTCCCCGGCGCCACCACGGACGCGGCACTGACCCTGGATTGCACGACCGGGCCGCGCGGAGAGATCTGGCTGCGCGAGTTGGACACGACGCCGCGACGGGCCCAGGCGCGCTGGCGGCTGTGGCACCGCAACGGCCAGTTGCGGTTGCGCCGCGGCGCGCTGCAACTGCGCTGCGTCCTCCACCATCATGGCGGGACGCTGTACTGGAACGTGGTCGGCGCGCGCGTGCTCGGCGTACTGCCGCTGCCGGCGCGGCTGCTGGCGGACGTGCGCGGCAACGAGCGCGAGGTCGACGGGCGCTGCGTGTTCCAGGTCGAGGCGGTGCTGCCGTTGGTCGGTCCGGTATTCCGGGCGCGCGGCTGGCTGCAACCGGAGACGGGCGAGGACTGACGGCGACAGCGTGGGCGCGCGGGCCCGCGACGCAGCGTTGCGCGCGCTCGCCGCAGGCAACCGGCCGATCGCCGATAATGATGCATCCCCCGCCTTTTGGATGCCGTGCCATGACCGCACAGACCCGTGCCGCACTCGCCCAGGTCCCCGGCGTCGCCGCCGAACGCGACACCGCCACGCGCGACTTCGTCTTCAATCACACGATGCTGCGGGTCAAGGATCCGGTCGCATCGCTGGATTTCTACACCCGCGTGCTCGGGTTCACCCTCGCGCGCAAGGTGGATTTTCCCGACGCGAAGTTCTCGCTGTATTTCCTGGTCCTGATCGACGACGCCGGCGTCCTGCCCGACGACGACGAAGCGCGCCGCCAGTGGCTGGCCGAGCAGCGTGGCGTGCTTGAGTTGACCCACAACCACGGCACCGAACACCAGGACGGCCCCGTCTACCACGACGGCAACCGTGACCCGCGCGGCTTCGGCCACATCTGCGTCAGCGTGCCCGACATCCGCGCCGCCTGCGCCCGCTTCGAAGCGCTGCAGGTCCCGTTCCAGAAGCGGCTCAGCGACGGCAGCATGCGCTCGATCGCCTTCATCAAGGACCCCGACGGCTACTGGGTCGAGATCATCCAGCCCGCCCCGCTCTAAAACAAGCCAACCGGGGTCAGAGTCGCTTTTCGCGTAGGAACGCTTGAGGGCGTCGAAAAAAATCGCAGGAAAAGCGACTCTGACCCCGGTTTCAGCGGGTCTGTTGGAGGCGGTCGAGGAAGTCGCGGCGCCAGGCGTGGATGTCGTAGCTGGAGATGCGCTGCATCATCGACTGCCAACGCTCGCGGCGTTCGTCCAGCGGCATCTTCAGGGCCGCAGCGATCGCATCGGCGACGCCGTCGCTGTCGAACGGATTGATCAGCAGGGCGCCGTCGAGTTCGCGGGCGGCGCCGGCGAAGATCGACAGCACCAGTGCGCCGGGGTCCTCGGGATCCTGGGAGGCGACGTATTCCTTGGCGACCAGGTTCATGCCGTCGCGCAGCGGGGTGACCAGGCCGATGCGCGCCAGCCGGTAGAAGCCGGCCAGCGTCGCGTGCGGGTAGGTGCGGTTGACGTAGCGCACTGGCGTCCAGTCCGGGTCGGCGTGGGCGCCGTTGATGTGGCCGGCGTACTGCTCGAGCTCGCGGCGCAGGGCGCGATAGCTGGCAACGCCACCGCGCGAGACCGGGGCGATCTGCAGATAGGTCAGCTGGCCACGCAGGTCGATGTGCTTGTCGAGCACACGCTCGAACGCGCGGAAGCGCTCGGGCAGGCCCTTGGAGTAGTCCAGGCGATCGACGCCGATCGCCAGCGCGCGCCCCGTGAGGCTGGCCTGCATCCGGCGCACTGCCGGGTTGCGCGCGGCGTTGGCCGCCAGCGTCGCGATCGCCGAGGCATCGATGCCGATCGGGAAAGCGTCGGCCTGGAAGCTGCGCCCATCGTGATCGCGCAGCGTTCCGCGCGTGGCCACGCTGCCGCCACGGAACAGCCGGATGTAGTCCTGGAATCGCTCCAGGTCGCGTTCGGTCTGGAAGCCGACCAGGTCGTAGGCAGCCAGTGCGCCGAAGGTCTTTTCGTGGTGCGGCAGCCCTGCCACGATGTCGGCCGAGGGGAACGGCACGTGCAGAAAGAAACCGATGCGCGCGCGCACGCCGCGTCGGCGCAGTTCCTGCGCGAGCGGCAGCAGGTGGTAGTCGTGGACCCAGACGATGTCATCGTCGCGGATCTCCTTGGCCAGCTTCTCGGCGAACAGCGCATTGACGCCGCGGTAGGCGGCCTGGGTCAACGCGTTGTAGTCGACCAGGTCCAGCCTGAAGTGCAGCAGCGGCCACAGCGTGCGGTTGGAGAAGCCGTTGTAGTAGCCCTCGTAGTCCTCCCGCGACAGGTCGATGGTCAGGTAGTCGATGTTCTCGTGCGTGGCGCGGTGCACCTCGCCCGAATGCGCGCGGGCGACTTTGCCGCTCCAGCCGAACCACAGGCCGCCGGCCTCCTTGAGCGCGGCATCGAGCGCGGTCGCCAGGCCGCCGTTCTGGTCCGAGTCCGGCAGCGCCACCCGGTTGGAGACGACGACCAGGCGGCTCATGCCGCCTCCTGCCAGGAACGCGAGAGCCGCATCGCCGCCATGATCAGGCCGACATGCGAATAGGTCTGCGGGAAGTTGCCCCAGGCCTCGCCGTCTTCGAACGACATGTCCTCTGACAGCAGGCCCAGATGGTTGCGTCGCGCGAGCATGGTCTCGAACAGGCTGCGCGCTTCGTGGTGGCGCCCGATCGAGGCGAGCGCGTCGATGTACCAGAACGTGCAGATCGTGAAGCTCGTTTCCGGCGCGCCGAAATCGTCGGGGACGACGTAGCGGAACAGGCCGTCGCCATGGCGCAGCGTGCGTCCGATCGCATCGACGGTGGCGATGAAGCGCGGGTCCTCGGGCGTCACGAAGCCCAGATCGGCAAGCAGCAGCAGCGAGGCGTCGAGGCGGTCGCCGCCGAAGGCATCGGCGAAATGACCGAGTTCGGCGTTCCAGGCTTCGGCCAGGATCCGCGTGCGCATCGTATCGGCGCGCTCGCGCCAGTGGGTGGCGCGCGCGTCCAGGCCGAGCTGCACCGCGATCCGTGCCAGCCGGTCGCAGGCCGCCCAGCACATCGCGCTGGAATAGGTGTGCACGTGGGCCTTGCCGCGGAATTCCCACAGGCCGGCATCGGGCTGGTCGTAGAGCTTCCAGGCCAGGTCGCCGAGCGGTTCGAGCTTGGCGAAGGTCGCCGCATCGCCCGGGTGTTCCAGGCGGCGGTCGAAGAACAGCTGGGCCGAGGCCAGCACCACGCTTCCGTAGGTGTCGTGCTGGCGCTGCACATAGGCCAGGTTGCCGCGACGCACGGGGCCCATGCCGCGGTAGCCGGCCAGGGCCGGCATCTCCTCCTCGGTCAACTCGTGCGCGTAGTCGATGCCGTAGACCGGCTGCATGTCGCCGTCGTCGCTGACTGCCAGGTTGAAGATGTAGCGGATGTATTCCTCCATCGTCCGGGTCGCCCCCAGGCGATTGAGCGTGCGCACGACGAACGCCGCGTCGCGCAGCCAGCAGTAACGATAGTCCCAGTTGCGCGCGGTGCCCGGTGCCTCGGGGATCGAGGTGGTCATCGCGGCGATGATGCCGCCGCTGTCCTCGTACTGGCACAGCTTCAGGGTGATCGCGCTGCGGATCACCGCCTCCTGGAAGTCGAGCGGGATCGACAGGTAGCGCACCCACTCGCGCCAGTAGTCGGTGGTGCGGTGCAGGGCGTCGCGCACGAACTCGGCGATCGGCTGGGTCAGCGTTTCGTCCGGGCCGAGCACGAAGTGCAGGTCGCGGTCGAGCACGAACGCCAGGCCTTCGCGCAGCAGCCGGATCGGCATGTCGGTGGTCGCGCGCAGCGCGAAGTCCTGCAGCAGGAAACGGATGTGGTTGCTGCCCCAGGTGCTTTCCGGCGTGCGCGCGCCCCACTCGGCGAGCGGGCGCAGCAGCACGCGGATGCGCGGGCTGCCCGAGAGCAGGCGGACCCGGCGCGTCAGCATGACAGGGCGGTAGAACCGCCCGTGCTGGCGCCAGCGCGGTGCGAAGTCGAGGATCTCGATCGAGGCGCCGTGGCGGTCGTGCAACACCGTGCGCAGGATTGCGGTGTTCTCGATGTAGGCCTGCTCGCTGCGCGCGAAGTCGTCGAGTTCGATCGACCAGTCGCCATGGCCGGCCTTGGGTGAGAGCAGGGCGCAGAATGTCGGATCGCCGTCGAAGGCCGGCAAGCACGACCAGACCAACCGGGCCTTCGCGTCGAACAGCGCGCCGAAGCTGCCGTTGCCGACGAGGCCCAGGTTGAGGGTGGAGGTGTCGGCTGGCGTCATCGGGAGATCTCCGGGGGCGGGGCGGGAAGGGAGGCGGGCACGCCGAGCCAACGGTGCACCTGGGCCGGGTCGGCCAGCGCGAACTGGGCGGCCGAGGCAGCGCGGTCGCCCACCAGCACGCTGATGCCGCCACGGGCATTGACCGCGGCAAAGCCGGTCTCGTCGGTCAGATCGTCGCCTGCGAACACCGGACGGCGGCCGGCGAACGGCGGCTCTTCCAGGAACGCGAGGATCGCACTGCCCTTGTCGGCATGCTCGGGACGCAGTTCGACGACATGGTCGCCGGGCTGGAGCTGGTAGCCGGGCAGCCGCGGCAGCATGGCCTGGGCGAACGTGCGCAGTGCGACCTCGGCCTGCGGCGCGCCGCGCCAGTGCAGGCCGAGCGCCGCGCCCTTGTCTTCGACCACGGCGCCCGGATAGCGACGTGCGACCACCACGGCCTCGTCCCGGATCGCCGCCAGTGCCGCCGGCGACGGCGCGCCGTGACCGATGCCATCGGCACGGCGCCGCTCGACGCCGTGCAGGCCGGCGGCGGTGAACCGTTCGGGTGCGAACAGCCGGTCGAGCGTCGTCAGGCTGCGCCCGCTGACCAGCGCCAGTGCGCCGCCCAGCGAAGCACGCAGCGCGACCAACTGCGCGAGCAGCGTGGCGGGCACGGAGACCGCATCGGGACGTTTGGCGAACGGCAGCAGGCAGCCGTCGACATCGAGGAACAGGGCCCAGTCGTCGGCGGGAGGCGGAGGCGGCCCGCGGTGCGGGGCGGGGGTGGGGGACGAGGGCGCGGTGGCTTCCAGTGATTGGCGCATCGCAGCATGATTGCCTGCGCAGCGATAAACCGATGTGAATCCGCCCAGCGTGTCACAGGCTCGAGCGTGCAATCGCGCCATCGAGTTCGGGGTAGTGGCGGAAGATGCCCTGTTCGTTGAACGGCAGCCGACGCGTCGAGGCCAGGTAGGCTGCGAGGTTCGGGCGCTCGGCGATCCGTGCCTCGAGCGCGCGCAGCCGCGGCAGTGTCGGCGACAGCGACGCCATCGCCTCGGGGTAGGCGTAGTCGAGGCCGCGCAGCAGTTGGAACAGTGACAGGTCGACATAGGAGTGGCGCCCGAGCGCGTGCGCACCGCCGGCCTGGCCGAGCACGGCTTCGAAGTAGCCGAGGAATTTCGGCAGGCGGTGCTGGCGAAGGTCGGCCGCCCGGCGCGCCGCGGCCTCCTTCTGGTCCTCGTAGTACGCGGCGCTGGCGATCGGATGGTGGCTGTCGTGGACCTCGGTCACCAGGTCGGCGATCGTGAGCTGCAGTTGCAGCGCCTGCAGCCGGCCCGCCGCATCGTCGGGCACCAGGTCCAGCCGCGGGCCGAGGAAGTGCAGGATTGCCGCAACCTGGGCGATGACCTGGCCGCCGGCCTCCAGGAACGGAGCGGCGAAGGGGCGCAGGCCGCTCGCCTGGCCAGCGAGGAACGAGTCCATCGCCGTATCGCCCTGCTCGCGCACCACGTCGATGTAGTCGGCGCCTGCGTCCTCTAGCGCCAGGCGAACGAACTCGCCGCGCCCCTGGAGGCCGTTCCAGTAATACAGGCGGTACTGCATGGGCGTGCTCCAGGCGGGATCGCCCCGCATCCTGCCGGGCGCGGTGCCTGCGCCGGGTGAGGACACGGCGACCGTTCGCCGGCTCGGGGCCAACGGAACGCCGGCGGACGCTTGCAACCGGCCGCTTCGGCCGCATCTGGTGGACATCGCCGGCAGGCGCCGGCCTCTCTCTTCGAGGACACCCGTCATGCGGATGGACAAGCTCACGTCGCGTTTCCAGCAGGCGCTGGCCGACGCGCAGTCGCTGGCCGTGGGCCGCGACCACAATTTCATCGAGCCGGCGCACCTGCTGCTGGCGCTGCTCGACCAGCAGGGCGGCGGTACCCGGCCGCTGCTGGGCCAGGCCGGCGTCAACGTGCCGGTGCTGCGCGAGCGGCTGACCGAGGCGCTCGAGCGCATGCCCAAGGTGACCGGACAGGCCGGGCAGTTGTCGGTCGGCAACGACCTGTCGCGCCTGCTCAACGTCACCGACAAGCTTGCCCAGCAGCGCGGCGATGCCTTCATCGCCTCCGAACTGTTCGTGTTGGCCGCGCTCGACGACGGCGGCGACGCAGGCAAGGCGCTGAAGGCGGCCGGCGCGGACAAGGCCCGGCTCGAGGCCGCGATTGCGAAGATCCGCGGCGGCGAGAGCGTGCAGGACGAAAACGCCGAGGACGCGCGCCAGGCGCTGGAGAAGTACACGATCGATCTGACCGCGCGCGCCGAGAGCGGCAAGCTCGACCCGGTCGTCGGTCGCGACGAGGAGATCCGCCGCACGGTGCAGGTGCTGCAGCGGCGCACCAAGAACAATCCGGTGCTGATCGGCGAGCCCGGGGTGGGCAAGACCGCGATCGTCGAGGGCCTGGCCCAGCGCATCGTCAACGGCGAGGTGCCCGAAGGCCTGCGCGGCAAGCGCGTGCTCTCGCTGGACATGGGCGCGCTGATCGCCGGTGCCAAGTATCGCGGCGAATTCGAGGAGCGCCTTAAGGGCGTGCTCAATGACCTGGCCAAGAACGAGGGCCAGATCATCCTGTTCATCGACGAACTGCACACGATGGTCGGCGCCGGCAAGGCCGACGGCGCGATGGACGCGGGCAACATGCTCAAGCCCGCGCTCGCCCGTGGCGAGCTGCACTGCATCGGCGCGACCACGCTCGACGAGTACCGCAAGTACGTCGAGAAGGACGCCGCGCTCGAGCGCCGCTTCCAGAAGGTGTTCGTCGGCGAGCCCAGTGTCGAGGACACGATCGCGATCCTGCGCGGACTGAAAGAGCGCTACGCGGTGCACCACGGCGTGGAGATCACCGATCCGGCGATCGTCGCCGCGGCCACGCTGTCCAACCGCTACATCGCCGACCGCCAACTGCCCGACAAGGCCATCGACCTGATGGACGAGGCGGCCAGCCGCATCCGCATGGAGATCGACTCCAAGCCCGAGGAGCTCGACCGCAAGGAGCGCCGGCTGATCCAGCTCAAGATCCAGCGCGAGGCGCTGAAGAAGGAGAAGGACGCCGAGTCGAAGCAGCGCCTGTCCGACCTCGAGGCCGAGATCGGCACCTTGGAGCGTGAGTACAACGACCTGGAGGAAGTCTGGAAGGCCGAGAAGGCCACGGTGCAGGGCGCGACCAAGATCAAGGAGCAGATCGAGGCCGCCAAGCTCGATCTCGAATCGGCGCAACGTACGCAGGACTATGCGCGCATGAGCGAGATCCAGTACGGGCGCATCCCGGAACTGGAGAAGCAGCTCAAGGCGGCGCAGGAGGCCGAGACCCAGGGCTTCCAACTGCTGCAGGACAAGGTCACCGCCGAGGAAATCGCGCAGGTCGTCGCGCGCTGGACCGGTATTCCGGTCAGCAAGATGCTCGAGGGCGAGCGCGAGAAGCTGCTGGCGATGGAGTCGCAGCTGCATGCGCGCGTGGTCGGCCAGGAGGAGGCGATCAAGGTCGTGTCCGATTCGGTGCGCCGCTCGCGCGCCGGGCTGTCCGATCCCGATCGTCCGACCGGTTCGTTCCTGTTCCTGGGGCCGACTGGCGTCGGCAAGACCGAGCTGTGCAAGGCACTCGCCGAGTTCCTGTTCGACAGCCAGGACGCGATGGTGCGCATCGACATGAGCGAGTTCATGGAGAAGCACTCGGTCGCCCGGCTGATCGGCGCGCCTCCGGGCTACGTCGGCTATGAGGAAGGCGGCTACCTGACCGAGGCGGTGCGCCGTCGGCCCTACAGCGTGATCCTGCTCGACGAGGTCGAAAAAGCGCATCCCGACGTCTTCAACATCCTGCTGCAGGTGCTTGACGATGGCCGTCTGACCGATGGCCAGGGCCGCACGGTCGATTTCCGCAATGCGGTGATCGTGATGACCTCCAACCTTGGTTCGCACCAGATCCAGGAGTTGGCCGGCGACGATTCGGCCGAGGCCTATACGCAGATGAAGGCCGCGGTGATGGGCGTGGTGCAGGCGCATTTCCGGCCCGAGTTCATCAACCGGCTCGACGACATCGTCGTGTTCCACCCGCTGCGCAAGGCGCAGATCCGCGAGATCGCGAAGATCCAGATGCGCGGGCTGGAAAAGCGCCTGGCCGAGCGCGGGCTGCGCATCGAGGTCTCGGACGCGGCGTTCGACCTGCTGGGCAACGTCGGCTTCGACCCGGTCTACGGCGCACGTCCGCTCAAGCGCGCGATCCAGCAGCAGCTCGAGAACCCGCTGGCCTCGCGCATCCTCGCCGGCGAATTCGCCAGCGGCGACACGATCGTGGTCGACGCGGCCGGCGGTGAACTGGGCTTCAAGAAGGCCTGACCCCCGCTGACGCGCCCGCAGGCTGCACCTCTCCAGCCGTCGCGTGGTCTCGGCGCGAGCGAATACGGACACCTCCCCGCCCGAGGGGAGGCCGCTGTTCAATCTGGACATGTACAAGGTCATCCAGACACCTCCCCCGCGCGCGGGGGAGGTCGGCGCGCCCCTGGCGCGCCGGGTGGGGCACGGGCCCTCCCGATACACCGTCCTTCGACCCGCCGAAGCGCGGTTCGCCATGACCTTGACGCTCGCTTCCCCACCGCCGCGCGAGCATCCCCGCAACGCGGCAGGGCCTTCGGCATGCACATCCTGATCACCGGCGGCAGCGGTTTTCTCGGCAGCGCATTGACCCGCGCGCTGCAGCGCGATGGCGCGCGTGTGACCTGGCTTTCGCGCCGGGCCTCGACCCCGGCCCCGGACGGCGTCGAGGTCCGCGACTACGCCGCGTTGTGGTCGGACGACCGTTTCGATGCGGTGGTCAATCTGGCCGGCGCCGGCATTGCCGAACGCCGCTGGAGCGCCGCGCGCAAGCAGGTGCTGCGCGACAGCCGCTTGATCCCGACGCGTGTCCTCGTCGACTGGATTCGCTCGGCGCATGTCCCGCCGAAGGTACTGTTGAGCGGCTCGGCGGTCGGCTGGTATGGCGCCCAGGGCGACCTGCCGCTGGACGAGGGGCGCGCGCCGCACGACGAGTTCCAGCATCGTCTGTGCGAGGAATGGGAGGCCGCCGCCCGCGTTGCCGAGGACCGCGTGCCGGTGGTGCGGCTGCGGACCGGTGTGGTGCTGCATCCCGACGGCGGCATGCTGCAGCGGCTGCTGCCGCCGTTCCGGCTCGGCCTTGGCGCCCGGCTCGGAGACGGCCGCCAGATGCTGAGCTGGATCGCACGTGAGGACTGGGTGGCGGCCGTCCTTGCGTTACTGTATGCGCATCTGCGCGGCGAGCCGCAGGCGCCGGTCGGCGCGTGCAATCTCACGGCGCCCGAGCCGGTGGACAACACCGGTTTCACCCGCGCGCTGGCCGATGCCCTGCGGCGGCCGGTGGTGCTGGCGGTACCGGCGCGCGCACTCGTCTTGGGCCTGGGGGAGATGGCCACGCTGCTGGTGGACGGACAGCGCGTGTTGCCGGCGCGCTTGCTGGCCTCGGGCTTTGAATTCGCGTGGCCGCGCCTGGCGCCTTATCTCGACGCCGAACTGCGCTGACCCAGGTCTGCGCTCAGCCCGGCTGCGGCGCCGGCGGTGTGGCCGCGTCGCTGCCCGGACGTACCGGTCGGAACGGCGGCGTCGACATGACCATCTCGGCCAGCGAATAGGCCAGTTCGCGCTCTGCCAGCACCGCGCCGTCTGCGCCGTGCTCGAGCAGATGGCGGACTTCGCCGTCGCTGTGCGCGCGTGCCAGCACCGTGATACCCGGATTGATGGCTTTCATGCGCTCGATCGCCTCGCCGGCTTCCAGTGCCTGTGGGATGGCAAAGATCGCCAGCGCCGCGCGCTCGGGAGCGGCGTCACGCATCACCGGTTCGGAGGCGACGTTGCCGCGCACCACCAGCAGGCCGCGATCGCGGGCCTTGCGTACCAGGTCCGGATCGTCCTCGACGATCACCAGCGGCACTTCACGCTGTTGCAGCAGTTCGGCCAGCTGCCGGCCGACGCGACCGTAGCCGACGAGGATGGCATGGCCGCGCAGGTCGGCCGGAATCACCTGGATCGGCTGGGCCGGCTCGGGTGCCGACGCCGCCGTGGCGGCCGCGCGACGCGCCTGCCAGCTGTCGAGCAGGCCGAAGATCAGCGGGTTGGCCATGATCGAGATCAGCGCGCCGGCGAGCACCAGCGAGCGGCCATCGGGCGGCAGGATGTCCAGCGCCACGCCGAGCCCGGCGATGATGAAGGCGAACTCGCCGATCTGCGCCAGGCTGGCGGAGATCGTCAGTGCGGTGCTGGTCGGGTGCTTGAACGCGCGCACGATCAGGAACGCGGCCGCCGACTTGCCGAAGATGATGATCAGCGCCGTCGCCAGCACCTGCCAGGGGTGCACCAACAGGATGCGCGGGTCGAACAGCATGCCAACCGAGACGAAGAACAGCACCGCGAATGCGTCGCGCAGGGGGAGCGAATCGTTCGCGGCCTTGTGGCTGAGCTCCGACTCGTTGAGCAGCATGCCGGCGAAGAACGCGCCGAGCGCGAACGACACACTGAAGATCGCCGCCGAGCCGAACGCCACGCCCAGCGCGATCGCGAGTACGGACAGCGTGAACAGTTCGCGCGAACCGGTGCCGGCGATCCGCTCGAGCACCCACGGGATCACGCGCCGCCCGACCAGCAGCATCACCGCGACGAACATCGCGACCTTGAGCAGCGTCCAGCCGACGCTCAGCAGCACCGAGCCGACCGTGGTCTCCTCGCCGCCGGTGCTGTGCATCACATCGGCCAGCACCGGCATCAGCACCAGGGCGATCACGCAGGCCAGGTCCTCGACGATCAGCCAGCCGACCGCGATCTTGCCGCGCGTGGTGTCGAGCAACCGGCGCTCCTCCATCGCCCGCAGCAGCACGACCGTGCTGGCGGTCGCCAGCGCGAAGCCGAACACGATGCCCTGGACGGTCGGCCATCCCATCAGCGCCGCCAGTCCCCAGCCCAGAAGGGTGGCCACGGTGATCTGGGTCAACGCGCCCGGGATCGCGATCGACTTCACGTCGAGCAGGTCCTTGAGCGAGAAGTGCAGGCCGACGCCGAACATCAACAGCATCACGCCGATCTCGGCCAACTGGTCGGCCAGCGCCTGGTCGGCGACGAAGCCGGGCGTGAACGGTCCGACGAGGATGCCTGCGACCAGATAGCCCACCAGCGGCGAGAGCCGGAGCCGGTTGGCGAGCGCGCCGAACACGAAGGCCATGCCCAGGCCGACGGCGACGATGTTGATCAGGTCGGTGTTGTGCGGCATCGGCGAAGTGTGGGGGACAAGTATTGCAGTGTCGCCGACGCGTCCGTATCCAGGCAACCCGCGCCCGCAAGCCAACGGGCGCGGCGATGCGTGCCATCACGGCTGCGAGCGCAGACATCGGCGCGCCGTCGCCTGCACGACGACGGCGCATTGGATGTCCGGCGCCATGCAGGGGCCGGACCGTGGATCACCAGGTGTAGGCGATCTTGGCGTAGCCGAATGCGCCGCCGAAACCGAACGGCGACAGATTGCTGTACGGGAACTGCCCGTTGGTCGAGTTGCCGAAGATGTTTTCGTCCGGGTATTCGTTGAGCACGTTGTCGGCGCCCAGCGTCAATGCCCAGTTCTCGCCCGGCTTGTAGGTCGCCGACACGTCGACCAGCCACTTGGCCCCGTACTTCTGGTCCAGCGCCGGGTTGTTGGGCGTGGTGCGCACGCTGCCGTAGCGGGTGGTCGACAGCGAGAAGCCCCAGTCGGCGGCATTCCAGGTGCCGGCCAGCAGCAGCTTATTGCGCGGGAAACCCTGCTCGATGCGGCCCGCCTCGACGCGATCGATGCGCTCCAGATCCACGCCGATCGCCTCGAGCGCGGCCGGGTTGTCGGCGATGCGGGTGATCTCGGTCTTGGAATGGTTGTAGCCGGCGGTCAGGTCGAGGCTGCCGGCCGTCAGGTCCCAGCGATAGGTGCCGACGACGTCCACGCCGCGGGTGCGGGTGTCGATGGCGTTGGTGAAGTAGCGGCCACCGTTGACGCCGAAGATCCCCTGCGACTCGAGCAGCGCGCGCACCGCGTCGCCCGTCAGGTTCGACGACAGCGCGATACGGTCGTCGACGTCGATCTGATAGGCATCGACGGTGACGTAGAGGTTGTCGACCGGCTGCAGCACCAGACCCAGGCTGTAGGACAGCGATTCCTCGGGCTTGAGCGGCTCGGCGCCGAAGGCCCGTGCGACCGCGCTGCTGGCCGGGAACGTGCGGATCTCGAACGGTGTGGTGATGCCCGGCAGGAACACCGTGCTCACGGTCTGGAAGTACTGCTGGGCCAGCGACGGCGCGCGGAAGCCGCTCGACACCGTGCCGCGCAGCGCGACCGCATCGGTGAACGCATAGCGCGCCGACAGCTTGCCCGACAGCTGGCTGCCGAAGTCGTCGTAGTCCTCCCAGCGTGCGGCCACGCCGCTGGAGAACTTCTCGGTCAGATCGGCTTCCAGGTTGGCGTAGACCGCGTGGCTGTCGCGGTCGTAGGCGCCGGCGATGCCCGGTGCGAAGCCGCCGAAGCCCTGCGCGCCGGCGGCCGCACCGGGCACGCCCGCGCCCGCGTCGATGTACGAGCCCGGCTCGCCCGGCGACTGGTTCCACTTCTCGTTACGGCCCTCGGCACCGAAGGCCAGCGTCACCGGATAGGCCAGACCCCAGTCGAACTGCCGGCTGACATCGAAGTTGATGATGTTCTGCGTGGTCTCCAACGCGCCGTCATAGAACGAAGTCGGCGAATCCGGCCCCAGGCTCGCGTTGAGCGAATTGCGGGTATAGAACTCCAGCCGGTTGTAGCCGTAGTTGTAGCTCAGGTCCCAGTTCCATTCGCTGGCGGTATGGCCCTTGAGGCCGGCGACGATCGAACGATCCTTGGAGATATTGTTGATTTCGGGCAGGAAACCATCGGGATGGATGCTGCGGATGTTCTGGGTCGGGTTGGCCGGGGCGCGGAAGAACGCGAACGAGGTGACATCGCGGTTGCTGGCGGTACCGAAGCCATAGACGCTGATCGCATCGGTCAGCGCGATGTCGGTGTTGAAGCCGACGGCACCGAAGTCGACCTCCGGCTCGCCGATCACGAACGCCTTCTGCCCGAGCGCGGGCTGGGTCGGGCCGGGCGTGCCGGCGAACGGCCGCGCGCGGTTGGTCGCCTCCTGCTGGCCGACTTGGGCGGACAGGTGCAGGAAGCCGCGCTCGCCCAGGGCCAGGCCGGTGTCGCCGGCAATCTGGTGCTGGGTGCCGTCGCCGGCCGAGTACTGGCCCAGATTCACCGCCAGGCTGCCGCCCTGCGAGGCGCCCTTGAGCACGATGTTGACCACGCCGGCGATTGCGTCCGAGCCGTACTGCGCCGAAGCGCCGTCGCGCAATACCTCGACGCGCTCGATCGCCGAGACCGGGATCGTGTTGAGATCGACCGGGGCCGAGCCGCGACCGATCGTGCCGTTGAGATTGAGCAGAGAAGAGGCGTGGCGGCGTTTGCCGTTGACCAGCACCAGCACCTGGTCGGGCGACAGACCGCGCAACTGCGCCGGACGGATCGCCGAGGAGCCGTCCACCAGCGCCGGGCGCGGGAAGTTCAGCGACGGCAGCGCGCGCGCCAGTGCGGTCGCCAGTTCGGTCGTGCCGGTGGCCTGCAGCGATTCGGCGGTGATGATATCGATCGGCGACTGCGATTCGGCCACCGTGCGGTCGCTGACCCGGGTGCCGGTGACGATCAGTGTGTCGAGGGTGGAGGTGCGGGTCTGCGGCTGGGCGTCCTGCGCGAGCGCGGCGGGAGCGACGGGCAGCAGGGCCGCGAGCACGGCGAGGGTGAGGCGATGGCGGGACATGGCAGACCTCGAGCTTTGGGGGAAGGGGAGGCGGTGTTAATGCCGATTTAACAGGCGCGTTTCAAAGGCGTCAATGCAGCCAGCAATAGGTTTCGATTGTTCCGTTTATGAAACGACGGCACGGGTCGGCGGGTTCCGGGTCGCGCTCCTGTAAAATCAACCAATGATCTCCTTCAAGAATTTCGCCCTGCGGCGCGGCGAACGCCTGCTGCTGTCCGACGTCGACCTCACCCTGCACTCGGGCTGGCGCGCCGGCGTGGTCGGCCGCAACGGCGCCGGCAAGTCGTCGCTGTTCGCGGCCGTGCGCGGCGAAGTCGAAGCCGACCGCGGCGACCTCGACCTGCCCAACCGGCTGCGCGTGGCGAGCATCGCCCAAGAACTGCCGTCGTTGCCCGATCCGGCGATCGAGTTCGTGCTTGGCGGCGATGCTGCGGTCGCCAGCGTGCTCAAGGCCGAGGCCGATGCAATGGCCGCCGAGGACTGGGAGGCCGTGGCCGAGGCCCATGTGCGCATGGCCGAGCTCGGCGCCTACGACGCCTCGGCGCGCGCCGGCAAGCTGTTGCACGGCCTGGGCTTTCCGGCTGAGACTCACCAGCGCGCGGTCGCCACGTTCTCCGGCGGCTGGCGCGTGCGCCTGAATCTGGCGCGCGCGCTGATGACGCCCAGCGACCTGCTGCTGCTCGACGAACCGACCAACCACCTCGACCTCGATGCGGTGCTGTGGCTGGAGCAGTGGCTGCTCAAATACCCCGGCACGTTGCTGCTGATCAGCCACGACCGCGAGTTCCTCGACAACGTCTGCACCCACACCCTGCATCTGCACGGCGGCGGCGCGAAGCTCTACACCGGCAACTTCACCGCGTTCGAGCGTCAGCGCGCCGAGCAGTTGCGCCTGCAGCAGATCACCCACGAAAAGACCCAGGCCGAGCGCGCGCACCTGCAGAAGTTCATCGATCGCTTCAAGGCCAGCGCGGCGAAAGCCAAGCAGGCGCAATCGCGGGTCAAGCGCCTGGCCAAGCTCGCCGACACCGAAGCGGTGCGCGCCGAGCGCGAGGTGCGGATCGACTTCCCGCAGCCGCTGAAGCTGCCGCACGCGTTGCTGCGCATCAACGACGGCGTCTGCGGGTATCCGTCGGCTGACGGACAGGTGGTGATTCTGGACAAGGTGGGCTTTGGTTTGGAGGCCGGTGACCGCATCGGCCTGCTGGGTCCCAACGGCGCCGGTAAATCCACCTTGGTCAAGTCGCTGGTCGGCGACCTGCCGCTGCTGGCCGGCGAGCGCTACGCGCATCCGGACCTGCGGATCGGCTACTTCGCCCAGCATACGGTCGAGTCGCTGGTTGCCGGCACGTCGCCGATCGACCACCTGCGCGAACTCTCGCCCAACGTCGCCACCCAGGCCTTCCGCGACTTCCTGGGCAAATGGAGCTTTCCCGGCGACCGCGCGTTCGAGAGCATCGACGGTTTCTCCGGCGGCGAGCGGGCGCGACTGGCGCTGGCGCTGATCGCCTGGCTGCAGCCCAATGTGCTGCTGCTCGACGAGCCGACCAACCATCTGGACCTGGAGATGCGCGAGGCATTGGCCGAGGCGTTGAGCGACTTCCCCGGCGCGATCGTGCTGGTCTCGCACGACCGCCACCTCATCGGCCTGGTCAGCGACCTCTATTGGCGCGTTGCCGATGGCCAGGTCGTGCCCTTCGATGGCGACCTCGACGAATACGCAGCGTGGCTGCGCGCGCGCGGCAATGCCGGCGAGTTGCGCACGCCGGCCGCCACGCCCGTCGCCGAGGCGTCGCCGGCCCCGCCGCCGCCGCGCACCAAGGTCAATCCGCATCGGCTGCAGAAGGTCGAGACGCGGGTCTCCGAACTTGCGGCTGAACTGGCCCGAATCGAGGCGATGCTGACCGACCCGGCGACCTATGCCGATGGCCCGCGCGTGGCCGAGCTGGGCCAGCAGCAGGCGGCGCTGCGCGACGAGCTGGAGACGGCCGAGGCCGAACTGCTGGCCCTCTACGACGCCTGATCGGCAACCCGGGCGGACCCGGGTTGCCGTTGCGCGGTATGGGCGGGTAGGGTGGCGCGATGAACCGACTCCTGATCCCGACCGCCCTGGCCGCCGCCCTCGTGCTCGCCGCCTGCGGCAACACCGAACCGGCCGCCGACACCCGTCCGCCACCGGCCAATCCGACCGCTGATGCTGCCGCGGCTGCGGCCGCCGAGGCCGCCGCGCGTGAGCATGTGCCCGCCGACGCATTCCTGGCGGCGATCGCGCGCCACTGCGGCGAGGCCTTTGCCGGCCGCATCGTCGCCAACGAGCCCGCGCCGGCCGCCGATGCCGCGCCTGATCCCTTCGAGGGCAAGGAACTGGTGATGCACGTGCGCGGCTGCAGCGACAAGACGCGCGAACTGCGGATTCCTTTCCATGTCGGCGACGACCATTCGCGCACCTGGATCCTGACCCGCACCGAGCACGGCCTGCAGCTCAAGCACGACCACCGCAAGCCCGACGGCAGCGAGGATCCGGTGACGATGTACGGCGGCGAGACCCAGAACGCCGGCACCGACCAGCGCCAGGAATTCCCGGTCGACGCCGAGTCGATCGCACTGTTCGAGAAGGAAGGCCTGAACGACTCGGTTACCAACACCTGGGCGATGGAAATCCATCCCGGCGAGCGTTTCGTCTACGAACTCACCCGTCCCGGCGGGCGCAAGTTCCAGGTCGAATTCGACCTGACCAAGACCGTCGCGGCCCCGCCGACGCCCTGGGGCTACTGAAGACCGGTTGATCCACACTCTGCCTGCCCTGTCCACCTGTTGGATCGGTACGGGCAGGGTGCGGCGTTTAGAAGGTGGTGATGCAGCGTGGGTAAGACTTTCTGGCTTTTGCTGCCTCTTGTCCTGGCCATCATTTTTGGAGTGGCGGCCGGGTACTTTGTTAGACGTCTGAGCGAGCCAACGCAGCGTGCTTTACGCTTCTTCGCGTTTGGGTTCAGCACCTGCGTCATCTTGATGACCGGGTTGCCTCGCCTTCTGGCTTACCTGGGGTGGTGGTGACCAGCGCGTTGCCGGTGTCCTGCCGAACAGCGTCGATGCGTGGGAGCTGCGCCACGCAAGGCCCTCGCTGTGGCGCCATCATCGATGGAAGCGCACGGCAGTGGGCCGTGACAGGCTCCAATCAAGGCGCGCGGTCAAGTGTGAGCGCGCGCTGCGCCAGGAGCCATGCGCGTAGTTGCTGGAGCGGCGCCGGTTCCGGTCGGGAGCGCAACTGGGTCAGCCAGTAGCGACCCAGGGCGATGCCAGTGTCGAAGGGCTGCACCAGACGGCCCTCGCGCAGTTCGCGTTCGAACATCGCCAGCGGCAGCAGCGCCACCCCGGCGCCGGCTGCGGCGGCGCTGGCGAGCGCCAGCGACGAATCGAAGACTGGCCCGCGGGCGTCGATCGCGTCGGCGCCGGCCGCCTGCAGCCAGCGCGGCCATTCGTCGCCGCGGTAGGAACGCAGCAGCGTCGTGCGGTCGAGGTCGCGCGGGCTCGCCAAGCGGCGCGCCAGCGCGGGCGCACAGACAGGTGCGAACAGCGTATCGACGATCGGCGTGCAGGCCTGGCCCTGCCAGTCGCCGTCGCCGAAGCGCACCGCGGCATCCAGCCCTTCGCTGGCGAGGTCGATGCGGTTGTTGTGGGTCTGCAGACGCAGCTCGAGTTCCGGATGCGCGGCCTCGAACGCCGGCAGGCGCGGCAGCAGCCAGCCGGTGGCGAAGGTGCCGACCACGCCCAGGCTCAGGATCTGGCGCTCGGCGGTACCGCCGGCACGCTGGACCGCGGTGGCGATGCGGTCGAAGGCGTCGTGGAGGACCGGATACAGCGCGCTGGCCTCGTCGGTCAGCGCGACGCCGCGCGGCAGGCGATGGAACAGGCGCACGCCCAGGCGATCCTCCAGGCTGCGGATCTGATGGCTGAGGGCGGCCTGGCTCACGCACAGCTCGAGCGCGGCACGGGTGAAGTTCTGGTGGCGCGCGGCGGCCTCGAAGGCGCGCAGTGCATTGAGCGGCAGCGGCGGACGCGACATGGGTAGCAGGGGTGAGCGGGATCGATCGATGATCGCATTCCGGGCGCCGAATGGCGCCAATCGCGATCCTGTCATCGAATCCGCTTATGGCTGCCCCTGATTCTTCGCGCTGGTGGACGCCGCCGCGCAGCCTCGAGAATCGGCGCTCACCCAATCTCGGAGACCGCCCGATGGCATCGCGACGCGCGCTGTTGAAACTCGCCGGCCTGTCCGCCCTGTCGCTGCCGATGGCCGCAGTGCCGGCGGCGCGTGCCGCGGGGCGGGAGGCGAGCCCCGACACGATCGCCACGGCGCCGGACCTGGCCGCGCTCGAAGCGGCGAGCGGTGGCCGGCTCGGCGTGGCCCTGCTGCGCGACGGCGACCCTGCCGTGCGTGTCGGGCACCGGGTCGACGAGCGCTTCCCGATGGCCAGCACCTTCAAGTGCCTGCTGGCCTCGGCGGTGCTCGCCCGCGTCGATCGCGGCGCGCTGTCGCTGGACCGGCGGCTTGCGGTGCGTCAGGCCGACATGCTCGAGCATGCGCCGGTGACCGCCCGGCATGTCGGACGCGACCTCACCGTGCGCGACCTGTGCCAGGCCACGATGGTCTGGAGCGACAACCCGGCGGCGAACCTGCTGCTGCCGCTGGTCGACGGCCCGGCCGGACTCACCGCGTTCCTACGCGCCGCGGGCGACACGGTCACGATCTGCGCCCGCAATGAGCCGGAGGTCAACCTGTTCGCGGACGGCGATCCGCGCGACACCACCACGCCGCTGACGATGGCCGGCAATCTGCAACGGTTCGTCCTCGGCGACGTGCTGCTGCCAGCCTCGCGCCTGCAATTGACCGACTGGCTGATCGGCAACCGCACCGGCGATGCGCGCATCCGCGCCGGTGCGCCCGCCGCCTGGCGGGTCGGCGACAAGACCGGCACCGCGAGCGGCATCAGCAACGACATCGCGGTGCTATGGCCTGCCGATGGCGGCCGGTCGTGGCTGCTGGCCTGCTATCTACAGGGCTCGGCGCTCGCTGGCGCGGCGCGCGATGCCGTGCTGCGTCGCGCCAGCGAGCTGGCGCTCGCCCAGGTGCGCAGCGCGTAGCGTCCAAGGCGAGCGGAGGCCCGTGGACGGGAACCGACAAGTGGTCGGGTGGGATCGTGCGAGCGCGCCGTGACGGTGTGCGGCGGGCTTGATCCGGTCGCCGGCGCCCCCATGTCCACGCCCAGTCAAGGTTCCTTCTTTCCCACCATGCCGATCTACGCCTTCCGCTGCGCCGACTGCGGCCACGATTTCGACCGTCTGCAGAAGCTCTCCGATCCCGATCCCGAGACCTGTCCGGCCTGCGGCGCGGCGGCCGTCAAGCGCCAGCTCACCGCGCCTGCGTTCCGTCTGGCCGGCAGCGGCTGGTACGAGACCGACTTCAAGAAGGACGGCGACAAGAAGCGCAACCTGGCCGAAGGCGGCGAATCCGCCAAGCCTGCCGGCGACGCCGCCGCGAGCCCGGCACCGGCGGCCAAGTCGGACGCACCCGCACCCAAGGCCGAGACCAAGCCGGCCGCCAAGCCCGCCGCCGCGGCCGACTGACGCCACGCGGCCGACGCCGCTCCCAACGCAGGCGCGCGCGGACCGCCGCGCACGCCTTACACTATCGGGTTCCGCCCGCCGGGCGGTCGGTATCCCGTGTCTTTTCCGCGTTCGGAGTGTCCATGCGTACCCATTTCTGCGGCCTCGTCGACGAGGCGCTGATCGACCAGACCGTCACCCTGTGCGGCTGGGCCGATGTCGCCCGCAACCTCGGCGGCGTCTGCTTCATCGATCTGCGCGACCACGAGGGCATCGTCCAGGTCGTCGCCGAGCCGTCGGCCGAGCCGGGCAACGCGGAGGTGCTGTCCCTGGCCGAGCAGGTGGGCTACGAGGACTGCCTGCGCATCACCGGCGTCGTCCGTCGCCGGCATTCGGTCAACCCGAAGATCCGGACCGGCCAGGTCGAGGTCGTCGCGCAGACCATCGAGGTGTTGAACAAGGCCGAGCCGCTGCCGTTCCATCACCACGAGAACCCGGGCGAGGAGACGCGGCTCAAGTACCGCTATCTGGATCTGCGCCATCCGCAGATGCAGCGCCGCATGCGCACGCGCACCAAGCTGGTCAGCGCGCTGCGCCACTGGCTCGATGCGCGCGGCTTCCAGGACATCGAGACCCCGATCCTGACCAAGGCGACGCCGGAAGGTGCGCGCGACTTCCTGGTGCCTGCACGCATGCATCCGGGCGAGTTTTACGCGTTGCCGCAGTCGCCGCAGCTGTTCAAGCAGATCCTGATGATGTCCGGCTTCGACCGCTACTACCAGGTGGCGCGCTGCTTCCGCGACGAGGCGCTGCGCGCCGATCGCCAGCTGGAATTCACCCAGCTCGACATGGAGTTCGCCTGGGTCTCCGAGCGCGATGTGCAGGACACGGTCGAAGCGATGATCCGTGATGTGTTCCATGAGGTCGCCGGGGTCGAGCTCGACGCGCAGTTCCCACGCATGACCTATGCCGAAGCCATGCGCCGTTACGGCTCCGACAAGCCGGACCTGCGCATCGCGCTGGAGCTGGTCGACGTCGCCGAGCTGGTCAAGGACTGCGGCTTTTCGGTGTTCGCGGGTCCTGCGAACGAGGCGAACGGCCGCGTCTGCGCGCTGCGCATTCCCGGTGGCGCGTCGCTGAGCCGCAAGCAGATCGACGAGTACGCCGCCCACGCGGCCAAGTACGGTGCCAAGGGTCTGGCGTACATCAAGATCGCAGAGTCCGGCGAGATCAGCTCGCCGATCCAGAAGTTCTTCGACGAGGCGGCGTTCGCCGCGCTGCTGTCGCACGTCGGTGCCGGCAACGGCGACCTGGTGTTCTTCGGCGCAGGCAAGTACACGACCGTCAGCGACTTCATGGGCGCGATCAGGCTCAAGGCCGGCAAGGACTTCGGCCTGGTCGCCGAGGGCTGGAAGCCGCTGTGGGTCACCGATTTTCCGATGTTCGAATGGGACGACGAGGCGCAGCGCTACGTCGCCTTGCACCATCCCTTCACCGCGCCGGCAGTCGATGACGAGGCCGACCTGCGGGCCAATGCGGCGACCGCGGTCTCGCGCGGTTACGACATGGTGCTCAACGGCAACGAAGTCGGCGGCGGCTCGATCCGCATCCATCGCGCCTCGATGCAGTCGGCGGTGTTCGACCTGCTCGGCATCGGCGCCGACGAGGCGCAGGCCAAGTTCGGCTTCCTGCTCGATGCCCTGAAGTACGGGGCGCCGCCGCATGGCGGCATCGCGTTCGGCATCGATCGTCTTGCGGCGTTGCTGGCCGGCACCGAGTCGATCCGCGATGTCATCGCGTTCCCCAAGACCACCGGCGCGCAGTGCCTGATGACCGACGCGCCGTCGCCGATCACCGATGCGCAGCTGGCGGAGGTCCACATCCAGGTGCGCGCCCGCGCGGAATGACCGCGCGGCCCCCATCGCTGCGCGTCCGGTATCGCGCAGCGGCCCATTGTTGACCGCGATCAACACATCTGTCGCGCCGGTTGGGTATCCTCCGAGCGCGACTTCTTCTTCGACAGGACCGCCCATGAAGCCCGAAGCGCAGGAGGCTGCCCTCTTGACCGCCCCCGCCGAACCGGCCGAGCCGGTCGATCCGCGCCGGGCCAAGCGCAAGGAACTGCTGCTGTTCCTGTTCATCACGGTGGTGATGTTCCCGATATTGTCGGTGCTGATCGTCGCCAGCTACGGGTTCTCCGTGTGGTTCTGGCAGATGTTCACTGGCCCACCCACGCACTAGGCCGCCTTCGTCATGGTAGCCGCCGCCACCAGACCGCCCGATCCGCGCCGACGCGCGCTGCTGCGCGGTCGTCTGCACACCCCGCATCCCCTGCGCCCGCCCTGGGCGCTGGACGAGCGCGCGTTCGTCGATGCCTGCACCGGCTGCGGCGCCTGCGTGGCGGCCTGTCCCGAGCGTGTGTTGGTGATCGGCGAGGGGCGCCTGCCGGTGTTCGATCCGGCGCTGGGCGAATGTACGTTCTGCACCGATTGCGCGTCCGCCTGTGAGGCCCACGCGTTCCGCCCGGCTCAAGATGCCGCCTGGGCGCTGCAGGCGCGCGTCGCCGAGACCTGCCTGACGCTGCACGGCATCGTGTGTTCGAGCTGCCGCGATGCCTGCGGCGAATCGGCGATCCGTTTTCCGGTGACCTCGTGCGTGCCCACGCCGGTCGTGGCCGCGGACCGCTGCACCGGCTGCGGCGCCTGTGTCGCCGGTTGCCCTTCGGCCGCGATCTCGCTGCGGCCCGTTACCTCTGAGGACGCCGCCCATGTCTGACCCCCGTCCCGAATGGCATGTCGCCAGCCTGGTGGTCCGCCACCGTCCCGAGGCGCGCGATGCGCTGGCGGCTGCGGTCGCGACCACCGACGGCCTGGAGCTCGCGATGCAGGAGGACACCTGCAGTGTGCTGCTGCAGGAGAGCGACGGCACGCGCGGCCTGATGGCGAGCATCGATGTCCTGCAGGCCGTGGCCGGGGTGATGGCCGTCAACCTCGTCTACCACCATGCCGAGCCGACATCCGCGATCGATCGCGACCTCGCGCCGGCCGACACCCGTACACAAGACACGACAGGAGCAACGGCATGACCAGCCGCCGCGAGTTCATCCGCAACACCGCCATCGCCAGCGCCGCGGCCGCCGCCGGCATGCCTGTGCCCGCCCATTTGGCCGAGGCGATGACCGAGGGCGACGGTCAGCTCAAGTGGAGCAAGGCACCGTGCCGCTACTGCGGCACCGGGTGCGGCATCAACGTCGCGGTGCGCGATGGGCGGGTCGTCGCCACCCACGGCGACGTGCATGCCGAGGTCAATCGCGGCCTGAACTGCGTCAAGGGCTACTTCCTGTCGAAAGTGCTCTACGGCGCCGACCGCCTGACCACGCCGATGCTGCGCAAGCGCAACGGCGTGTTCGCCAAGGACGGCGATTTCACTCCGGTCAGCTGGGACGAGGCCTTCGATGTCATGGCCGAGAAGTTCCGCGCCGTGCTCAAGGCCAAGGGCGGCGACGGCATCGGCATGTTCGGCTCCGGGCAGTGGACCGTGTGGGAAGGCTACGCGGCCAACAAGCTGATGAAGGCCGGCTTCCGCAGCAACCACATCGACCCGAACGCACGCCATTGCATGGCCTCGGCGGTGACCGGCTTCATGCGCACCTTCGGCATGGACGAGCCGATGGGCTGCTACGACGACATCGAGGCGGCCGATGCGTTCGTGCTGTGGGGCTCGAACATGGCCGAGATGCATCCGATCCTGTGGACGCGCGTGACCGATCGCCGGCTCACCCATCCGCACGTCAAGGTCGCCGTGCTGTCGACCTACGAGCACCGTAGCTTCGAGCTGGCTGACATCCCGATGGTGTTCAAGCCGCAGACCGACCTGGTCATCCTGAACTTCATCGCCAACCACATCATCAAGACCGGCCGGGTCAACCGCGACTTCGTCGACAAGCACACGACCTTCAAGCGCGGCAACGACGACATCGGCTACGGCCTGCGGCCCGAGCACCCGTTGGAGGTCGCGGCCAAGAACGCGCAGGACCCCAACGGCGGCACGCCGATCGACTTCCAGGCCTTCGCCGATTTCGTTGCCCCGTACACGCTCGAGCGCACCATCGAGATGACCGGCGTGGAGCGCGCGTGGCTCGAGCAACTGGCCGAGCTGTACGCCGATCCGAAGATCAAGGTCATGTCGTTCTGGACCATGGGCTTCAACCAGCACACGCGCGGCACGTGGGCCAACAACATGGTCTACAACATCCACCTGTTGACCGGAAAGATCGCGACCCCGGGCAACAGCCCGTTCTCGCTGACCGGCCAGCCTTCGGCCTGCGGCACCGCGCGCGAGGTAGGCACGTTCAGCCACCGCCTGCCGGCCGACATGGTGGTCACCAACCCCGAGCACCGCCACCACGCCGAGGAAATCTGGAAGATCCCGCACGGGATCATCAAGGACAAGGTCGGCTACCACGCGGTCGAGCAGAACCGCGCGCTGCGCGACGGCAAGCTCAACGCGTACTGGGTGCAGGTCAACAACAACATGCAGGCCGGCGCCAACATGCTCGAAGAGGGCTACCCCGGCTACCGCAATCCCGACAATTTCATTGTCGTCTCCGACGCCTACCCGACGGTGACCTGCCAGGCCGCCGACCTGATTCTGCCCTCGGCGATGTGGGTGGAGAAGGAGGGCGCCTACGGCAATGCCGAGCGCCGCACCCACTTCTGGCATCAGCTGGTGCACGCGCCGGGCGAGGCGCGCTCGGATCTGTGGCAGCTGATGGAGTTCTCCAAGCGTTTCACCACCGACGAATGCTGGCCCGAAGAGATCCTCGCGGCGAACCCGCAGTTCCGCGGCAAGACCCTGTTCGACGTGCTCTATCGCAACGGCAAGGTCGATGCGTTCGGGGTCGAGCAGATCGAGGAAGGCTACGCCAACGCCGAGGCCGATGCGTTCGGCTTCTACGTGCAGAAGGGTCTGTTCGAGGAGTACGCCGAGTTCGGCCGCGGCCACGCGCACGACCTGGCGCCGTTCGACATGTACCACCGCGAGCGCGGCCTGCGCTGGCCGGTGGTCGACGGCAAGGAGACGCGCTGGCGTTACCGCGAGGGCGCCGATCCGTACGTCAAGCCGGGTACGGGCTTCCAGTTCTACGGCAACAAGGACGGCCGCGCGGTGATCTGGGCGCTGCCCTACGAGCCGCCGGCCGAATCGCCCGATGACGAGTACGACCTGTGGCTGGTGACCGGGCGGGTGCTCGAGCACTGGCACTCGGGCTCGATGACCATGCGCATTCCCGAGCTGTATCGCGCATTCCCGTCGGCGGTGGTGTTCATGCATCCTGACGACGCTCGCGCGCGTGGCCTCAAGCGCGGCGATGAGGTCTCGGTATCGTCGCGCCGCGGTGCGATGCGCACGCGCGTGGAGACGCGCGGCCGCAACCGGATGCCGCGCGGGGTGATCTTCGTGCCGTGGTTCGATGCCGCCCAGCTGATCAACAAGGTCACGCTCGATGCGACCGACCCGATCTCCAAGCAGACCGATTTCAAGAAATGCGCGGCCAAGGTCGCCGCGGTGGGAGTGGCCTGACATGCGCAAGATCCTCGCCATCGTGTTGACGCTCGTGCTGGCCGCGTGCGGCGACCGCGACCCCAAGCCCGAGATCGTGCCACCGGCGCCTGAAGTCGGTGCGCGTGGCAATCCCGCCCAGGACATCGACAATCTGCGCCGCAACGTGCCGATCACCGCCGAGATCACGCCGCTGCCGATGGCGCGGGTCGAGAACTTCGACCGTCGCCGCGGCCGTGCCTACCCGATGCAGCCGCCGACCGTGCCGCACAGCATCGAGGGCTACCAGGTCGACAAGAACTCCAACCGCTGCATGCTGTGCCACGCGCGCAGCAACGCTGCGCAGTTCCAGGCGCCGGAGATCAGCGTGACCCATTACATGGATCGCGACGACCAGTTCCTGGCCGAGGTGTCCTCGCGCCGCTACTTCTGCCTGCAGTGCCATGTCGTGCAGACCGACGCGCAGCCGCTGGTCGCCAACGGCTTCCGCGACATCGACAGCGTGCTGCGGTCCGAGCGCGCGGAGCCGTCGGAATGAAGGCGTTCGGGCGGGTTGCGACCACGGTCCGGTCGTTCTGGAAGACGCTGCGCTCGCCGGCAGTCCACCTGAGCCTGGGCTTTCTGACGCTGGGCGGGTTCATTGCCGGGGTGATCTTCTGGGGCGGCTTCAACACCGCGCTCGAGGTCACCAACACCGAGGAGTTCTGCACCGGCTGCCACGAGATGCGCGACAACGTCTTCGAGGAGCTCAAGACCACCATCCACTACAACAACCGTTCGGGCGTGCGCGCGACCTGTCCCGACTGCCATGTCCCGCACAATTGGACCAACAAGATCGGCCGCAAGATGCAGGCCTCCAAGGAGGTCTGGGGCAAGATCTTCGGCACGATCAACACGCGCGAGAAGTTCCTGGACATGCGTCTGACGCTGGCCGAGCACGAGTGGGCGCGACTGAAGGCCAACGATTCGCTCGAGTGCCGCAACTGCCACGACTACGACTCGATGGACCTGACCCGCCAGGCGAGCCGGGCGGCGCAGATTCACCGCACGTACCTGGCGACCGGGCAGGCGACGTGCATCGACTGCCACAAGGGCATCGCGCACCGGCTGCCCGACATGACCGGTGTGCAGCAGGGCGTGCAGCCGGTGCCGGCGGCCCACACCGCGCACTGACGCAACGCGACGTCGGCGCCGGCCACCGCTGGAGGCCGGCGCGGGGTTACTGCGACAATCGCGCAATGACTGTTGAACCCATTGCCGAACCGCCGCTGCCGCCGGGCTTCGTACTGCGCCGCGGCGTCGCAGCCGATGCGGCGCGGTTGTCCGCCCTCGCAGCGCGGACGTTCACCGAAACCTTCGGGCATCTGTATCCCCGCCATGACCTGCAGGCCTTCCTCGACGAGGCCTATGCCGTTGAGCGCCAGCGCATCGTGCTGAGCCATCCCGACTACGCGGTCTGGCTGCTCGAGCGTGACGGCGAGGCCGTCGGCCATGCCGCCGCCGGTCCCTGCGGCCTGCCACACGCCGAGGTCGCACCGGGCGATGGCGAACTCAAGCGGCTGTATCTCGTCCGTGGCCTGCAGGGGGCCGCGCTCGGCACCCGGATGATGCGGGCCGCGATGGATTGGCTGCTGCGCGACGGCCCGCGCACGCTGTGGGTCGGCGTGTGGTCGGAGAACCTCGGCGCGCAGCGGTTCTATGCCCGCTACGGCTTCGGCAAGGTCGGCGAGTACCTGTTTCCGGTCGGCGCGACGCAGGATCTGGAATTCATCCTGCGTCGGCCCGTGCAGCGCTGAGCCAGGCGCCTGCGACGGCCCCCGGCCGGTGTGTTCAGGCCACGACCAGGGTCACGTCGATGTTGCCGCGGGTCGCGTTCGAATAGGGGCAGACCGCGTGCGCGGCGTCGACCAGCGGCTGCAACTGCTCGCGCGGCACGCCAGGGGCGCGGATCGTCAACGTGGCCTGGATGCCGAAGCCGGTCGGAATGGGGCCGATGCCGACCTCGCCGGTGATCGTGGTGTCGGCGGGCAGCTTGACCTTCTGCTTGCCGGCGACCAGCTTGAGCGCACCCAGGAAGCAGGCGGCATAGCCGGCGGCGAACAGTTGCTCGGGGTTGGTGCCCGGGCCGCCGGCGCCGCCCAGTTCGCGCGGCGTGGACAGGGCGATGTCGAGGGCGCCGTCGTTGGAGGCGGCGCGGCCTTCGCGTCCACCGGTGGCGGTCGCGGTCGCGGTGTAGAGCACGGTGTCGAGGGACATTTGAGAAGTCTCCGGGGTGGCAGCCGCGGGATGCCGCTGCGGTATCGACACTGTGCGCGGTTCGTTGATACTTTTGGGCATGCCAAGTCCATAAAACTTAGCCAGGAGTCCTGATATGGTCGATCGTCTGGCCGTGCTGCTGGATCGGTTCCGGATCACCGCCGATGTCGACGCTGGCCCCGGCGAGGTCGGCGGCCACGACGACGGCGCACTGTGGCTGGTGGCGTCCGGCGCGCTGCGCGTGGCCGCGCAGTCGCAGCCGGTGGTCGGCCCCGGCCTTCTGCTCGCCCCGCAGCGCGCCCTGGCCGACACGGTCGTCGCCGAGCCCGGGACGCGCGTGCTCGCCGCGCGGCTGCGCTTCGAGGGCGGCGCGGACAACCCGCTGGTGCGGGCCTTGCCCGCCGTGTTGTGGCTGCCCGCCGATGAAGTGCCGAGCTCGGCCGGGCTGTTCGCGCTGGTGTTCGAGGAGGCCTTCGACAGCCGCTGCGGGCGCACGGTGCTGCTCGATCGGCTGATCGAGGCCTTGCTGGTCCAGGTGCTGCGCCAGCAGATGGAGTCGGGTGGTCTGCGCGGCGGTCTGCTGGCGGGCATGGCGCACCTGCGACTGCGACGCGCGCTGGTCGCGTTGCATGAAGCGCCGGCACGCGACTGGACGCTGGCGTCGCTGGCGCAGGCTGCGGGGATGTCGCGCAGCGCCTTTGCGCAGAGTTTTCGCGAGGCGCTCGGGCAGACGCCGGGCCAGTACCTGCAGGACTGGCGAATCGCGCTCGCGCAGCGGGCGCTGCGGCGCGGCCGGCCACTGAAGGTGATCGCCGACGAAGTCGGCTACGGCAGCGAGGCGGCCCTGTCGCGGGCGTTCAAGGCTCGCAGTGGACTGTCGCCCAGGGCCTGGCGGCAGACGATGGGTCTGCGGGACGCGGTCGCATGAGCGGCGGGCCGCAGCGTGTCGTTCTGCTGCATGGGATCTGGATGGTCGGTCTGACGATGCGGCGCTTCGCGCAGCGTCTGGAGGCAATGGGGTTCGCGCCGGAGATCTTCGGGTATCCCAGCATCACGGGCGGGCCGCAGGCGGCGGTGGATGGCCTGCTCGCGCAGCTGCATCGCGGCGGGCCGGCGCATCTGGTCGGACACAGCCTCGGGGGCCTGATCGCACTGCAGGCGCTGGCGCAGGCGCCGGACCTGCCGGTCGGGCGCGTGGTCTGCCTGGGCTCGCCGGTGTGCGGCAGCGGCGCGGCTGCCGCACTGTCGCGGTGGCCGATCTCGCGGCTGTACTTCGGGCGGAGCGCCGACATCCTGCTCACCGGCTGCGCGCAGTGGCCGCCCCAGGTGGAGGTCGGGATGGTCGCCGGCCGGGTGCCGCGCGGGCTGGGGGCGCTGTTTGCGCGCTTCGAGGGTCCCCATGACGGCACCGTAGCGGTGGCCGAAACACGCGCGCCGGGGTTGGCCGACCACGTGGTCGTCGAGGCCAGCCACAGCGGCCTGCTGTTCTCCTCGCAGGCGGTGGTCCAGACGGCCGCCTTCCTGCGCGCAGGGCGCTTCGCGCGCTAAAATCGCGCCTTCGACGCCTGAAAAGAACGACCATGGGACGAGGACCTTCGATCGAGGCCCGCAAGAACGCGACCGACGCCAAGCGCGGCAAGATCTTCACCAAGATCATCCGCGAGATCGGGGTCGCCGCCCGGGCCGGCGGCGGTGATCCGGCCAACAATCCGCGCCTGCGCGCCGCCATCGACAAGGGCATGGCGCAGAACATGTCCAAGGACGTGGTCGAGCGCGCGATCAAGAAGGCGACCGGCGAGCTGGAAGGCGTCGAGTACGAGGAGATCCGCTACGAGGGCTACGCGCCTGGCGGCGTGGCGGTCATCGTCGACGCCTTGACCGACAATAAGGTCCGCACCGTGGCCGACGTGCGTCATGCCTTCGGCAAGTGCGGCGGCAACCTCGGCACCGATGGCTCGGTGGCTTTCATGTTCAAGCGCCTGGGCGTGCTGAGCTACGACGCCGGCGCCGATGAAGAACGGATCACCGAGGTCGCAATCGAGGCCGGGGCCGACGACGTGATCGTCTATCCCGAGGACGGCGCGATCGACGTGGTCACCGCGCCTGAGGACTTCGCCGCGGTGCGCGAGGCGATGACCGCCGCGGGCCTGGCGCCCGAGCACGCCGAGCTGACGTTCCGCGCCGACAACGATGTCGCGGTGGATGCCGAGACCGCGCAGCAGGTCCGCAAGCTGCTGGACCTGCTCGAGGACCTCGACGACGTACAGGACGTCTACTCGAACGTGGACCAGGCCTCGCTGGACGGCGCCTGACGGCGCCGGTGATCCGTCGCCCGATGACCCGCATCCTCGGTATCGATCCCGGCTCGCAGCGCACGGGCGTGGGCATCATCGACGTCGATGCGGCCGGCCGCGTCACGCATGTGCATCACGCGCCGCTGTCATTGCTGTCGGCCGGCGATTTTCCGGCGCGGCTGCGTCGGTTGCTGGTGGGGCTGGGTGAACTGGTCGAGCTGCACCGGCCCGACGAGGTCGCGATCGAACGGGTGTTCATGTCGCGCAATCCCGACTCGGCGCTCAAGCTTGGCCAGGCGCGCGGGGCTGCGATCGGTGCGGTGGTGCTGCGCGACCTGCCGGTGCATGAGTACGCGGCCAGCGAGATCAAGCTCGCGGTCGTGGGCCGCGGCAGTGCCGAGAAAGGCCAGGTCCAGCACATGGTCGGCCTGATGCTCGGGCTGACCGGCAAGTTGCAGGCTGACGCCGCCGATGCGCTGGCGGTGGCGATCACCCATGCCCACGTGCGCGCGACGGCTGGCCGGCTGGGGCTCGACGCGCGCCAGGCCTGGAGCAGGAAATGAGCGACATCGCGGCCCTGTCCGCCCCCCTTCCCACGTTCCATGACCGGCCCGCGGCCGGAGGTGCCCGATGATCGGAAGACTGCGCGGCAAGCTCGTGCACAAGGCCCCCCCCTGGCTGGTCGTCGACGTGGGCGGGGTGGGGTATGAGCTCGAAGCCCCGATGAGCACGTTCTACGACCTGCCCGAGGTCGGGCGCGAGGTCGCGCTGTTCACGCACTACGCGCACAAGGAAGACACCGTCTCGCTGTATGGCTTTTTGCACGAGTCCGAGCGCCGGCTGTTCCGCGATGTGCAGAAGGTCAGCGGCATCGGCGCCAAGATCGCGCTGGCGGTGCTGTCGGGGGTCAGCGTCGATGCGTTCGCGCAACTGGTGCAGGCCGGCGACGTCACCGCACTGACCCGGATCCCGGGCATCGGCAAGAAGACCGCCGAGCGGATCGTGGTCGAACTGCGCGATCGCGTCGCCGACCTCGGCGGCGTGGGCGGGGCGATGGGCGGACGCACCGGGCCGGCCGATCCGCTGTCGGAGGCGACCGTCGCCCTGCAGCAACTGGGCTACAAGCCGGCCGAGGCGGCCAAGATGGCGAAGGCCGCGGCGCGTGATGGCGATGCGGCCGAAATCATCATCCGCAAAGCGCTACAGTCCGCGCTTCGCTGACCCTCCGCCCGTCAGGGGCCCCACGTCATGACCCAGTCCACGCGCCAGGCGGCGCCCGATCCGCGCAGTCCGCCCGGGCACGGCCAGACCCATGGCCAGATCGGCCTGGCGGGGCTGGTCGCCGGCGCGATCGGCGTCGTCTTCGGCGACATCGGCACCAGTCCGCTGTACACCCTGCGCGAGGCGTTCTCGTCGCATTACGGCTTGGTGGCCGATCACGACACCGTGCTCGGCGTGCTGTCGATGATCTTCTGGTCGCTGACGATCGTGGTGACCTACAAGTACGTCACCATCATCCTGCGTGCCGACAACGATGGCGAGGGCGGCATCATGGCGTTGATGGCGCTTGCCCAGCGCTGTCTCGCCAAGGGCGGGAAGTCTGCGTATCTGATCGGCATCCTCGGCGTCTTCGGCGCCTCGCTGTTCTTCAGCGACGGCGTCATCACCCCGGCGATCTCGGTGCTGTCGGCAGTCGAGGGCCTGGAAGTGGTGGCGCCGGGCCTGCACGCGTGGATCATTCCGATCACCGTGCTCGTGCTCGGCATCCTGTTCGCGACCCAGCGCTTCGGCACCACCAAGGTGGGGCGGGTGTTCGGCCCGATCATGATGCTGTGGTTCGCTTCGCTGGCGATGCTGGGCGTGCTCAACATCCTGCACGCGCCCGAGGTGCTGCACGCGCTCAATCCGTGGTGGGCGGGGCGCTTCTTCGTCGAGCACAGTTGGGGCGGGGTGTTCATCCTCGGCGCGGTGGTGCTGGCGGTGACCGGTGGCGAGGCGATCTACACCGACATGGGCCACTTCGGTGCGCGGCCGATCCGCTACGCCTGGTACTTCTTCGTGCTGCCGGCGCTGATGCTCAACTATCTGGGGCAGGGCGCGTTGGTGCTTGAGGACCCGGCGGCGATCCGTAACCCGTTCTATGTCGGCGTGCCCGAATGGGCGCGCTGGCCGATGATCGTGATGGCGACCGCGGCGACGGTGATCGCGTCCCAGGCGGTGATCACTGGTGGCTTTTCGGTTGCGCGGCAGGCGATGCAGCTGGGCTACATCCCTCGGATGCACGTGCGCCACACCTCCAGCGACACCATCGGCCAGATCTACATCCCGGGCGTGAACTGGGCGATGGCGGTGGTGGTGATCGCGCTGGTGCTCACGTTCCGAACCTCTTCGGCGCTCGCGGCCGCTTACGGCATCTCGGTCTCGCTGACGATGCTCATCGACACGCTGCTGCTGATCGTGGTGGCGCGCGCGCTGTGGCCGCGCTGGCGGCGCTGGGTGTTGCCGTCGTGCGCGGTGTTCATCCTGATCGACATCGCCTTCGTGATCGCCAACGGCGCCAAGGTGCTACAGGGAGCCTGGTTCCCGCTGGTGCTGGGCATCACGCTGTTCACGCTGCTCAGGACCTGGCGGCGCGGCCGCCAGTTGCTGCGCGACGAGATCCAGAAGGAGGGCATTCGCCTGGATACCTTCCTGCCGGGTCTGATGCTCGCTCCGCCGGTGCGGGTGCCAGGCACCGCGGTGTTCCTGACCGCCGATCGCGGCGTGGTGCCGCAGGCGTTGATGCACAACCTCAAGCACAACAAGGTGCTGCACGAGCGCAACGTGTTCCTGACGGTCGAAACGCTCACCGTGCCCTATGCGGCGCCATCGCGGCGAATGCGGATCGAACACGTCGGCGACGACTTCCATCGCATCACCTTGCGCTTCGGTTTCATGGAGACGCCGGACGTGCCGATGGCGCTGATGCGCTGCGGCGATGTCGAGGGCGGCATCGTGATCGACCCGATGGACACCACCTACTTCACCAGCCGCGAGACCGTGGTCGCCACGCCGCGGCGCGGCATGCCGGTCTGGCGCGACAAGCTGTTCGCGCTGATGCACCGCAACGCGGCGCCGGCCACGGGCTTCTTCCGCATCCCCGGCAATCGCCTGGTCGAGCTAGGATCGCAGGTGCATATCTAGCCTGGGGAAGCGCGTCCACAGGGCGGGTGCGACGCTGCGTCGCAGTCAAGTCGGCCCGCCGGCGGTCGATAACGTCGGCGAGTACCGCCGGACGCCGAACCGCATGCACGCGCTCCTGCCCAGGATCCCGACCTCGCCCCTGCCACAGCGTGTGCTGCTGGTGGAGAACTCGCGTGCCTACACCCAGGCCGTGGCCGGCACCATCGAGAGCCGGCTCGAACTGCCGGTGACCGTCGCCGGATCGCTGGCCGAGGCCAAGCGGGCGCTCGACGCGCACGACGACTGGTTCCTGGTGTTGACCGGACTGGTGCTGGCCGACGGCGATCGCGACTCGGTCGTCGATTTCTTCTTGGCGCGGGGCCTGGCAACGGTCGTCGTCAGCGGCGTCTATGACCGCGAATTGCGTGACCGCCTGTTGCGCCGGCAAGTGATCGACTTCGTGCTCAAGAGCACGCCGGGCAGCTTGGACTACATCGTCTGGCTGGTGCAGCGTCTGGAGCGCAACCGGCGGATCTCGGCACTGGTGGTCGACGATTCGGCCTCCGCGCGCGAGCGCACCGCCTGGTTGCTGGAGATGTTCGGCTACCGGGTGGTGCAGGCTGCCGAAGGCGATGCCGCGCTGCGTGCGCTCGAAGCCGACCCGACGATCCGCCTGGCCTTGATCGACGAGGAAATGCCGGGCATGCAGGGCGTGGAGGTAACACGGCGCCTGCGCGCGCTGCGCGCCCGCGACCGGGTCGCGGTGATCGGCGTGTCGGGCTGCGAGGATGCCGACCTGGTCGCGCGTTTCCTCAAGAACGGCGCCAACGATTTCCTGCGCAAGCCCTATTCGCGCGAGGAGTTCTTCTGCCGCGTCTCGCAGAACGTCGACCAGCTCGAGCTCATCGGCAGCCTGCAGGACCTGGCGACGCGCGATTTCCTCACCGGCCTGCCCAACCGGCGCTGCTTCCTCGAGCGCGCCGAGCAGCAACTGCCGGCACTGCAGGACGGCGGCACGCCGGTGGCGATGGCGATCCTCGATGTCGACCACTTCAAGCACATCAACGACAGTTGGGGGCACGAGACCGGCGACCATGCGCTGCGTGCGCTGGCGACCGCGCTGTCGGCGCACGCGCGCCCACAGGACCTGATCGCGCGTTTCGGTGGCGAGGAGTTCTGTCTGCTGGTGCCCGGGCTCGATGCCGACGCGCTGGCCGCGTACTTCGAGCGCCTGCGCGCCAGCGTCGAGGATCTGCGGGTGCCGGTGCGCGGCGGCGATCTACGGATGACCGTCAGCATCGGCGTGTGCGCGGCCTCCACCAGCGACGACCTGCACCGGCTGCTGGCCGAGGCCGACCGTCGTCTCTATCTGGCCAAGGCCGGCGGCCGCAACCGAGTGGTGGTGGCCGGCTGATTGCGCGGCGCGCCATGCAGGCGCGCCAATGCTGCATTCGATGCGCTTGACCTGCGTCATCGCAGCCGCTGCGGCCGCTGCCTAGCCTTGCCGGCATCGTCTCCCGGCCGGGAGCGTCCGCGCCGGAGCCCCCGTTTGCACGATCTGCGTCAGTTCCTCGACCGCCTGACCCGGCACGACCAGCTGTGGGAGGTCGGCGCGCCGGTCGATCCTGAGCTCGAGAGCACGGCGTTGTCGCTCCATGCGCTTCGCGAACAGGGGCCGGCGCTGCTGATGCGCCGGTCGGTCGGATCGGCACACCCGATGCTCGGCAACCTGTTCGGGCATCGTCGACGCATCGAACTGGCGCTCGGTGAGCGGCCACTGGCTTCGCTGCGCGAACTGGGCGAACTGCTCGCCGAGCTCAAGGAACCCCGCTGGCCGTCGTCGCTGCGGGGCGCGCTCGAGGCCTGGCCGGGGCTGGCGCAACTGGCGCATGTCGCGCCGCGCCGCGTGGAGGAGGCGGCGTTCTGCGAGGAGGTCGTCTACAGTGGCGACATCGATCTGGCACGGCTGCCGATCCAGCGCTGCTGGCCCGGCGACGTCGACCGCCTGATCACCTTCGGCCTGGTCGTCACGCGCGGCACCGAACAGGCGCGGCAGAACGTGGCGATCTACCGCCAGCAACCGATTGGGCGCAACCGCGTGATCATGCGCTGGCTGCCGCATCGCGGCGGTGCGCAGGATCATGCAGCCTGGCAGCGCACGCACCCCGGCCGTCCATTTCCGGTCGTGGTCGCGATCGGAGCCGATCCGGCGACGCTGCTTGCCGCGGTCGCGCCGGTGCCCGACACGCTGTCGGAGTACGAGTTCGCCGGTCTGCTGCGAGGTGCGCGTACGCGGGTGTGGCGCAGCGCGCTGACCGGGCTCGACGCGCCGGCAGGTGCGGAAATCGTGCTCGAAGGCTTCATCCATCCCGGCGACACCGCGCCCGAGGGCCCATTCGGTGACCACACCGGCTACTACAACGCGCGCGATGCGTTCCCGGTGTTTACGATCGAGTGCATGCGTCTGCGTCGCGGTGCTATCTATCACGGCAGCTACATGGGGCGTGCGCCGCAGGACGAGCCTTCGGTGCTGGCGATCGCGCTCAACGAGGTCTTTGTGCCGATCCTGCGCAAGGTGTTTCCGGAGATCGTCGACTTTCACCTGCCGGCGCAGGCGTGCTCTTACCGGGTCGCGGTGGTCTCGATCCGCAAGCAGTACGCTGGCCATGCGCGGCGGGTGATGATGGGCATCTGGTCGTACCTGCGCCAGTTCACCTACACCAAGTTCGTGATCGTGGTCGACGACGACATCGACGCGCGCGATTGGGGCCAGGTGCTGTGGGCGATCTCGACCCGGGTCGATCCTGCGCGCGATGCGATGCTGGTCGACAACACGCCGATCGACTACCTCGACTTCGCATCCCCGGTCGCCGGGCTCGGCTCCAAGCTCGGGCTCGATGCGACCAATAAGTGGCCCGGCGAGACCGCACGCGACTGGGGCCGACCGATCGTGCCCGACCCGCAGGTCGCCGCACGCGTGGGGCGGCTGTGGGAGGCATTGCGCGATGCACGCAGCGCCTGACCTGGGTCAATGAGCCGTGCAGGGGCGGCGCCTAGCATGCAAGCCCCTGCGCAATGACGAGGACGAGCGATGCAACTGGTGTGTCCAGCGGGCAACCTGCCCGCGCTGCAGGCGGCGATCGATGCCGGCGCCGACGCGGTGTACGCCGGCCTGCGCGACCAGACCAACGCGCGCGCGTTTCCGGGGCTGAACTTCGACGAGGCCGAACTGGGCCAAGGCATCGCCTATGCGCATGCGCGCGGTCGTCAGGTCTACCTTGCACTCAACACCTATCCAGACAGCATTCGGCTGCCGCAGTGGCTGCGCGCGGTGGACCGCGCGGCGGCGCTCGGCGCAGACGCCATCATCGCGGCCGAGATGGCGGTGCTCGACTACGCCGCGCGCCGCTATCCGCAGCTTGCCCGGCATCTGTCGGTGCAGGGATCGGCGACCACCGCGGCCGCGTTGCGTTACGCCCACGAGCGCTTCGGCATCGCGCGCGCGGTGCTGCCGCGCGTGTTGTCGGTGCAGCAGGTCGAGCGCCTGTGCGCGGCGTCGCCAGTGCCGCTGGAGGTTTTCGCGTTCGGCAGCCTGTGCATCATGGTCGAGGGCCGCTGCCAGCTCTCGAGCTATGTGACCGGGCAGTCGCCCAACCGCCACGGTGTGTGCTCGCCCGCGGCCTTCGTGCGCTGGGACGAACACGCGGACCTCAGCCGCAGCGTGCGGGTGAACGGCATGCTGATCGACCGCTTCGCAGACGGCGAACCGGCCGGCTATCCGACCGTGTGCAAGGGCCGCTACGACGTCGGCGGCGAGATCTTCCACGCGCTCGAGGAGCCGACCAGTCTCAACACGTTGGAACTGCTGCCGCGGCTGGCGCAGGCCGGCGTCGCGGCGCTGAAGATCGAGGGGCGCCAGCGTGGTGTGGCGTATGTGCGCGCAGTGGCGCAGACCTGGCGTCGGGCGTTGGACCGTCACCGCGACGATCCGCAGCGCTGGCGTACCGAGCCCGACTGGCAACGTGCGCTGTCAGCGCATGCCGAAGGCCAGCAGACCACGTTGGGGCCTTATCACCGTGCCTGGCATTGATTCGATGAAGCTCAGCCTTGGACCGTTGCAGTACTACTGGCCGCGCGCGACCACACTCGCGTTCTATCGAGATGTTACTGCCTGGCCGGTCGACATCGTCTACCTGGGCGAAACTGTATGCAGCAAGCGCCGCGAGTTGCGCGGCGCCGACTGGCTGGCGCTGGCCGGCACGCTGGCCGAGGCGGGCAAGGCGGTCGTGCTGTCGACGCTGGCGTTGCTGGAGGCCGAGTCCGAGCTCGGTGCAATGCAGCGCCTGGTCGAGAACGGCCGTTTCATGATCGAGGCCAACGATCTGTCAGCCGTGCAACTGTGCCGCGAGCGTGGACTGCCGTTCGTCGGTGGCCCGACGCTCAACGTCTACAACCATCGTGCGCTGGCGATGCTGGTCGAGGACGGTCTGCAGCGCTGGGTACCGGGTGTCGAGCAGGGGCGCACGCTGCTGACCGAATTGCGTGCCGCGCTCCAGGCCGACGGCGGCACAATGCCGGAACTCGAGGTGCTGGCCTGGGGCCGGCTGCCGCTGTCGTACTCGGCGCGCTGCTTCACCGCCCGCGCGCTCGACCTGCCCAAGGACCGCTGCGGCCTGCGTTGCATCGAGCATCCCGACGGGCTGCCGTTGCACACGCGCGAGGGTGACCCGTTCCTGACGATCAACGGCGTGCAGATCCAGGGCACCGATGTGATCGACATGGCGCCCGAGCGTGACGCGCTGCACGCCTGTGGTGTCGATGTACTGCGCCTGTCACCGCAGGTCGGCGATATGGCAGCCATCGTCGAGCGTTTCCGCACGATGCTCGACGCACCAGAGCCACCCGCGCCCATGGGCGCCCGTAACGGCTACTGGCACGGCATGCCGGGCCTGGGGACGCTGCCCGCACAGCCGGCCTGATGCCGATTCTTGTCAACGCGCGATCGCGCCGCTGCCGTGCGGCGCATCTCGTTGCGGGGTGCGCATGCGCGCAGCGCCTGCAACGTGCCGCAGGACAGCCGTTCGGCCCGTCGCGCGGGGCGGATCGCTCACCCGGCTTGTGTTTGCGTGGCAGCGCGCTGTCGCCTCAGGCCGAGCGATGCGCCTTGCGGGCGGCGCGTGCGATTCGGGCGCTGCGTTGCAGCGCGATGCGCAGGCCCAGTGGCAGCGTGTCCCAGGGCATGCGGTCGAGCAGATTGCGCACGGTCAGCCCGAGCTCGACATCGCCGATGAGCACTAGTCGGCGCTGGAAGAACAGCGTGTCGGCATCCTCCAGGCGACTGGCGAGCAACATCAGGTCGGTTGCGCGGCCGCGGACGCTGGCCTCGGCCGGACCAGGTACGGCCCGCAGTCGGCCTTGCGTCCAGCTCAGAACCACGGCGATGCCGAGATCCTCGACCTCGATGCCCAGCCGCCGACCGGCGACCAGGTCGAGCGCAGGCCCGATCTGCGCGGTCTGCAACACCTGAGATAACGCGCGTTCGAGCGGGGCCTCGACAACCGGTTGTGGCAGGCGCCGCAGCACCGGCTTCCAGCGCGCGGGCGGGGGGAGCAGGCGCAGCAGCGCGGCGGCCGGGGAGGGATTGGTTGGATCGAAGGCAGAAGCGGTCGCGGTCATGGCGGGGGCCGGTGGGGAAGGAGGAAAGGTGGAGCGGGACTGCCGGTCGCAGGCGTCGGCGATCAGCAGCGTGGCCAGCCGGTCCACCGTGTCGCCGGGCACGTGCAGGCGCGCGGCGATCCGATGTGCGTGCGCCCGGACCTGGGCCTCGCGGCCGGCATCGCGCAATGGGCGGTCCAGCGCGCGCTTCATGCCACCGGCCAGTGCCGCAGCGCCGCGGCGCGCGGCCAGCAATGCGATCAGGGCTGCATCGATGCGGTCGATGCCGTGGCGCGCCGCCTCCAATGCGATCGCGGCCAGTGGCGGAGCAGGGCGGCCATGGCTGTTGGGCATGGCGATGTCGCCACTCATGCGCCCGGCACCGGTGGCGGCGCAACCCGCTGCAACGACACGGACATCGCAAGGCTCCTCGATCCGACGGGGCGGTCAGGGGCCGCCAGGCGAGCCACGGTGCCACCGCCACGCGGTCGCCGCCTTGATCCGCGTCAGGTACGTGTCCGATCCGAACCCAGTCATGCGGGAACAGGCGATCTGTGCGGTGCTTGATCCAGGTCAATCCAATATGTGGTGATCAAAATCAAAATACGCACCACATCTTGTGGTTGAGGAAGAAAGCAATGCCGATGGCACGCACCCGGGCGCCCGCCCTGATCGATCCGGTCGCTTCGATCGACGAGTACCTGAGCCGGGCCGATTGGCGGGTCAATGCCAATGCCAACCAGGGCTACTCCCTGGGCGGACTGATCCTCAATGTGGCCGGCAAGGTCACCGCGAACTACTGGCTCGAGCAGGTCTACCCGCCCGAGGTCGGCCGCGCCCATCGCGAGGGCGACCTGCACATCCATGACCTCGACATGCTGTCGGGCTATTGCGCCGGCTGGTCGCTGCGCACGCTGTTGCATGAAGGCCTCAACGGCGTGCCCAATCGGGTCGAAGCCGGCCCGCCCCGGCACCTGTCCTCGGCGGTCGGGCAGATCGTCAATTTCCTGGGCACGTTGCAGAACGAATGGGCCGGCGCGCAGGCGTTCTCATCGTTCGACACCTACATGGCCCCGTTCGTGCGCAAGGACGCGCTGTCCTACGACGACGTGCGCCAGTGCATCCAGGAACTGATCTACAACCTCAACGTGCCCTCGCGCTGGGGCACGCAGACGCCCTTCACCAACCTCACCTTCGACTGGGTGTGCCCCGAGGATCTGCGCACGCAGGTGCCGGTGATCGCCGGCGAGCCGATGCCGTTCGCCTACGGCGAGCTGCAGGTCGAGATGGACATGATCAACCGCGCCTACATCGAGGTCATGAGCGCGGGCGATGCCAAGGGCCGGGTGTTCACCTTCCCGATCCCGACCTACAACATCACGGCCGATTTCCCGTGGGAGTCGGAGAACGCGCAGCGGCTGTTCGACATGACCGCCAAGTACGGCCTGCCGTACTTCCAGAACTTCATCAACTCCGAGCTCGATCCGGGAATGATCCGCTCGATGTGCTGCCGCTTGCAGCTCGACCTGCGCGAACTGCTCAAGCGCGGCAACGGCCTGTTCGGCAGCGCCGAGCAGACCGGCAGTCTGGGCGTGGTCACGGTCAACTGTGCGCGACTGGGCTACCTGCATCGCGGCGACGAGACAGCGCTGCTTGAGCGGCTCGACGCCCTGCTCGAGCTGGGCCGGCGCAGCCTGGAGATCAAGCGCGAGGTGATCCAGCGGCTGATCGACGACGGTCTGTTCCCGTACACCAAGCGCTATCTGGGCACGCTGCGCAACCACTTTTCGACGTTGGGCGTGAACGGCATCAACGAGATGATCCGCAACTTCACCGGCGATGCACACGACCTGACCAGCGACTGGGGTCATGCATTCGCCGTGCGCCTGCTCGATCACGTGCGTGCACGGATGGTGGAGTTCCAGGAACAGACGGGTCACCTGTATAACCTCGAGGCCACGCCGGCCGAGGGCACGACCTACCGCTTCGCCAAGGAAGACCGCCGCCGCTGGCCGGACATCCTGCAGGCCGGCACCGATGCCCAGCCGTACTACACCAATTCCTCGCAGTTGCCGGTCGGCTTCACCGACGACCCGTTCGAGGCGCTGGAGCGCCAGGAGGCGTTGCAGTCGCGCTACACCGGCGGCACCGTGCTGCACCTGTACATGGGCGAGCGACTGTCGAGCGGCGATGCCTGCCGGGACCTGGTGCGGCGCGCGCTGAGCCGCTTCCGGCTGCCCTACGTCACCGTGACCCCGACCTTCTCGATCTGCCCGACCCACGGCTACCTCGCCGGCGAGCATCCGTTCTGCCCGCGCTGCGACGACGAACGCCTGGCCGAGAGGGGCCGCGCCACCGCCTGACCCCAAAACCGGGTCAGAGTCGAATTTCAAATACCAGAACCGGGTCAGCGGGATGTCCGGGCATCGAAAAATCGACTCTGACCCCGCTTCCTAACCTCGTTGCACCACTGCCTACCCATGACCTCCAAGGAGTGTTTTGTATGTCCCATGTCGCCCCTGCTGCCACCACCTCCCTGCGCGACGACGAGCGCCAGCGCTGCGAGGTCTGGACCCGCGTGATGGGCTATCACCGGCCCGTGTCCAGCTTCAACATCGGCAAGCGCGGCGAGCACGCCGAGCGCCGCTTCTTCGCCGAGCCTGGACGCCCGGCGCGCGCCGCGTGATCCGCATCGGCGGCATGACCGCCATGACCGGGATCGACTTTCCCGGTCGGCTGGCGGCTGTGCTGTTCCTGCAGGGCTGCCCGTGGCGCTGCGGGTACTGCCACAACCCGGATCTGCTGCCGGCGCGTGGCGATGTCGAGATCCCCTGGTCGACGGTCGAGGCCTTCCTCCATCGCCGCCGGGGGTTGCTCGACGGCGTGGTCTTCTCCGGCGGTGAACCGACGCTGCAGCCGGCACTCGGGGACGCGGTCGCCGCGGTCCGCGGTCTGGGGTTCCAGACCGCGTTGCATACCGGTGGCATGTATCCGGCGCGGTTGGCTGCGTTGCTGCCGGCGCTGGACTGGATCGGTCTGGACATCAAGGCCCTGCCAGCGCGCAATGCCGAGGTCACAACGGCTGCCGGCAGCGGCGAGCGCGTCTGGCGGTCGCTGGATCATGTCCTCGACAGCGGCATCGCCTACGAGTGCCGCACGACCTGGCACCCGCGGCTGTATCCGGAAGACGAACTGCTGCGGCTGGCAGATGCGCTCGCTGCGCGCGGCGTGCGCCACTGGTCGCTGCAGCAATGCCGTGGTCCGGGCTACCCGGCCGAGGAATGGCAGCTCCATGCCGCCGATGCGCTCGCGGCGCGGTTCGCGCACTTCGTCCTGCGTCGGGCCTGAGAAAAGGGCCCGCGATGCGGCCGGATGCAGCACGCGGTACCCAGCCGACAGCCGTTACGGCAACCGCACGGCAGCGTTCCACCTGCCTTCCATGGAGTTCGCCGACCCTGGCCCCATGTCTCTGGGCATGCCCCCTCCAGGCCCACCGATGATTCCGTATTCCGTTCTCGACCTCGCGCCTGTCACCGAGGGCTCGACGCCCGCCGACTCGTTCGCCCGCTCGCTCGATCTCGCCCGTCACGCCGAGGCGCTGGGCTACCGACGCTACTGGCTGGCCGAGCATCACAACATGCCCGGCATCGCCAGCGCCGCGACCGCCGTGCTGATCGGCCATATTGCCGGGGGGACTTCGACGATCCGGGTCGGCGCTGGCGGCGTGATGCTGCCCAACCACGCGCCGCTGCAGGTCGCCGAGCAGTTCGGCACGCTCGCCTCGCTGTATCCAGGGCGTATCGACCTGGGGCTGGGGCGCGCACCGGGCACCGATCAGGCGACCACCCAGGCGCTGCGGCGCTATTACGCGGGCGCCGACGCGTTCCCGTCCGACGTCATGGAGCTGCTGCGCTACTTCGAGCCCGCCAAGCCGGGTCAACCGGTGCAGGCCGTGCCTGGTGCCGGGCTGGACGTACCGGTCTGGATCCTCGGCTCAAGCCTGTTCGGCGCGCAGTTGGCCGCCTCGCTCGGCCTGCCGTATGCGTTCGCCTCGCACTTCGCACCGGCCGCGATGACCGAGGCGCTCGCGCTCTATCACCGGGACTTCCGCCCGTCCAAGCGGCTGCAGCAGCCGCATGCGATGCTCGCGCTCAACGTCGTTGCCGCCGATACGCGCGCCGAGGCCCAGCGGCTGTTCACCACCCAGCAGCAGAGCTTCGTGCGCCTGCGCCGTGGCATGCCGGGCCTGATCCCGCCGCCGATCGACGACATCGAGGCGTTCTGGAACCCGGCGGAAAAAGCCATGGTGGCCCAGGTTCTGGCCAGCTCGGTGGTCGGCGATCCGGCCGACGTGCGCGAAGGCATCGCCGACTTCGTCGCCCGGCACCGGCCCGACGAACTGATGCTCACCGCCAACATCTTCGACCACGACGCCCGTCGCCACAGCTTCGCCCTGGCCGTCGAGGCCATGCGCCGCTGACCTCAAGAACCGGGGTCAGCGTGCATTTTTTTGAAGAAACGCGCTCCAACCCCGGTTTGGGCCTGGGCTGATCGAGGCCCGAGGAAAAATGCACACTGACCCCGGTTCTGGTTCGGGGCGGCGGCGTGCGATCATGCCGGGATGACCCAGGATCGCATCATCGCCGCCGACGCCACCCGCGAGGACGACGCCGTCGAGGCGAGCATCCGGCCGCAGCGGCTCGACGACTATCTCGGCCAGCAACCGGTCCGCGAGCAGTTGGCGATCTACATCGAAGCCGCCCGGCAGCGCCGTGAGGCGTTGGACCATGTGCTGGTGTTCGGGCCGCCCGGTCTGGGCAAGACCACGCTCAGCCATGTGATCGCCAACGAGCTGGGTGTGGCGCTGCGCGTGACCTCGGGCCCGGTGATCGAGAAGGCCGGCGACCTGGCCGCGTTGCTGACCAACCTGCAGCCGCACGATGTGCTCTTCATCGACGAGATCCACCGCCTGTCGCCGGTCGTGGAGGAAGTCCTGTATCCGGCGATGGAGGACTTCCAGCTCGACATCATGATCGGCGAGGGGCCGGCTGCGCGCTCGATCAAGATCGACCTGCCGCCGTTCACGCTGATCGGCGCGACGACCCGCGCCGGCCTGCTGACCGCCCCGCTGCGCGATCGCTTCGGCATCGTCCAGCGCCTGGAGTTCTACAGCACCGAGGAACTGACCCGCATCGTCCGGCGTTCGGCGCAGATCCTGGGCATGGCCTGCGAGCCGGAAGGCGCGGCCGAGATCGCGCGGCGCGCGCGCGGCACCCCGCGCATCGCCAACCGCCTGCTGCGGCGGGTGCGCGACTACGCCCAGGTCCGGGCCGGCGGCCGCATCGATCATGCCGTCGCGCATGCCGCGATGCAGATGCTCAAGGTCGATCCGGAGGGCTTCGACGAGCTCGACCGGCGCCTGCTGCAGTTGATCATCGAGAATTTCGACGGCGGCCCGGTCGGCGTCGAGTCGATGGCCGCCGCGCTCAGCGAAGAACGCGGCACGCTCGAGGACGTGATCGAACCCTATCTGATCCAGCAGGGCTTTCTGGTGCGCACTGCGCGTGGCCGCATGGCCACCCGTAAGGCCTACCTGCATCTGGGGCTCAAGCCCAAGGAACCTGCATTGGGCAGTGGGGAATCCGGGGCCTTGTTCTGAGTGTCCGCCAGCCATCCGCACGCCACCAACCGTCAGCCGACCCAATGAGCGCCCCATCACCAATGCCCGATTCCGGTTCGCCTGCATTCAGTTGGCCGACACGCGTCTACTGGGAAGATACCGACGCCGGCGGTGTCGTCTATCACGCGCAGTACGTCGCCTTCATGGAGCGCGCACGCAGCGAGTGGTTACGTGCCCACGGCCATGGCCAGAGCACATTGCAGGAGGCGCACGGCACGTTGTTCGCGGTGCGCGCGATGCGGATCGATTTCCGCAGCCCCGCACGCCTCGACGATGCGCTGGAGGTCGAGGTGGTACTGCGTGAGTGCCGACGCGCGAGCGCGGTGTTCGTCCAGCGGATCCGCCGGGACGGCGTGCTGCTGGTCGATGCCGAGGTGCGCGTGGCGGCGCTGGGCACGGCCGATTTCCGTCCGCGCGCGCTGCCCGATGCGCTGTACACCCAACTCAAGTCACTCGAAACGTCAGCGGAGTAATCCTGGATGAGCCCCATGCCCGTGCTGTTGCAGTCCGCCACCCAGGTGCAGGCGCTGCCCGAGGAGGCGGCCGCCAGCGCCACCGATCTGGCGAACACCGGTGCGGCTGCCGCCGCGACCGCGCCGCTGCCCAACGACCTGAGCATCCTCGACCTGATCGTGCATGCCTCGATCCCGGTCCAGTTGGTGATGCTGCTGCTGTTGCTGGCGTCGATCTCCTCGTGGGTCATCATCTTCCGCAAGAAGCGCATGCTCGACCGCGCCGAGAAAGAGGCCGACCGCTTCGAGGAACGCTTCTGGTCGGGCGCCGAGATCGGCAAGCTCTACAGTTCGGCGACCGAACGCAGCCGTGAGATCGAAGGCCTGGAAGCGATCTTCGAGGCCGGCTATCGCGAGTATTCGCGCCAGCGCCAGCGCCGCGGCATCGACAGCCGCACCCAGCTCGAGGGCGCCCAGCGCGGCATGCGCGTGGCCGGTGCCCGCGAGCTCGACGGCCTGGAGCGCAACCTGGAATTCCTGGCCAATGTCGGCTCGATCGCGCCGTACGTCGGCCTCCTGGGCACGGTGTGGGGCATCATGATCTCGTTCCACGGCCTGGCCAGCGTCAAGGAGGCGACTATCGCCACCGTCGCGCCCGGTATCTCCGAGGCGCTGATCGCGACCGCGATGGGCCTGTTCGCGGCGATCCCGGCGGTGTGGGCCTACAACCGCTTCGCGACCAAGGTCGAGCGCATCGCCACGCGCTATGAGGCCTTCTCCGACGAGTTCTCCTCGATCCTCGAACGTCAGACCGGCGCCGACTGACCCCAGCCGCGCCGGGCGGTCGCTGGACCGTCCACGAACCCGGACCCCACCATGTCGTCGATCTCCCTTCGCCGTGCCAAGCGGCGCAAGCTCAAGAACGAAATCAACGTCGTGCCCTACATCGACGTGATGCTGGTGCTGCTGATCATCTTCATGGTCACCACGCCGCTGATGAACCTGGGCACCGACATCAACCTGCCCGATTCGCGCGCCAAGTCGCTCGGCACGCCGAAGGACCCGGTGGTCGTGAGCGTCTATCCCGACGGCCAGCTGGCACTGATGGTCGAGCAGCAGAACACCTCGGTCACGCGTGAGGATCTGGTCGCGCGCCTGCGCGGCATCCACACCCAGAACCCGGAAGCCACGATCCTGGTCAACGGCGACGGCGCCGCCAGCTACCAGCGGATCATGAACGCCATCGACCTCATCAACGAAGCCGGGATCTCCAAGGTCAGTCTGATCAGCCGCCCGCAGGAGGGCGCGAACTGAATGCGTGAATCGCGCTCCGACGACGCGATCGCAGTCGGACTGGCGATCCTGGTCCACGTGCTGCTGTTCGGGCTGATCCTGCTCGGCGCGCTGTGGAGCGCGTCGTCGCGCCCGACCTCGGCCGCCGGCTCGCCGGTCTCGGCGGACGTCATCGACCCCAACGCGCTGAGCGCGGCCGACCGGCGCGCGCTTGCCAGTCGCCCCGAGCCGGTCGCCGAGCCCGTGCCCGAACCGGAGCCGGCGCAAGAGCCCACGCCCGAACCCGTGGTCGAGCCGCTGCCCGAACCAGAGCCCGAACCGGTCGCCGCGCCGCCGCAGCCGCTGCCCGAACCGCGTCCGGAGGATGCGGTCGAGCCCCGCCAGCCGGCTCCGCAGGAGGTCGTGCCCAAGCCCGACACCGTGTCCCAGGATGCCGTGCGTCGCGAAGCGCAGGCTGCCGAGGCGCGTGAACGAGAGCAGGAAGAGAAGCGCCGGCAGGCGCAGATCGAGCTGGCCGAACAGCAGAAGCAGCAGGAAGCCGAAGAGAAGCGCCGGCTTGCCCGTCAGGAACTGGAGAAGCTGCGCGCCGAGCGTGAGAAGGCCCAGCGCGAGGCGCGCCTGGCCGAACAGCGGCTCAAGCAGATCGCCGACCGCGAGGCGCGTCAGGCGGCCGAGCGTGCGGCCGCGTCTGCAGCGTCGTCGGCGGCGAGCCCGCCGCCCGGCCGTCCCGAGGGCGACAGCGGTTTGGCCGCCAAGTACGCGGCGGCGATCCAGGAAGCGGTGCGTCGCAACTGGCGCCGGCCCGACAATGTCCAGTTGGGCCAGCGCTGTCGCCTGTACATCACCCAGTTGCCGGGCGGCGAGGTGATCAGCGTCGAGTTCGACCCATCGTGCCCGTACGACGCCCAGGGGCGGCGCTCGGTCGAGGCCGCGGTGCGTGCCGCCGAACCGCTGCCGTACGCCGGCTTCGAATCGGTCTTCAACCGCCGCCTCAACTTCAACTTTACCGCGCAGGACTGACCGATGCCGGCTGCGGTTTCGACGGCCAAGGCGGCCTTCGTAGCGGGTGCTCTGGCGCTGTGCGGCTTGGCGACACCGGGCGCCGGCCGCGCTGACGACGCGCTCGAGACTCGCTATCGGATGGCGCTGCATCAGGCCGTGCAGAGCCAGTGGCGCAAGCCCGACATCGCCGAGGATGTGCGCTGCCGGGTACTGGTCCGGCAGTTGCCCGGCGGTGACGTGGTGTCGGTCGAGCCCGTGCTCGAGTGCGGATTCGATGCAACCGCCCGGCAATCCTTGCTCGAGGCGGTGTACCGGGCCTCCCCATTGCCGTACGCGGGTTTCGAGCGGGTGTTCGAGCGCCAGCTCGTCATCACCTTCACCAGCGGCGCGCCATGATTGCGCCCGGATTCATCCTGTTGCGCCGTGCAGCGGCCAAGCTGCGCGGGTCTCTCTCCATTTCCATGTCCGGTAGGCCGATGAAACCCATCCTGATCCGTTGTCTGATCGCCCTGTTCGCGCTCGCACTGCCGATGATGGCCAGCGCGCAACAGCAGGGTCTGGAGATCGATATCACCGGCGGCAGCGCGCAGGCGATGCCGATCGCGGTCGTCCCGATGCCCTACCAGGGCAGTGGCACCGCGCCCGACACCGACGTGGCCGCAGTGATCCGCGCCGACCTCGACCGCTCCGGGCAGTTCCGTACGCTGCCCGACCGCGACATCGTCGAGCGCCCGACCCGCGGCAGCGAGGTCCAGTACCCGACGTGGCGCGCGCTGCGCCAGGACTTCCTGGTCGTGGGCCGGGTCGTCGACGCCGGCGGCGGTGGCTACCGGGTCGAGTACGAGCTGTTCGACGTCGCCAAGCAGGAACGCATGCTCGGCCTGGCGATGACCGCCCGCGCCAACGCGATGCGGGACGTCGCCCACCAGATGGCCGACGCGATCTACGAGAAGATCACCGGCGTGCGCGGCGCGTTCTGGACCCGGATCGCCTACGTGACCCAGACCGGGTTGGGGCAGAGCGCCCGGTATGCGCTGGTCGTCGCCGATTCCGATGGCCACAACCCGCAGACCGTGGTGCGCTCCAACGAGCCGCTGCTCTCGCCAGCCTGGAGCCCGGACGGTCGCCGCATCGCCTACGTGAGCTTCGAGCGCGGCAATTCGGCGATCTACATCCAGGACATTTCGACCGGCGGCCGGGAGCTGGTCTCCAGCTTCCGCGGTATCAACGGCGCCCCGGCGTTCTCGCCCGATGGCCGGCGTCTGGCGCTGTCGCTCTCGCGCAGCGGCAACCCCGAGATCTACGTGATGGACCTGGGCAGCAAGGCGCTGACCCAGGTGACCAACCACTTCGCGATCGACACTTCGCCGGTCTGGGCGCCCGATGGTGCCAGCCTGTACTTCATCTCCGACCGGGGCGGCCGGCCGCAGGTCTATCAGGCGCCGGCGAGCGGCGGCAACGCCACCCGGGTGACCTTCGAGGGCAGCTACAACGCCGACCCGTCGGTTTCTTTCGATGGCAAGAAAATCGTCGTGGCGCAAGGGTCGGGCAACGTGTACCGTATTGCACTGCTGGATCGCAGCCTGGGGTCGCCCCGCTGGTCCACGCTGTCGCCCGGATCGCTCGACGAATCGCCGAGTTTCGCTCCGAACGCCGGCATGGTCCTGTACGCGGCGCGCGAGGGGCGTAGGGGTGTGCTGTACGCGGTCTCTTCGGATGGCCGGGTACGCCAGCGCCTCGTCCTCGCCGATGGTGATGTGCGCGAACCGGCATGGGGTCCGTTCCGGGAACAGCGCTGACGCTGCCTGCACGTCCTTAACAACAATACTCACTGCCCTGATTCGACATAACCAAGGATCGACGAGATGAAGACGACCACCCGTGTGATGCTGGCAGCGCTGCTCTGCACCGCCGCCGTCGCGTGTTCCAAGAAGGTGAAGGAAGAAGCGCCGGTCGACACCGGTCCGTCCACCGGCACGGTCGCGCCGACCCCGTCGACCGCAGGTGCCTACACGCCGGCCGACCTGGACAGCGATGCCTGCCTGCGCCAGCGCGTGGTGTACTTCGATCTGGATCAGGACTCGCTGCGTCCGGAGTTCCAGGCCATCGTCAGCTGCCACGCCAAGTACCTGCGTGACCGCAGCTCGGCGCGCATCTCGCTCGAAGGCCACGCCGACGAGCGCGGTAGCCGCGAGTACAACCAGGGCCTGGGCGAGCGCCGTGGCAACGGCGTGTCCTCGGCGCTGCAGGCCAACGGTGGTTCGTCTGCCCAGCTGGCTGTCGTGAGCTACGGCGAAGAGCGTCCGGTGTGCACCGAGTCGAACGAGGATTGCTGGGCCCGCAATCGTCGCGTCGAGATCATCTACACCGCCCGCTGATGCTTTCGATGCGTCAATGGCTGGTACTCCCAGTTGCGTTCGCGGCGACCCTCGTGGTCGCCGCGCCCGCGTCCGCGCAGCGCGCGAGCCTGGCCGACCGCGTCGCCGCGCTCGAGGCCCGCTCGGGAGACACCAGCGCGAACATGGACCTGCTCAATCAGGTCAACCAGTTGCGGCAGGAACTCGTCGCCCTGCGTTCGCAGGTCGAGGAACTGCAGCAGCAGAACGAACAGCTCAAGAACAGCAACCGTAGCCAGTACCTGGATATCGACGGCCGGCTCAACCGGCTCGAGGGCGCTGGAGGCGGTGCGGGTGGCACCGGTGGTGCCGGCGGCATGGAGCTGCCCGAGCTTGGGCGCGGGGCCGTCGGGTCCGCGCCCGCGCCGGCGTCACAAGGTGGGGTCACGCCGCCGCCTGCCGCCACGCCGACGACGGCGCAGGCGCCGGCCGACGAGCGCGGCGCCTACGAGCAGGCGTTCGCCGCGCTGCGCAATGGCGACTACGCCGAATCGGCGACCTTGTTCCAGGCCTTCCTGGCCCAGCATCCGCAGGGCAGCTATGCGCCCAATGCGCTGTACTGGCTGGGCGAGAGCTATTACGTCACCCAGAACTACGCCCTGGCCGAGGAGCAGTTCCGCGCGCTGCTGCAGCGCTATCCCACTAGCGACAAGGCGCCCGGCGCCCTGCTCAAGGTCGGCCTGTCGCAGTACGGGCTGAAGAATCTGGACGCGGCCGAGGCCACGCTGGCCGAGGTCGGCACACAGTATCCGGGCACCGATGCGGCCCGCACGGCAGCCGACCGGCTGCGCGCGATCCAGCTCTCGCGCCTGCGTTGACCCGATGACCGCCGTCGCGCCCGATGCGGTCGCCGCATCCGCGGCCGACCGGCTCAAGCTCACCGAGATCTTCCTGTCGCTGCAGGGCGAGGCCCGTGACGCGGGCTGGCCCACGGTGTTCGTCCGTCTGACCGGCTGCCCGCTGCGCTGCGGCTACTGCGACACCGCCTACGCCTTCCACGGCGGTGAGTGGTGGACGATCGACGCGATCCTCGCCGAGGTCGCGCGCCAGGGCGTGCGGCATGTCTGCGTGACCGGCGGCGAGCCGCTGGCGCAGAAGCGCTGTATCGGCCTGCTCGAGCGGCTGTGCGATGCCGGCTACCAGGTCTCGCTCGAAACCTCGGGCGCGCTCGATGTCTCCGACGTCGACCCGCGCGTGAGCCGTGTCGTCGACATCAAGACGCCGGGCTCGGGCGAGGCGCACCGCAACCTGTGGGACAACCTCGCGCTGCTGACTGCGCACGATCAGATCAAGTGCGTGATCTGCTCGCGCGCCGACTACGAATGGGCCCGCGATCTTGTCCTTGAGCGGGGCCTGCATCAGCGCTGCGATGTGCTGTTCTCACCGAGCAAGGGCGAGATTTCCGCACGCGACCTCGCCGACTGGATCGTCGCCGACCGCTTGCCGGTCAAGTTCCAGATGCAGTTGCACAAGCTGCTGTGGAACGACGAGCCGGGGCGGTAGCCGGCGCCGTTTATCGCGACGGGGCAGGGCGATCCGCAGCCGTGGGATGTGCTCGATGCGCTAGCCTGTGATCACTCACGAAGTACGAAACACAAACGCCATGAAAAACGCCGTCGTCCTGTTGTCCGGAGGTATGGATTCCGCCGCCGTCGTCGCCATCGCCCGCGAGCAGGGTTTCGCCGTGCATGCGTTGAGCGTGCGCTATGGGCAGCGGCATACCTCCGAGCTCGACGCTGCCGCGCGCGTGGCCACCGCTCTGGGCGCGGTCGCGCACAAGACCGTCGATGTCGACTTGCGTGCGTTCGGCGGCTCGGCGCTGACCGACGACATCGAGGTTCCCGAGGCCGGCAGTGCCGGCATTCCGGTGACCTACGTGCCGGCCCGCAACACGATCATGCTGTCGCTGGCCCTGGGTTGGGCCGAGGTGATCGGCGCGGCCGACCTGTTTTGTGGCGTCAATGCGGTCGATTACTCGGGCTATCCGGACTGCCGGCCGGAGTTCGTCGCTGCGTTCGAGCGGCTGGCGAACCTTGCGACCAAGGCTGGCGTCGAGGGCGCCGGCATCCGCGTCCACGCGCCGCTGCAGCAGATGAGCAAGGCCGATATCGTCCGCGAGGGCCTGCGGCTGGGCGTGGACTTCGGACTGACCGTGTCGTGCTACCGCGCCGATGCGCAGGGCCGGGCGTGCGGCCATTGCGATGCCTGCCGATTGCGCGCCGATGGCTTCGCCGCCGCGGGCGCGGCTGATCCGACCCATTACGTGCCCACCGTGGCCGGCTGAGCCGCCAATCCGCGGCGTCTTGCTGGCCTGTCGGCGAGGTCTTCGCCGATCCTGACGGCATGTGGGTATCGCCGATGCGCGCATTCCTCGGCTGCGTTGCAGGGACCGACGAGCGGGGGATGCCGCCGCGTCCGCATGCTCCACGCTATGCAACCGCGACGTGCCTGTCACGGCGCGTGCGTACCGTGGGCATGAACTCCACACACGGACACCCCCCCGATGCCCCTGACCGACGACCAGTTGCGGATCCTGCGCGATATCGACGCCACCACGCCGATCACCGAGGCCGAGACCGACTGGGCCGTGCGTGCCGGCTACGCGGTGCTGGCCGAGGACGGCGACATCGACTTGACCGAGCAGGGGCGCGAGCTCGTCGGCGGTCCGCACGCCTAGAGCACGCCCGGTGGCGCACCGCTGCAGACGGCGGCTCCTGTCCGGTACAATGCGTCTCCGGCCTGGTGCCGGTGCCGCCACAGGCGGCAGGCATCCTCCGCCACCCTGGTGGCCAGGAGGCGCTGACCGGGTGGTACACCGCCCGTCGATGGGTCGTTAGCTCAGTCGGTAGAGCATCGGACTTTTAATCCGCTGGTCGATGGTTCGAATCCATCACGACCCACCATTCCGTCGACGAGATCTCCGGCGCTCTGGAAACGTTCTGGCCGTCTGGATGCAGCGCGATGCGTGCTGTTGACGCCGCGCAGATCGGACAACGACCGAGGGCCGAATCAGTTCGGGTCCGATCGTATCCGCTGTCGCCTGCGCTCAGGCTGTTTCCACCTGCCATGGAGACGCCGAGATGCCCCGCCGACAAGACACCTCCGATTCCCGTCAGCCCGCCGTCGATGCGCTGGCCGCCTACGTGCGTTACCAGGGAGGCGTGGTTGGCGAGGCCGCGTTGGACGATATCGTCCACTACTTTCGCGAGACGCTCTGCGACGACACGCTCACGATCGACGACATCGTCGACGACTATCTGCCCATCGCGCAGGCAGTGGTCGGGTCGCAGCATGTGGTCGACCGATGGCAGGACGACCTGCGTGTGATCTGCTCGGCGATCGACGGGTTGTCGGTATTCGAGGACTTGTTGCCCGAGGATCGCGATGCCCTGGCCGACGTGCTGGCCACGTTGTCCGAACGCCTGGTGGTGGAGATCGGCGGTAGCACTCGAATCGAGAACGGGCGGATCAATATCGCCCGGGACGTGATCGAGCAAGGGCCGACGACGACGCGGTTCGCGATGCTTCACGAGCTCGGGCACGCGATCGATCATGAGGCGACGGTCCCCGCTGCAGTCAAGCAAGCGATCCGGCGTTCGGACCATACGGACATGCGCGCTGCGGAGCTGTTCGCCGATGCATTCGCCGCCTTGGCGCTGTGCGTACTGGGCTTGTCGTGCGAGACGATCCTGGATGGCGCAAGGCAGGCGCTGGCCGGTCACGAGAGCGATGGTGATCACCCCGACTGGGGTACACGCAGTGACAGCATCCAGAAAACGATCGCCGGCGCGGTGCACGGGTCGCGATGAGCAGACCCGCTGCACAGCAGCCCTTGGGCATCCTGCGGCACTGCTGAACACGCACTGCGGCGCCGGTTGAAGCAGGCGCGCGGCGGGCGCATATCGTGGATCTTGTAGCCGCCGACCCGTCCGCCCGGTCGCCACCGCGATCATGTGCGCCATGCCCCTTGACACCCTCCATCCCGCGGTCGCGCAGTGGTTCGGCGACACGTTCGCGGCGCCGACGCCGGCGCAGGTCGCGGCGTGGCCGGCGATCGCGGTCGGGCGCGATGTGCTGGTGTCGGCACCGACAGGCTCGGGCAAGACCCTGACCGCATTCCTGGTCGCGATCGATGGCTTGGTGCGCGAGGGCCTCGAGGCCGGCGGCACGCTGGCGGACGCGACGCGAGTGGTCTATGTGTCGCCGCTCAAGGCGCTGTCGAACGACGTACGCATCAACCTCGAGGCGCCGCTGGCGGGCATCGGCGCGGCGCTGGCGGCGATGGGGCTGCCGGAGGTGGCGATCCGCACAGCGGTGCGAACCGGCGATACGCCGCAGGCCGAGCGCGCGCGCATGCGCCGACGGCCGCCGCACATCCTGGTGACCACGCCCGAGTCGCTGTACGTGCTGCTGGGCTCGGCCTCGGGGCGGGCGATGCTCGGCGACGTGCGTAGCGTCATCGTCGACGAGATCCATGCGGTCGCCGGCGACAAGCGCGGCAGCCATCTGACACTGACGCTAGAACGCCTGCAGGCGCTGTGCGGCAGGCGATTGCAGCGGGTCGGGTTGTCGGCGACGCAGAAGCCGATCGACACGGTGGCCCGGTTCCTGGTCGGCGAGCGCGGTGGGGATCGCGCAGCGACTGCGCAGGCCCAGCCTGGCTCGGCCCCGCATGCGGGGGAGGGCGAGGTCGTGGCTAGCACAGTGGAGCCGGAGAACAGCGGCTGCACCATCGTCGAGGTCGGACTGGACCGGCCGCGCGACCTGGCGCTGGAGTTGCCGCCGACGCCGCTGTCGGCGGTGCTGTCCAACGACCAGGCGATGCAGCTCTATCGGCGCATCGCCGACCTGGCGCAGGCGCACCGGACGACGCTGGTGTTCGTCAACACGCGGCGTATGGCCGAGCGGGCGGCGCGTCACCTCGGCGAACTGCTGGGCCGCGAGCGCGTCGCGGCGCACCACGGCAGCCTCGCGCGCGAGGCGCGGCTCGACGCCGAGCAACGGCTCAAGCGCGGCGAGCTGACCGTGCTGGTGGCGACTGCGTCACTGGAGTTGGGCATCGACATCGGCGATGTCGACCTGGTGTGCCAGATCGGCTCGCCGCGTTCGATCGCCGCGTTTCTGCAGCGGGCGGGCCGTTCACGACATCAGGTCGGTGGCGTGCCGAAGGCCAGGCTGCTGGCGACGACACGCGACGAGCTGGTCGAGTGCGCAGCCTTGCTCGACTGCGTGCGCCGCGGCGAGTTGGACACATTGCGCATCCCGCCGGCGCCGCTCGACGTGCTGGCGCAGCAGATCGTCGCCGAAACTGCGATGCAGGATTGGGACGAGGACGCGCTGTTCGCGCTGGTGCGCCGGGCGTGGCCATATCGCGAGTTGGCGCGCGCGGATTTCGACGCGGTTGTGCGCATGCTCGCCGAGGGCTTTGTCGGGCGCCACGGACCGCGCGCCGGCCACGTGCATCGCGACGCGGTGCATCGTCGGCTGCGTGGGCGCAAGGGCGCGCGCATGGTCGCGACGATGTCCGGCGGCACGATCCCCGACACCGGCGACTACACCGTACTGCTCGAGCCAGAGTCGCAGTCGATCGGCACCGTCAACGAGGACTTCGCGGTCGAAAGCCTGACCGGCGATGTGTTCCAGCTGGGCAATGCCAGCTACCGGATCCTGCGGGTGGAAGCAGGGCGGTTGCGTGTGGAGGATGCGCAGGGCCTGCCGCCGAACATCCCGTTCTGGATCGGCGAGGCACCCGGTCGCACGGACGCGTTGTCGGCGGGTGTGGCGCGGCTGCGTGCGCAGGTCGAGGCCCTGCTCGACGCGCCGGGCGAGGCATCGGGACATCCGCGTGCCTGCGCCTGGCTGCAGGATGAGGCGGGTCTATCGGCCGAAGCGGCCACGCAACTGGTCGATTACCTGGCGCGTGCACGCGATGCCCTCGGGGCGCTGCCGACCCAGTCGTGCCTGGTGCTCGAGCGCTTCTTCGACGCCACCGGCGGCACCCAACTGGTGCTGCATACGCCGTTCGGCAGCCGCATCAACCGTGCCTGGGGCCTGGCGCTGCGCAAGCGCTTCTGCCGCAAGTTCAATTTCGAACTGCAGGCGGCGGCGACCGAGGACGCGATCGTGCTGTCGCTCTCGACCAGCCACAGTTTTCCGCTGGCCGAGGTCATGGACTATCTGCGCGCAGCGCGCGCGCGTGAGGTGCTGGTGCAGGCGTTGCTGGACGCGCCGTTGTTCGGCGTGCGCTGGCGCTGGAATGCGACCACCGCGCTCGCGTTGCCGCGTTTTGCCGGCGGCCGCAAGGTCGCGCCGCAGTTGCAGCGGATGAAGAGCGAGGACCTGCTTGCGGCAGTATTCCCCGACCAGGTCGCGTGCCTGGAGAACATCGTCGGCCAGCGCGAGATTCCCGAACATCCTCTGGTCGCGCAGACGCTGTATGACTGCCTGGAAGTCGCGATGGACGCGTCAGGCTGGCTGGCGGTGCTGCGCGACATTGAGGCCGGCCGGATCGCAGTGCGCGCCTGCGAGCTGACCGCGCCGTCGCCGCTGGCCGCCGAGGCGATCAACGCGCGCCCCTATGCCTTTCTCGACGATGCGCCATTGGAGGAACGTCGGACCCAGGCGGTGCAGCGGCGTCGCTGGGACGATCCGGCGGCGGACGACCTGGGGCGGCTCGACCCGGCGGCGATCGCGCGGGTACGCGAGGAGGCGTGGCCGGAAGCGGCGACGCCCGACGAGATGCACGACGCGCTGATGATGCTGGGCGCCATCGCCGAGGATGAGGCAGCGGCCCTCGCGCATTGGCCTGCGCTGCTGGCGGCGCTGGCCGGCGATGCGCGTGCGACGCGCGTGCCCGTGGGCGACGAGGTCGCGGTCTGGGTTGCGGTCGAGCGACTGCCGCTGCTGCGCGCATTGCATCCCGAGGCTGCGATCCGACCCGAGGTTGCGGTGCCGGACGAATACGCAGTGGCGTGGACGCGTGAGGCCGCGCTGCTGGAACTGGTCCGTGCACGCTTGGGCGGGCTCGGGCCGGTGACGGCCGAGGCGTTGGCTGCGCCACTCGGCCTGGCGGCGTCTGCGCTGCTGCCGGCGCTGCACGCGCTCGAGCACGAGGGCACCGCAATGCAGGGCTGGTTCTGCGGCGACACGGCGGGGCCGGTCCAGTGGTGTGAGCGTGGGCTCTTGGCCCGCATCCATCGCGAGACGCTGGGGCGCATGCGTCGCGAGATCGAGCCGGTACCGGTGACCGACTACGTGCGCTTCCTGTGCGACTGGCAACATGTGTCGCAGGGCGCTCGCGTGCACGGTGCCGAGGCCTTGGCCGGCGTGCTGGCGCAGCTCGAGGGCTACGAGGCGCCTGCGGCGGCATGGGAGGCGGATCTGCTGCCGGCGCGGGTGCCGGACTTCTCGCCCGGCTGGCTCGATGCGTTGTGCACCACCGGACGCCTGGCCTGGCTGCGTCTACGGCCGCGCGCCGGCGAAGGGAGCGGCGGCCACCTGCGTCAGATCCCGATCGCACTGCTGCCGAGGCTGGATGCGCCGCGCTGGATGCGCCTGGCGCCCGCGCCGGCAGGCGCGGAGGTGCTGTCTTCGCGCGCGCGCCGGATCGACGAGGCGCTGGCACGGCAGGGGGCGTCGTTCTTCGACGACCTGCAGGCGCATACGCGACTGCTGCAGACCGAGCTGGAGGACGGGCTATCGGAGCTGGTCGCTGCCGGGCGCGCGCACTGTGACAGTTTCACAGGCCTGCGCGCGTTGTTGGTGCCGCCCTCGCGTCGGCCGGCGACCGGTGGGCGCCGGCGCGGGAGGCCGCTGGTCGGCATCGCCGATGCCGGGCGCTGGAGCCAGCCCAGGCGCGGTGCCGGCGGTGCCGATGCCGAGGACCTGGAGCACGTGGCGTGCGTGCTGTTGCGGCGCTACGGCGTGGTCTGCTGGCGGATCCTCGATCGGGAACCCGATTGGCTGCCGCCATGGCGGGAGCTGGTGCGGGTCTACCGCCGGCTCGAGGCCCGCGGCGAGATCCGCGGCGGCCGCTTCGTGGCCGGGCTGTCGGGCGAGCAGTACGCGCTGCCCGAGGCCGTCGGCCTGCTGCGTGCGGTCCGTGCGCGTCCTGCGGACGGCGAACTGATCTGTGTGGGCGCGTCCGATCCGCTGAATCTCGCCGGGACGTTGCTGCCCGGCGAGCGCGTGCCCCGGCAGCCGGGCGCGCGGCTGGTCCTGCGCGATGGCCGTGTGGTCGCCAGCCGGGTGGCGGATCGCTGCAGCGTCGACGATGCGCTCTCGGCCCAGGCGGCTGCCGCCGCGCGGGCGCTGCTCCAGTCTCCCGGGCCGATGCCGCGTCCCGGACACGGCTGGCTTGGTGCAGCTGTGGCTGGTGATCACGCCAGGTGACGGTGCCGGGATCAGCGCTCACCGGGGTTTTGCTATCGTTGTCGAATGACCCGCGGGGAGAGGCGCCCGCTTCGGAATGGGATAGATGGCGTGAACGGGGCGGCGGTTGAGCGTGTCAGAGTCGCGGTGGTCGAGGACGACGACGAGCTGCGTGACGAGATCCTGGTGCCCTTGCTGCGTGCAGCCGGGTTCGAGGCGACCGGCATGCCCGGCGCGCTGGCGCTGTATCGCGATCTGGTGGCCAGCCGGTACGACTTGGTGCTGCTCGATGTCGGCCTGCCGGACGAGGACGGCTTCGCGATCGCCCGCCATCTGCGCGAGGCTGCCCCCACGATCGGGCTGGTCATGCTGACCGGCTACGTGTCCAACAGCGACCGGCTGCGTGGGTTGGAAGCCGGGGTCGATGCGTATCTGACCAAGCCGGTCGAGGCCAGCGCGTTGATCGCCACGCTGCGCAACCTCTCGCGCCGCGTCGTCCCTTCCGACGGCAGCGAAGGCGGCGAGATGGGGGAGGAGGGCAGTGGCGAGACCGGCTGGCGGCTCGACGAGCGTGGGTGGAACATCCTGCTGCCTGACGGCCGCGCGGTCGAACTCACGCTCGCCGAGCAGCAAGTCATGCGCCGACTCGCCGGCTCGCCGGGACAGCCGGTGCGACGCGAGGACCTGATCGCCGGGCTTGTCGACGACGTACACGAGTTCGACCCCCATCGGCTTGAGATGCTGGTCTATCGGCTGCGGCGCAAATGCCAGGACAGCACCGGGATGGCACTGCCACTGCGCTCGGTCCGCGGTGTGGGATATGTGCTGACCTGGTGATGGCGGCGCGGGCAGTCTGACGCGAAGAGGCGCCGGTGGTGACCGGCCGATGCCGCCACTGTCCGGCCGCGGGGCGCTGGATCATTCGTGGCATCTGAACCGGGGTAAGGGATCGGCTCGGTAATTCCCGCCCGATGCGTTCGAGCGCAGCCTCGATGCGCAGAAATTGCAGGGACATTCAAATGACGGCAGCGCCGGCAGTGCGTCTGCCTGGCCAGCCCTATCGCTACCCGCAGGGAGGCCATATCTGCGTGCAGCTCCGATCACGACATCGGTGCGCGAAGCTTGGGCGGACAAGCCAAACCACAAGCCGTATACGGCATCGGTCGTACGTGATGTCCGTAGCCCAACTGCCATCGTCCTGCTGCGAAGCGTGGTGCACAGATCCCCCCGACAGGGCACTGCCTTGGGTCAGCAACGCGGTCGGGCAGCTCGATATGGGGGCTTTCCTGCTTCGAGCGAGGGCAGGCTCGGGATGCTGAATGCGACCATTTATCTCACCGATTCTCTCACTCGCTAACATAAAGCGATGTAGAAAATCTGTGATTGACGTCGAATTATTGCGTGCATAAAATGCCGTCCTCCCGCCGTGGGTGCTTTTGGCGCGGGCGACTTATTACGCGGGGAACGTCCTTTCTGAACGACGAGCTCGATCGAGCTCTTTTGTCGCGTGGCCGAATCGTCATTCAGGGAAATGCGGGTCCGTCGATCTCGGGCCATGGCAGGTTTTTCGGGGGATTGCGGGATGCTGTTGAACAACATCCGGGCGGCCGCATCGGCCGCCGGCGGTACGGTATTGGCATGTCTTCTGGGACTGGCAGGAGCGTCTCCGGCGTTCGCGCAGTCGACGTCCGTGACCAACGTCGCGACCGTCTCCGCGCCGGCGGGTACCAACGACATCGATCTTGCCAACAACACCGCGAACGCGACGGTCACTGTGGCGCGTCCGGTCGTTGAGGTCGTCAAGAGCGCTGACCCGCTTGCCGGCTCGATCGTCACCGCAGGGCAGGTCATCACCTACACGCTAAACGTGCGTGTGACCGAAGCCGCCACCCAGTCCGACGTCGTGTTGAGCGATACGCTCAGCGCGGGCCTGATCTTCGGCGCCGTGACCAGCGCCGGCAACTTCGTCGAAGGGGGGAGCGGCAACGCCCGCACCTTCACCTTGCCGGCCGGGACGGCGCCGGGCGAGTACAGTGTCGTCTACACCGCCACTGTCAGCCCGGATGCGCAGACGTCGGTCGGGAACGTGGTGATCGCCACGGGCGGCGGCGATCCGGACGATCCGCAGCCCCCCTCGCCGATCTGCACGAGCTGCGCCACCGAGCATCCCTTGGCCTCGGTCGTGACGGTGACGAAGACCTCCGACCCGGTATCGGGCAGCGAGGTGTCGCCCGGCGACACGCTGACTTACAGGGTGACGGCAACGGTCGCCAGTTCGGCGACGACCGAAGTGCTGACGCTGAGCGATACGCTCGGCACCGGCCTGACCTTCGGTGCGGTGACCGATGCCGGCGCATTCGCCTGCACCGGTGCGCTGAGCTGCACCTTGCCTGCTGGGACCTTGCCGGGCACGTACACACTGACCTACACCGCGACGGTCAATGCGGACGCGACCGGCAGCGTGGGCAATGTCGTGACGGCGACCACACCGCCGGGCGGCAATGACCCCGAGCCGGTGTGCACGACCTGCGAGACCGAGCATCCTGTCGTCGCGACGTCGATCACGGTGAGCAAGAGCTCGAACCCGGCCTCGGGCAGCGAGGTGTCGCCTGGCGACACGCTGACCTACACGCTGGCGGCGACCATTGCGAACTCGGCCACGACTGAAGTGCTGACGCTCGCCGACACCCTGGGCGCAGGTCTGACCTTTGGTGCAGTGACCGATGCAGGTGCATTTGCCTGCACCGGTGCGCTGAGCTGCACCTTGCCTGCCGGCACGCTGCCGGGCACGTATACGCTGACCTACACCGCGACCGTCAACGCGGATGCGACGGGCAGCGTCGGCAATGTCGTGACTGCAACCATCCCGCCGGGCGGCAACGACCCCGAGCCGGTGTGTACGACCTGCGAGACCGAACATCCGGTCGTTGCCACGTCGATCACGGTGAGCAAGACCTCG
>NZ_JBBAXQ010000004.1:0-229378 GCF_037198055.1 Luteimonas sp. gir
CCGTCAACACCTTTCGGTGAATCTTTTTGCCTTCCCTTCGTGGCCCGAACCGAAGCCCGTTTCCGCCGAAGGAGCCGCACATCTTAGCGCAGCTTCCCGATCTGTCAACTCCCTGTGAAACCCCAGAAGTCCGACCGGTCCCCGCTTCCCTGGCCGACCTCAGCGTCGTCACAGCGTTGCGGGGCGCGCATTGTAAGCCGAATTCACACCCGGTCAACACCCCTGTCATGCAGATGTCGCGATCCCGTGTCAGACGGCGCGCTCGCTTGCAGTGGCAGCCGTGCACGCAACGCTTCCTGCTCGAGCAGCAGCGGACGGACGGTCAGCACTTGGGCGACATCCGGCCACCCCGCCGCCTGCGCCCAGCGCAGCATGGCGCTGAGCTGCGTCGCCGACGGGCGGCGCGCGGCTTCGATCTCGGCCGGTGCCAGGTCCTGCGGCGACATCAGCCAGGGCCGCACCACGTGGCCCGCCTCGCGCATCGCGGCGGCCAGCGTGGCCGCAATCCGGAAGCCGCCTTCGTCGATATCGCCCCAGTGGTAGACAGCCACGTCGTCGGGCAATGCCTGCAGCACCCGTGCGCAGGCACGGCGCCAGGCCGGCGATGGCATCCCCCCTGTGTAGACCAGCAGCCCGTCTGCGGCCCCCTCGCAGGCCGCCGCATCGTGAAAGCTGGCCAGGTTCTCGATCGTCAGCAGGAATCGCGCCCCGGTCACGACCGCGTCGAGCCGTTCGACCGGGATGCCGAGATAGGGCCGGACCAACGGCAAGCCGGTGCCGTCGACAACGAGCGTGCCGGTCCCGGCGATCAGCATCGGCTGCGGCTCGCGCCTCAGACCGAGTGCCGACCAGACGTGCTCGCGCTCAGGCGCGCTTGCATTCACCTCACCGCCGATCAGAAGCGCGAGCCACGGCGTCAGGGCCTCCAGCCGCTTGCTGTCGCCCAGCAGGCGAACGCTCTCGCGCCGCAGCATCCGTTCTGCGCCGGCATCGGCGTGGCGCGCCGCGACGACCCGCGCCGCGTCGGCCAGGTCGGCCGCCGATTCAGGGCCGTGGCCTGGCCCCTTGCCCTGCGCCCAGGCGTCGAGCACCTCGGCAATGACCGGAAAGCGTGGCAGCCACCCGTCCAGCCGGGCCCTGGCCTCAGCCATGCGCGTGTCCAGCAATGCGATTCCCAGGTGCTGCGCCAACGCGTCGAGATCGCGCACCGTCAGGCGCAGCAGGCGTTGCCCGTCGTCTCGATGGCGGTCGCGTTGGGCCGAGATCGCGCCGTCGCGCTCGGCCAGGCGGACCTGCGCGTGGAAGTCTTCCTGCTCGGCAAGGGTGGACAGCGCGAGGTACTCGGCCGCGCTCGCGCCCGTCATCGGCAACGAAGCGGGCGCGGACTGGCCGCGCAGGCGTGCCCGCTCGCCCTTGCGCAGCAGCCGTTCGAGCACGCGCCGGGCGGCGCTCACGTCGCGCCGCGCTCGCTCGCGATACGGGCGGTCTCCTCGGCCAGCAGCTCGGGATGCAGGTCGAACTGGTCGCTGAGCAACAGCGCGCGGGCAGCCGCCTTGACCTCGATCCGTTCGACCTGGAGCAGATCGCCATCGCGGAACAGCTCGATGTAGCTGTCGAGCACGCCGCTGAGCGTGCCCTGCGCGGTATCGGGCGCGGCGAGCACGAGCTGCAGGCCGAGCGAACGCAGATAGTTGGTCGTCGCCCGCGCATTCTGGGCGTCGATCTTGTCGCCGAACTCATCCAGCAGAATCAGGCCCATGCCGCCGGGGTGGACATCGCTCTTGCCATAGGCCGCGGCGAGCGCGGCGCCGGCGATGACGTACAGCGGCGCGCGATGTTCGCCGCCCGAGCCCGAGCGCATGCGCTCGCTCAGCGAGCCGATCACGCGATCGTCCTGGCGGATCTGCACCTCGAAGCGGAAGAACCGCCGGTAGTCGTCGAGTGGCGACTGCGCGCTGCGCGCGGCGGCGCCGTCTTCGATCAGCTCGCGGAACGCGGCCGGCACTTCGCCGGCGGTGCCGAACAGGCCGTCCTCGCCGCCGACATCCGCGGCGCGGCGGATGAAGCGCTCCAGGTCGCGGAACTCGGGTACGACCTCGTAGTGGAACTGGTAGCGCTCGTTGTTGGAGAACGCCGGGCTGCTGCGCAGGGTCCGGTTGAGCGTGGCGATCTGCTGCTTGAGGCGATTGAAGTTGTCGTACAGCGCCGACGCGACGCTGGCGCGGAAGGTCTCGACCGCGGTGGCGTAGGCCTGCTCGGCCTCGCCCTGGTAGCGCACCAGGTCGGTGTCGCGCAGTTGCGTGAGTTCGCGCTGCAGCAGGCTGCGTGCCGGACGCCAAGCGCTGGCGTCGAAATCCAGGTTCAGGCCATGGTCGCGGGCGTACTGCGCCAATGCGCTCCAGGCCTCGGGCAGCAAGCGGCCGAGCTGACCGTCGCTGTCACGGGCGCGCTCGTCGCAGCGCCGGCTGCGCTCCTCGAGCGAGGGCCACTTGGCGTCGAGTTCCTCGCGCTGACGCTCGACCCGGTTCGGATCGACATCGCCGTCGCGGAAGGCATCGACCGCGGCCTGGGCGACGAGCGCTTCCTGCGCCTGCAGGCCTTCGAGCACCCGCTGCGCCTGGTCGACGCCGTTGCGCGACAAGGCCTCGGTGCCGATCAGGGCCTCGATCCGGCGCTCGTTCTCATCGTGGCGCTCGCGCAACGCCCGCACCTGCTCGGCCAGGCGCAGCAGGTCGGGATCGACCGCGTCGGCCTGGCTGCGCACGCGGGCGCGGTAACGCGATTCGATCTGGCGATGCTGCAGCAACTGCGCATGCAGGGCGTCGGCGGTCTCGCCGGCGTCGGCGAAGCGGGCGAACGCCTGCTGCAGCGCGTCGAGGCGACGCGCCTCGGGTTCGCACTCACGCAGGTCGCGCTCGACGGCCTCAAGTTCTTCGCGCAACACCCGCAGGCGTTCGCGGCCATCGTTGGCGCCGATCCGCAGTTCCGAGCCGGCAGGCAACCGGCGCCGCTCGATCCCGCCGCCCTTGGCCACCAGGCCGTCGCGGGTCAGGCCCTGGCGGCTGCGCACGACTTCGGCTTCGGTCTCCACGCAGCGCAGATCGCCGAGCTGCCGACGCAGATACGCGACCGCGTCGGCATCGTCACCCTCGATCAACGCCGCGACACTGTCGGCCGCGGGACGCTCGCCGCGCTGTCCGCGCGCAGCACCGGGCAGCGCCAACTTGACGCCATAGACGGCGCGCGCGCCCTGCAGCGCGCGATACACGCGCACCGCCTGCTCTTCCTGGCCGGCCGGCACCAGCAGCGCTTCGACGTGGCTGCGCAGATAGGCTTCGATGGCCGGCTGCCAGGCCGCATCGCGCACGCGCACCAGATCGCAGACCGGCTGCGCCTCGATCCCGGCGTCATGCAGATAGTTCATCAACCGCATGACGTCGTCGCGCAGACCGGCCTTGCCGACGCTCAGACGTTGCTGATTGCCCTTGAGTGCGTCGCGACGGCTGCGCGCTGCCTGCCAGGCCTCGTGGGCGGCGCGGGCGCGCGTGGCGACGGCGGCGCGCAGTGGCGCCGCGGACGCGAGCGCCTCCAGGGCCTGGGCATGGAAGCGATCGGGCGCCAGCGCGATGGCGGCGTCGGGCGCAAGCTCGGACAGCGCGCCGGCCCAGTCGCGCCAGGGCGCGACGGCAGCGTCGATCCGGGCGGCATCGAGCTCGGCGACGCCCAGGCCTTGCACCGCCTGCAACTGGTCACGCACATAGGCGAACTGGGTGCCCAGTTCACGCTTGAGGCGGACCAGCTCCTCACGGTCGCGCTCGGCCAGTTCGTCGAACGAGGCTTGCTCCCCAAAGCCGCGGCTCCCCTGGAGCTGCTGCTGGGCGAGCTCGAGTTCGTGCTTGAGGCTCTCGCGCTCGCTGCGCGCGTCCTGCAACTGCACGCGGGCCGCCGCCAGCGCCTGGCGGGCCGCTTCACCCGCCTGCTCGGCCTGCTCCACCTGTTCGCCGAGCAGATCGCGGCGGTACTCGGCCGCGAGCGCGCGGTAGGAAGCGGCACGCACCGCCTGTGCGGCAATCTTGCCGTACTGGCGCTCGACCTCTTCGGCCGATTCGATGCGCTGGCGGACCTGTTCGATCTTGTCGCGGATCTGCCGGAAGCTCTCGAGCAGCGCGCGGAAGCGGGCGATGTCGGTCGGCCGGTCTTCGGCGACCAGCGTCCGCACGAACAGGTCGACGTCCTCCACACGCTGCAGGTTCAGCGCATTCTGGAACGCCTTGCGATAGGCGTTGAGGTCGGGCTGGACACCTGGCGCAGCGCGCAGCCGGAACAGCAGGTCGCGGACAAAACGCTCGCTGGTGGTGTGCAGCTCGACCTTCTCGCCCGCTTCGCGGCAGCGGCGCGCCGCCAGTTCGCGGAATGTCGGCCAGGCCAGCGGCAGTTCGCGGCCCTTGACGCGTTCCAGGTGATCGTCGCGCTCCAGCGCGACGCCGGGCAGCAGGTACAGGCCGTGCAGCCGGTGCTCGGGCTCGTCGACGGAAGCGCCCAGCGCGATGCCGGCCGTCAGCGCCTGACCGGTCTCCTGGTCGCGGAACACCAGGCTGATATAGGTGGTTGCGGTGCGACGCTTGCGGCCGTCGTCGCCACTGCGGTACACGCCCAGGCAGTAATCGCGGATCGTGCGCGCGCGGGCGCTGCCGCCGGCTTGGGCGTTGAAGCGGATGCGGCTGCGGTCGCCGCCCAGCAGCACGATCTGCAGCGCGTCGAGCAACGCACTCTTGCCGGCGCCGTTGGGCGCGATGATCGCGCTGGTCGCATCGAGTTCGAGCGTCTGCGCCTCGAACAGGAAGAACTGCACTAGGTGGACGCGTTCAAGCAGCTGCATCGTCATCCTCCGGCGTGTCCTGCGCGCTGTCGTCCGAGGCGCCGTCGTCGTCATCGCGATTGTGCTGGTCGAGGCGCTGCAGCCACAGTTCGCCGACGATCTCCACGATCGCCGGACGCACCACCAGATGGAATGGCTGCGGATCGTCGCGGTCCGAATCCACCAGCCGCGCCAGGCCCCAGCGGCGCAAGGTGCGTGCCAGCGTGCGCAAGGTGCCGACGTCGGGCATCGGGCGGCCGGCCAGTGCCTGGTAGGCCTCCTGCAGTTCGGGCAGCTCGACGACGACCTCGCCGTGTTCCTCGATCTGTCCCTGGCGCATCGCCTCGTCATAGCGCTGGCGCAGCACCAGCAGCAGCAAGGTCTCGTCCAGCGTGACTGCGACGCCCTCGCCATGCGCGGGCAGCGCGACCAGATAGCGGTAGTGCGGATTGCGCGCCAGCCGGATGCCCAGCGGCGCGAGCGCGCCGACGAAATCGTCGAAATGGTCCTCGACCAAGTGGTAGGCCACGCGCGAGGTGCGATCGGCGGCGTAGAGCACCTGCTCGGTGACCAGGCGATACGCCGCGCGTTCGAAGTCCTGCACGGCGTACAGGCCGTTGGACTGTTGGCTCAAGGTGTTCCAGCTGCGTTTCATGCGGGGGTCCGGGAAGCGGGCGCGAGCCGGCGGACGACGAAGCGCGGCGCGCGCAGGACGCCATTGTCCAGCGGTTCGGCGGAATCGAGGAGCTCGACGCGGAAACCGCGCAGCAGCCGGCTGAGCGGATCGTCGCGGCGCAGACCGCCGATCCGCTGGCTGCGCAGCGCGAGCGTGAGCAGGGTCTGGTAGGCGCGCAGGTCCTCGATCGAGGCCACGCGCATCTGCGCCGAATCGACGCTGTCGGCCTCGCCCAGGTGGTGGCCGACATAGCGGGCCATGTCCTCGGCGGTGACCAGCCGCGCACGCTTCATGCGCCGCAACAGGCTCAGCCGCGCGAGTTGCTCGGGCGTCGGCACCTGCGCGGCGTTGGCACTGCGCGGAATCGGCTGCGGCCGGGTCCGCGGCGGACGCAGACGGGTCTCGTCCATCAGCGCGCCGGGCGCGACCGGCAAGCGCAGCGCTTCGGCCGGCGCGGTCAGCACGCCGCGACAGGCACGACGCAGCAGGATGTCGAGCCGATCGGGCGCGCGCAGCCGGTAGTCGAGGAACGCCAGCGCGCGGCGGTTGGCCTGGCGGATGTCGTCATCGAGCCGGCCCAGGTACTCGTCGATGCGCTCGAGCTCGCGCAGGCGGCGCAGGCTGCGCCCGAGCCGCAGCGCCGCACGGGCATCGTCGCCCCCGGCCAGGTGCTCGCGGTACCAGGCCCGCAGCGCCTCGTGCCGCGGGCCGGTCTCGACCTGCTGCACCATCGCCAGGATCGAGCTGCGGCGCGCCAGCGGGTGGTCGGCGCGATGCAGACCGGCGTAGTCGCCGATGAAAAAGCGCGAGACGTACTGCTCGAACCATTGCCGCGCGAACTGCGCGGTGGTCTCGGCGCGGCTGAGCTCGGGCATCAGGTCGCGCACCTGCAGGCTCATCGACGCCAGCGAGACCAGCAGCCGGCGGGCCTGGTCGGCTGCTTCATCGAGGGCGTCACCGGCGCCGGCCCCATCGACGACCTGCTGCATCTGCAGTTCGATCGAGCGCACCTTGGCCGAGACGAAGGTCGGTCCGTGCTCGGCGAACTCGACCAGGGTCGACAACAGCTGCGAGACCGCCGGCGGCATGGCGACCATCTCGCGAGCGCCGATGCGCTCCTGGCGCAGCCAGCCGGCGTTGCGGAACCGCTCGTAGATGCCATGGGCGCGGATGCCCGGCGGCGTGTCCGGGCCCTGCCCGTCCTCGTCCTCCCAGGGATCGTCGGCCACCAGATAGCGCTCGATCGCGGCGGTGATCTCGCGACGCGGCAAGCCGTGACTGGGCGGCATCGGCGCATCGGGGCCGAAGAACTCATCGAACAGGCGGTGCAGGAGCAGCCAGTAGTGTTCGCGGTTGGCCGAGGCCAGCGGGCCGAACACGCCGGCGGGCACGACCGAGAACAGCGAGGGCGGAGTCGGATCGCTCATCGAGCGTCGCGTCCGTGCGGGCAGTACGTCGTCTTCACCGCGGCATTTTCACAGATCGCGAGGCCGGCGTGGGTGTGCCGCCGCGGCCGGCAACGGCCGGGCGGCGGCGCCCGCCGGCCTACTCGACGGTGACCGACTTGGCGAGATTGCGCGGCTTGTCGACGTCGGTGCCGCGCGCCAATGCGGTGTGGTAGGCCAGCAACTGCACCGGGATCGTGTGCACGATCGGGCTCAGCACGCCGACGTGGCGCGGGGTGCGGATCACGTGCACGCCCTCCGACGGGCCGAAGTTGCTGTCGGCATCGGTGAAGACGAACAGCTCGCCACCGCGCGCGCGCACCTCTTGCATGTTGGACTTCACCTTCTCCAGCAAGCCGTCCTTGGGCGCGATCACCACGACCGGCATGTCGGCATCGACCAACGCCAGCGGGCCGTGCTTGAGCTCGCCCGCCGGATAGGCCTCGGCGTGGATGTAGGAGATCTCCTTGAGCTTGAGCGCGCCTTCGAGTGCGATCGGGTAATGCACGCCGCGGCCCAGGAACAGCGCATGCTGCTTGGGTGCAAAGCGCTCGGCCCACGAGGCGATCTGCGGCTCGAGGTTGAGCGCGTGCTGCACGCTGCCCGGCAGATGGCGCAGGGCCTCGACGTAGTCGGCCTCCTGCGCGGCATCGACGCGGCCGTTCAATTTCCCGAGCGTGGCGGCCAGCGCGAACAGGCCGACGAGCTGGGTCGTGAACGCCTTGGTCGAGGCGACGCCGATCTCGGCGCCGGCGCGGGTGTAGAACACCAGGCTGCTGGCGCGCGGGATCGCACTCTCGGGCACATTGCAGATCGACAGCGTGTGCCGGTGGCCGAGCGACTTGGCGTACTTGAGCGCCTCCATCGTGTCGAGCGTCTCGCCCGACTGGGAAATGGTCACGATCAGGTGCTTGGGGTTGGCCACCGCCTCGCGGTAGCGGTACTCGCTGGCGATCTCGACCGAGCACGGCAGCCGGGCGATCGACTCGATCCAGTAACGGGCGACCGAGCCGGCATAGAAGCTGGTGCCGCAGGCCAGGATCTGCACGCCCTCGATCTCGCTCAGCACCTGGCCGTCGGCATCGCCGAACAGCGCCGGCGCAAAGGCGGCCGCATCGATGATTGCCTCGAGCGTGTCACCCAGCGCGCGCGGCTGCTCGTGGATCTCCTTCTGCATGAAGTGCCGGTACGGCCCGAGCTCCAGCGACGCCAGCGAGACGTCGGACAGGTGTTCGGGGCGCTTCACCTCGGCCCCGGTGCCGTCGAAGATCCGCACCGCGTTGCGGGTGAGCTCGGCGGTGTCGCCTTCCTCGAGGAAGATCACCCGGCGGGTGGCCTGGAGGATCGCCGAGACATCGGAGGCGACGAACTGTTCGCCCTCGCCCAGACCGACCAGCAACGGGCAGCCCATCCGCGCCGCGACCAGGCGACCGGGGTCGCGCCGGTCGATCACCGCCAGCGCGTAGGCGCCATCGAGCTCATTGACCGTGGCCTGCAGCGCGGCCAGCAGATCCAGCCCCTGGGTCTGGTGATGGTGGATCATGTGGGCGATGACCTCGGTGTCGGTCTGCGATTCGAACACGTAGCCCAGTGCGGTCAGGCGCTCGCGCTGCGTCTCGTGGTTCTCGATGATGCCGTTGTGCACCAGCGCCAGCGTGTCGTGGCTGATGTGCGGATGCGCGTTGTGCTCGGTCACGCCGCCGTGGGTCGCCCAGCGCGTGTGGCCGATCCCTAAGGACGCGTGCAGCCCCTCGACCTGCGCGGCGGCGGCCATCTCGGCGACGCGGCCGGTCCGGCGCACGCGCCGCACCCTGTCGCCGTCGAGCACGGCGAGGCCGGCCGAATCGTAGCCGCGGTACTCGAGCCGCTTGAGGCCTTCGACCAGAACCGGGACCACATCGCGATCCGCGATCGCACCGACGATTCCGCACATACCGCCCACTCCTGCCAGTCAATGCACCATTCTAGCGGCCGGCCAGGTCCCGGCGCAGAGACGCGGTTACACGAGTCCGTACGCGGGTTGTCCGGGGCTGCGGACGTCCGGACGCCGTTGCGGACACCCGGGAGACCTCAGAAAATCAATTAAAATCAAAGACTTGCGCTTGGCACGATCCCTGCTTGATTCCAGGCAGATCCCGATCGTGCCTTGTCCATGTCCGCACCCGCCTCCCCCTCTCCCGTCCGCCGCGGTATCCGCGACACCTCCGCGCAGGACACGGTCCATGTCGCGCGCCCCGACCGCCGGCGTCGCTGGCTGGCGATCGCTGCAGCCGCGATCGCGGTGATTGCAGCACTGGCCTGGCTCATCGCCGGCTGGGCGTCGGGCGCCACGTCGATCGACGCGGCCCGGCTGCGCATCGCCGAGGTCACCCGTGGCGACCTGGTGCGCGACATCGCCGCCGAGGGTCGCGTGATCTCGGCCAACAGTCCCACGCTGTACGCGATCGCCCCGGGCACGGTGACCCTGAAGGTGGTCGCGGGCGACCGCGTCGAGAAGGGCCAGGTGCTGGCCGAGATCGACAGTCCGGAACTGCGCAGCAAGCTGGTCCAGGAAGAATCCACCTTCGCCAGCCTGCAGGCCGAGGCCGAACGCGCGACGCTCGATGCGCGGATCGCCCGCGCCGAGGCGCGCAAGCTGCTCGACCAGGCGCAGATCGAGCGCACCGCAGCCGAACGCGATCTGCAGCGCTACCAGCGCGCCTTCGAGGCCGGCGTCGTCGCCCAGGTCGATCTGGCGAAGTCGGAGGACGCGCTGAAGAAGACCGACATCGGCCTGGCCTCGGCGCGCGAGGACGCCAACCTGCAGGGACAGGGCGCCGGGCTGGACGCGCGCAACAAGCAGTTGCTGGCCGATCGTCAGGGCGCCGTCGTCGCCGAGGCGCGCCGCCAGGTCCGGGCGCTGACGCTGCGTGCGCCGTTCGATGGCCAGGTCGGCCAGGTGCAGGTGGCCCAGTTCACCAACGTGGCTGCCAACGCGCCGGTGCTGGGCGTGGTCGATCTGTCGGTGTTCGAAGTCGAGATCAAGGTGCCCGAGAGCTTCGCACGCGACCTGGCGATCGGCATGCCGGCCGAGATCCGCAGCGCCAATGAAGTGTTCCCGGCCGAGGTCTCGGCGGTCTCGCCCGAGGTCGTCGCCGGCGAAGTCGCCGCGCGCGTGCGCTTCTCCGAACGCCAGCCCGCCGGCCTGCGCCAGAACCAGCGGCTGTCGGCGCGGATCCTGCTCGACACCCGGCGCGATGTGTTGATGGTCGAGCGCGGCCCGTTCGTCGAGCAGTCCGGTGGCCGCTACGCCTATGTCGTCGACGGCAACAGCGCGGTACGCCGTCCGATCCAGGCCGGCGCCAGCAGCCTGGGGGCGGTCGAGATCGTGTCGGGCCTGCAGGCCGGCGAGCGCATCGTCGTCTCGGGCAGCGACCTGTTCGGCGATGCCGAACGGGTGCGCATCAGCCGCTGACATTCTTCCCGGGCCCGAATCGGCCCGCTCCTTCCATCCAAGATAAGGATCGCCCCATGTTGCAGATGAACCAGGTCGGCAAGGTCTACCGCACCGAACTCGTCGAAACCCATGCGCTGCGCGCGCTCGACCTGCACGTCCGCGAAGGCGAGTTCGTCGCTGTCACCGGGCCGTCGGGTTCGGGCAAGACGACCTTCCTCAACATCGCCGGCCTGCTGGAAACCTTCACCAGCGGAACCTACAAGCTCGACGGCGTCGATGTGCAAGGGCTGGGCGACAACCAGCGCTCGCGCCTGCGCAACGAGAAGATCGGCTTCATCTTCCAGGGCTTCAACCTGATTCCCGACCTCAACCTGTTCGACAACGTCGACGTACCGTTGCGCTATCGCGGCATGCCGGCCTCCGAGCGCCGGCTGCGGATCGAAGAAGCGCTGGGCCTGGTGGGCCTGGCCTCGCGCATGAAGCATTACCCGGCCGAGTTGTCGGGCGGCCAGCAGCAGCGCGTGGCGATCGCCCGCGCGCTGGCCGGCAGTCCGCGCCTGCTGCTGGCCGACGAACCGACCGGCAACCTCGACTCGCAGATGGCGCGCAGCGTGCTGGAACTGCTCGAGGAGATCCACGCGCAGGGCACGACGATCGTCATGGTCACCCATGATCCCGAGCTCGCCGCGCGCGCCCAGCGCAATGTGCACATCGTCGACGGCCTGGCGACCGATCTGCGCCGCGAATCCGCGACCGCCGCGGCCTGAGGAACGCGCGCCCGATGTTCGCCTACTACGCCCGGCTCGCGCTGCGCAGCTTCGGCCGCAACCAGGTCTTGACGGCGTTGATGGTGCTGTCGATCGCGGTCGGCATCGGTGCGGCAATGACCACGGTGACCGTGATGCACCTGCTGTCGGGCGATCCGCTGCCCGGCCGCAGCGGCACGCTCTTCTATCCGCAGGTCGACCCGAGGCCCGGCGAACGCATGCGCCCCAATCCCCCGGACATGCTCGACCACACCACCGCGATGGATCTGTGGCGCGCGGGCCGTGCGGACCGGCAGGCGCTGGTGGTCGAAAGCGAGATTCGGCTGCAGGCACCCGACACCGGGCGGCCGAAGCTGATGACCCAGATGCTGTCCACGCATGCCGACTTCTTTCCGATGTTCGACGTGCCGTTCGCCTACGGCGCCGGCTGGAGCGCCGCCGACGACACTGGTCACGCCCGCGTAGCGGTGATCTCGGCCGACCTCAACCGCACGCTGTTCGGCGGCCACGACAGCGTCGGCCGGACGCTGCGCATCCGCGACACCGACGTACGCATTGTCGGCGTACTCGCGCCGTGGCGGCCCTCGCCGCTGTACTACCGCCTGGCCGGCGGCAACTTCGCCCAGGGCGACACCGCCAGCTTCTATGCCGCGCCGCAGGATGTCTTCTTGCCGTTTTCCACGGGCCTGGAGATCAACGACGGCCACTTCCAGCAGTTCACGTGCTGGCAACTGCCCGAGGTCCCGGGTCATCTGCAGGGCAGCGACTGCGTGTGGCTGCAGTTGTGGGTGCAGCTCGACACCCCGGACAAGGTCGCCGGCTATCGCGATTTCGTCACCGCCTATGCACGGCAGCAGCAAGCACAGGGCCGGATCCAGCACGCGGACAACGCGCGCGTGGTCGGACTGATGGACTGGCTGGACTACAACCACGTCGTTCCGCGCGACGTGAGGCTGCAAACCTGGCTGGCGCTGGCGTTCCTGGCGATCTGCCTGTTCAACACGGTCGGGCTGCTGCTGGCCAAGTTCCTGCGCCGCGGCGGCGAGATCGGCGTGCGCCGGGCACTCGGCGCCTCGCGCCGGGAGATCTTCGTGCAGTGTCTGGTCGAAGCCGGCATGGTCGGACTGGCCGGTGGCGTCCTGGGCTGGGGACTGACGTTGCTCGGGCTGTGGGCGATCCGACGTCAACCGGTCGAGTACGCCGATCTGGCAAGGCTGGACCTGTCGATGTTCGCAGCGACCTTCGCGCTGGCGCTCGTCGCAAGCCTGCTCGCCGGCCTGTTCCCCGCCCTGCGCGCCAGCCGGATCGCACCGGCCATGCAACTCAAGTCGCTGTGAGGACCCCGGTGATGGACATCCGACCGATCGTCGCCGCCCTGCGCCGGCACCGCATCGCCACGAGCCTGATCGTGCTCGAGATCGCACTTGCCTGCGCGGTGCTGTGCAATGCCTGCTTCCTGATCGCAGGGCGCGAGGCGCTGATGCGCATCGACAGCGGCATCGATGCGTCGTCGCTGGCGGTCGTGGCGCTGCGTGGCTGCGACGGCTGCGTCAACGCCGACATCAACGCCCGGGCGCTGGCGGCCCTTCGCGGCCTGCCGGGCGTGCAGGCGGCCGGCGTACTCAATGCCACCCCGTTCGGCATTCGCGACGCCGACGCCGGCGTGACGCTGGATGCCGAAGGCCGGCACTTCGGCGGCGTGCCGCATTTCTACACCTTCGGTCCCGATGCGATCGAGACGCTCGGCCTGCGGCCGTCGCAGGGTCGGGGCTTCGAGGCGGCGGATTTCCAGCCGATCGAGAACTTCCTGCCGACCGAGGCCGAGGTCTGGATCACCGAGGCCTTCGCCGCCCACCTGTGGCCTGGCGAGGCGGCGATCGGCCGCGAATTCTGGATGGGCGACTACCACTTCCGCGTCGCCGGCCTGCTGGCGCACTTCGCCCGTCCCAATCCCGGACGCAGCGAGAATGGCGTTGCCGGCGCGCAGTGGTCGGTGATCGTGCCGGTGCGCGATGAGGCGCAGTCGGGCGTCTACGCATTTCGCGCCGATCCGCTCGACCTGCCGCGGCTGGCGATCGCCGCGCGCGAGGCGGTGGCCGCGGCCGTGCCCGAAGCGGTGATCGATCTGGACCAGAGCCGCCCGCTGTCGGACCTGCGCGAACGTTACTTCGAGCGCGACCGCGCGATGGCCTGGCTGCTGCTCGGCGTGATCGCCGCGATGCTGCTGGTGACGGCCTTGGGCATCGTCGGGCTCGCCAGCTTCTGGGTCCAGCAGCGCACCCGGCAGATCGGCATTCGTCGCGCGCTCGGCGCGACCCGTGGCGACATCCTGCGCTACTTCCAGCTCGAGAACTTTCTGCTTGCCGGTCTGGGCATCTCCCTGGGCATGGCGCTGGCCTATGGCGGCAACCTGCTGCTGATGCGCCATTTCGAACTGGCGCGCCTGCCGCTGTCGTACCTGCCGCTGGGCGCGGCGCTGCTGTGGCTGCTCGGCCAGGCGGCCGTTCTGGGCCCGGCGTTGCGCGCCGCCGCCATCTCCCCCGCCATCGCCACTCGCAGCGCCTGACGTACGGACCTGCCATGCTCGGTTACTACCTGACCCTCGCCCTGCGCAGCTTCCGCCGCAACCGCGTGCTGACCGCGCTGATGGTGCTCACGCTCGCACTGGGCATCGGTGCGTGCATGACTACGCTGACGGTGTTCCACGTGCTGTCGGGCGACCCGATTCCGGGCAAGAGCGACCGGCTGTTCCATGTCCAGCTCGATCCCGAGCCGCTGGCCACCTACGTGCCGGGCGCCGAACCCGACAGCCAGCTCACCCGCTTCGATGCGGAGGCCTTGTTGCGCGACAGAGGCGCGACGCGGCAGGCGATGATGACCGGGGGCGGCGGGATCATCGAGGCCGAAGACAGCGCCGTTCGCCCGTTTCTCGAGTCCATGCGCTACACCTCGGCCGACTTCTTTGCGATGTTCGATGTGCCCTTCCTCCACGGCCAGGGCTGGACGGCGCAGGACGACGCCGGACGCGGCCGCGTCGCGGTGATCGGACGCACCCTCAACGACAAGCTGTTCGGTGGCGCCGACAGCGTCGGCCGCCAGATCCGCGTCGACGGCAATGCGCTGCGGATCGTCGGCGTGATCGACGACTGGTTGCCGCGGCCCAAGTTCTACGACCTCAACACCGGCCGCTTCGATGGCCAGGAGCATCTGTTCCTGCCGTTCTCGACGGCGGTCGAACTCGAGATGGGCACCTCGGGCAGCAGCAACTGTTTCGGCAACGCACCGACCAACGACAGCCGGGCGGTCAATGCGCCCTGCACGTGGATCCAGTACTGGGTGGAACTCGAGAACCCGGCGCAGGCCGATGGCTTCAGGGCCTACCTCGCCAACTATTCCGCACAGCAGAAGGCGGCGGGGCGGTTCGAGCGGCCAGCCAACGTGCGGCTGCGCAGCGTGATGGACTGGCTCGACCACCGCAAGGTCGTGCCCGGCGACGTGCGTCTGCAGCTATGGCTGGCACTGGGCTTCCTGCTGGTGTGCCTGGTCAATACCGTGGGCCTGTTGCTGGCCAAGTTCCTGCGCCGCGGCGGCGAGATCGGTGTGCGTCGTGCGCTTGGCGCTTCGCGCCGCGACGTGTTCGTGCAGGCGATCGTCGAGAGCGGCACGGTGGGGATCGCCGGCGGCCTGCTCGGGCTGGGGCTCGCGCAGGCCGGCCTGTGGGCAGTGCGCCATCGCCCGACCGACTACGCCGCGCTCGCCCATCTCGACGGCGCGATGCTGCTGCTCACGTTCGTGCTCGCGCTCGTGGCCAGCATCGCTGCCGGCCTGCTGCCGGCCTGGCGAGCGATGCAGATCGCACCGGCGATCCAGCTCAAGTCCCAGTGACACGCGCTTGCCCCGCTCCCCCTATCGCGCATCCACAGGTCGCCACCATGCACGTCCCCCCCATCATCTCGTCACTGCGCCGCCACCGGACCGCAGCGCTGCTGATCGTGCTGGAGATCGCGCTGACCTGCGCGATCGTCTGCAACGCCTTGTTCCTGATCGGCGAGCGCATCGATGCGGTCCGCCGCCCCAGCGGCATCGCCGAACGCGAACTGCTACAGATCCGGCTCAGCGGCATCGGGCCGCAGGCCGACGCCGGCGCGCGGACGCGTGAGGATCTGGCAGCGCTGCGCGCCGTGCCCGGCGTTGCTGGTGCGACGGTCACCAACCAGTTGCCGTTCTACCGGTTTTCGTCCAGCAACTCCGGGGTATCGCTGAGCGCCGACCAAGCGCAGCCGACACTGCACGCAGCGCGCTACCACGCCGACGAGACCACCATCGCGACGCTGGGCATCCGCCTGGTTGCGGGTCGCGACTTCCTGCCTGACGAATACATGGACGTTGCCGAGGTGGAAGCGCTCGATGGCAGCGAAGGTGTGCGCGGCGCAACCATCGTCACCGCCTCGATGGCCGAGCGGCTGTTTCCCGGCGAACAGGCGGTTGGACGCACGATGTACCTCGGGCCGATGCCCCTGGTCATTGTCGGCGTTGTCGAATCCCTGGCCCGGCCCTCGCCGAGCGACGGTGAGGGCACGTTCTCGTTTCTCGTGCCGATCCGCCTGCACTACAACAACGGCGGCTCGTATCTCATCCGCGTGATCGATCCGGCACGCCGCGACGCGGTGCTCGCGGCCGCGGTCGATGCCCTCGAAGCGGTCGATCCCAACCGGCTGATCCTTGCCCGCAGTTCCTACGAGGCCATCCGCGCAGACTACTTCCGCAACGATCGCGAGATGATCGGCCTGTTGTCGACCGTCTCGATCGTGCTGCTGGTGGTGACCGCATTCGGCATCGTCGGTCTGGCGAGCTTCTGGGTGCAGCAGCGCACGCGCCAGATCGGCGTGCGCCGCGCGCTGGGGGCGACCCGAGCGCAGATCCTGCGCCACTTCCAGGCCGAGAACTTCCTGCTCACCAGCATCGGCATCGTCCTGGGCATGGCCCTGGCCTATGCGCTCAACCAGCTGATGATGGGCCGCTACGAACTGCCGCGCCTGCCGCTGGCCTACCTGCCGATCAGCGCGCTGCTGCTGTGGGCGCTCGGACAGGCCGCCGTGCTGTGGCCGGCGCTCCGTGCCGCCGCCATTTCCCCCGCTATCGCCACCCGCGCCGCCTGAGGACTTCCGACATGTTGGGTTACTACTGCAATCTCGCGGTGCGCAGCTTCCGGCGCAATCGCATGTTGACCGCGCTGATGGTGCTGGCGGTCGCGCTGGGCATCGGCGCCAGCATGACCACGCTGACCGTGTTCCACGTGCTGTCGGGCGACCCGATCCCGGACAAGAGCGACCGGCTGTTCCATGTCCAGCTCGATCCCGAACCGATGACCGGTTACACCGCCGGCGGCGAGCCGGCGCGGAATATGACCCGTTTCGACTCCGAGACGCTGCTGCACGAAGCCCGGGGCAAACGCCAGGCCTTCATGAGCGGCGGGTTCGTGGCGCTGGAGCCCGAAGGCGCGTCGCCCTACTTCACCGACGCGCGCTACACCACCGGCGAATTCTTCCCGATGTTCGATGCGCCGATGGCGTTCGGGCGTGGCTGGAGCGCACAGGACGATGCGGACGCTGCGCGCGTGGCGGTGATCTCGGCCGAGACCAACCAGAAGGTGTTCGGCGGCGGCGACAGCACCGGCAAGACGCTGCGCATCGACGGCAACGCATTCCAGGTCATCGGCGTGCTGGCACCCTGGCGGCCGACGCCCCGGTTCTGGGACCTCAATCTCGACGGGTTCGAGCCCTTGGAATCGGTGTTCGTACCGTTCTCCGCCGCGATGGACGCCAAGCTCTCGCGCATGGGCAGCATGAGCTGCTGGGGCGATTCGGGCGGCATCGATTCCAACGCCCGCAACGCGCCGTGCGCCTGGCTGCAGTACTGGGTGGAGCTCGATTCGCCGGACGATGCCGCGGCGTATCGCGACTACCTGCTCGCGTACTCCGAACAGCAACGTCAGGCTGGGCGCTTCGTGCGGCCTGCGAACGTGCGCCTGCGCGATGTGCGCGCGCATCTCGACTACGCCCAGATCGTGCCCGGCGACGTGCGCCTGCAGGTCTGGCTGGCGTTCGGCTTCCTGCTGGTGTGCCTGGTCAACACGGTAGGCCTGCTGCTGGCCAAGAGCCTGCGCCGCGCGTCGGAGATCGGGGTGCGACGCTCGCTGGGCGCCTCGCGCAAGGCGATCTTCGCGCAGTTCCTGGTCGAGGCCGGCACGATCGGGGTGGCCGGCGGCATCGCCGGGCTCGCGGTCGCGCTCTGCGGCCTGTGGGCTGTGCGTCAGGCGCCAAGCACCTACGCCGAGCTCGCCCGGCTCGACCCGACCATGCTGCTGACCACGTTCGTGCTGTCGATCGTCGCGACCTTGTTGGCCGGCCTGCTCCCCGCCTGGCGGGCGACCCAGGTCATGCCCGCGATCCAGCTCAAATCCAATTGACCCCGGCCCAACCGACGGACACCCGCATGGACATCCGCCCCATCTTCTCCACCCTGCGCCGCCACAAGACCGCGGCCGCCCTGATCGTGATGGAGATCGCGCTCGCCTGCGCGATCATCTGCAACGCCATCTACCTGATCGACCGTCGCATCGACCGCATGGCGCGCCCCAGCGGGGCGGTGGAGAACGAGCTGGTCCAGTTGCAGATGCCGCGCGTGAGTCGCGACGACACACTCGATCTCAATGCCTACGTCGCGCGCGACCTCGCTGCGCTGCGCGCAGTGCCGGGGGTGCGGCACGTGGCGGCCGCCACCCAGATCCCGTACGGCAACAGCAGCTCGAGCAGCGGCGTGCGGCTCAGCGACGACCAGGTGAACAACACGCTGATCGCCTCGCCGTACCTGGGCAGCGAGGACCTGCTCGATACGCTCGGGCTGCGCCTGATCGCCGGCCGCGGCTTCAATGCCGAGGACTATGTGGACATGGCGCGCATCGATGCCGGCGGCGAGGACGCGAAGGTGCCCGCGGTCATCGTCAACCGCGCGATGGCGCAGGCGCTGTTCCCGGGCGAAGACGCGGTCGGCAAGCACATCTACAGCTGGGGCAGCGCGCCGATGCCGATCGTGGGGGTCGTCGAGACGCTGGCGCGTCCGAACGACAACAGCGGCCCCGGCGATGCGACGATGCTGCTGCCAGTCCGCGTGGCCTCGCCCAATCTCAACTACCTGATCCGGACCGATCCCGCGCAGCGCCGCGAGGTACTGGAGGCGGCCGAGGCCGCGCTCAAGCGGATCGACCCCAACCGGGTGACGGTCAATAAGCACCTCATCAGCGAACTGCGGGAAAAGTACTACCGGCAGGACCGGGCGATGGCGGTGCTGCTGGTCGTGGTGTGCATCGCCCTGCTGGTGGTCACCGCGCTGGGCATCATCGGCCTGGCCAGCTTCTGGGTGCAGCAGCGCGCCAAGCAGATCGGTATCCGTCGCGCCCTCGGTGCGACCCGCGGCCAGATCCTGCGCTACTTCCAGGTGGAGAACTTCCTGCTGGCGACGATGGGCATCGCGCTGGGAATGCTGCTGGCCTACGGCCTCAACCAATTGTTGATGGCGCGCTACGAACTGGGCCGGCTGCCGCTGATGTATCTGCCGGCCGGCGCGCTGGTGTTGTGGGCGCTCGGGCAGATCGCCGTGTACGGGCCGGCGCGCCGCGCCGCCTCGGTGCCGCCGGCGGTCGCTACCCGCAGCACTTGAGGTCATCAAGGAGGATGGGGATGCGGTATGCGTTCGAGTTGGGGGTGCGTGGCCTGCTGCGGCATCCGCGCACCATGGGGCTGGCGGTCGCGACCCTGGCCATGGGGCTCGCGGCCACGATGACGATGCTGACCTTGCTGTCGATGCTCTCGGCCGATCCCTTGCCGGGTCTGAGCCAGCACCTTTACCTGGGTTGGGTCGATTCGCGCCAGGCCCCGGCCGCGGGCGCGCGTGCGTCCGACGACGTCGGCGCCCCGCCCCGGCTGTGGAAGCTTGCCGATGTCCAGGCCATCGCCAACGCCCAGCCCGGCGTCCGGCAGACCGCGCTGGTGCCGACCTCGCTGACCCTGGAAGGCGAGGACGCGCGACGCGAATCGGTGCGTGCATTGCTCGCGACCGGCCCCCTGCCCTCGATGTTCGGGGTGCCGCTGCTGCATGGCCGCAGTTGGACCGAACAGGAAGCGCGCGATCACGCCCCGGTCGCGATCATCGACGCACGCACCAGCCTGCGGCTGTTCGGTCGCGCCGACGGCACCGGCCAGTTGCTCCGCGTCGGCCAGGGGCAGGTGCGGGTCGTGGGCATCAGCGCCGAATGGAATCCGCAGCCGGGGTTCTACGCGCTGCAGGAGTCGGATTCGGGCTGGGGCGAGGCGCTGGCGATCCGCGCATTCCTGCCGCTGGACAGCGCGCTCGCAGTCGGCGTGACCCCGATCAGCGCGCAGGACTGCGATCGCGGCGGGACCGGGGGCTTCCGCTTCAACGAGCTCGATCTCGGCGCCTGCCGCTTCCTGCAGCTCTGGGCCGAGTTGCCGACACCGCAGGCGGTCGACGATTTCCGCGCCGCCCTCGAGCGGTATGCCCGGCAACGCCACGACACCGGCGCGTTCGAGCGCCCACCGCAGGCGCAGGTGTACAGCGTGCGGGCCTGGCTGACGGCCAACCGCGTGGTGCCCGACAGCGTGCGATTGAACCTGTGGCTCTCGCTCGGGCTGCTCAGCCTGTGCATGGTCAACATCGCCGGATTGCTGGCCGCACGTTTCCTGCGTCGCGGCGGCGAGCTGGGCGTGCGTCGGGTACTGGGCGCAAGCCGCCGGACGATCGTGGTCCAGTGCCTGGTCGAAGCCGGGGCGGCGGGTCTGGCCGGCGGCCTGCTGGCGCTGCCGCTGACGCTGTTCGGGCTGTGGGTGGTGCGTCTGCAGGACCGTGGCTACACCGAGCAGGCCGTGCTGAACCCGGGGCTGTTCGTCGTGCTGCTCAGCCTCGCCGTCGCGGTGGGGCTGCTGGTCGGGCTGCTGCCCGCCTGGCGCGCGGCGCGGATCGAACCCGCGCTGCAGGTCAAGAGCCTTTGATGGAGCCTTCGATGATCCGATTGGCCACTCTCCCGCCCCTGCGGCCGATTCTTTCTGTGTTGCACCGACAGCGGCTGATGCCAGTGCTGGTCATTGCGCAGATCGCGCTGGCCTGCGCGATCCTGACCAATGCGCTGTTCCTGCTGCAGCGCCAGGTGGGCCCGATGCTGATTCCCGACGGCATCGTGCGTGGGCAGCTGCTGCTGGTCGACCAACTGATCCAGGCACAGGGGCGCTGGACCACCGCGGACGTGCAGTCCCTGAAACAGACGCTGCAGACGATTCCGGGCGTGCGTGCGGTGGCGCCGACCCTCGGCATCCCGATGCGCCAGACGATGACGTTCACTCTCACGCTCGACAGCCCGGCCGAGGTCAGCGTCACCGCGACCGGCTTCGCCGGCGAGGGGCTGGTGCCGGCGCTCGGGCTGGAGCTGGTGCGTGGCCGCGACTTCGAGGACGGCGACTACGCCCGCGATGGCAGCCTGTTCGGCGACGACGCGCGCCGCGGCATCGTGCCGGCGATCCTGACCGAGGCGCTGGCACGCACGCTGTTCCCGGATGGCGACGCGATCGGCGGCGTGCTCAGCGATGCCGGCGAACCGCGCTATGTCGTTGTCGGCACAGTCCGCCGCCTGCTGCGCTACCAGCTCTCCGAGCTCGACGATGGCCAGGCCGAGTACTCGATGCTGATTCCCAACCGGGTCTTCGAGGACCTGCCGATTCTGGCGTTTGCGGTCCGCACCGAACCGGACGCGCGCGAGACGGTGCGGGCGCAGATCCAGGCGGTCTTCGCGCGCCAGGACGGCCCGCAGCTGATGACCGGCATCGCGCCGATCATCGTCGACTACGAGTCCCAGCGCTCGGATGCGTTCAAGACCCGGCGCGCGGCAGTGTGGCTGCTGGGCACCGTCTGCCTGGTCGTCACGCTGATCACGCTGATTGGCATCGCCAGCCTGACCGGCTACTGGATCGAGCAGCGGATCCGCCAGATCGGCATTCGCCGCGCGCTCGGCGCAACCCGCGGCGATGTGCTGCGACATTTCCTGGCCGAGAACGCACTCATCGTCGCGGCCGGCCTGGTCCCGGGCATGCTCGCCGCATACGCGATCAACCAGTGGCTGATGCAGCACTACGCGATGGCGCGTCTGCCGCTGGCCTACCTGCCGATCGGTGCGGCGCTGCTGTGGCTGCTGGGCCAGCTCGCCGTGCTCGGCCCGGCGCGACGCGCAGCGGCGGTGCCGCCGGCGGTCGCCACCCGCAGTGCGTGAAGCGGTCGACACCGAACCGACCTCCACCGCGCCGGGCAGTGCCAGAATGGCTCCCCGGACGCGTCCCTCGCGAACAGGCCCCAGCGCTTCCCCATGCCCACCGTCCTGATCATCGACGACAACCCCGCGGTCGCCACCGCGCTCGACGTGCTGCTCTCGCTGCACGACATCGACACGGTGTATGCCGAGTCGCCCGAAGCCGGCCTGGCCGCGCTCGCGCGCGAGCCGGTCGACTTGGTGATCCAGGACATGAACTTCCGCGCCGACACCACGTCCGGGGACGAGGGCGCGGCGCTGTTCGAGGCGATCCACGCGCGCCATCCCGAGTTGCCGGTGGTGCTGCTGACCGCGTGGACGCACCTGGAGTCCGCGGTCGGACTGGTGAAGGCCGGCGCGGCCGACTACCTGGCCAAACCCTGGGACGACCACAAGCTGATGGCGACGGTCGCCAATCTGCTGGAACTGTCGGCCAGCCGGCGCGAACTCGAGCGCCGCCGCAGCCGCGAGCAGCGTGACCGGCACGCGCTCGAGGACGCCTACGACCTGCGCGGCACAGTCTTCGACGACGCCGCGAGTGAGCGCGTGCTCAGTCTGGCCGTCCAGGTCGCGCGCTCGGAACTGCCGGTGCTGGTCACCGGGCCCAACGGCGCAGGCAAGGAGAAGATCGCCGAGATCATCCACGCCAACTCTGCGGTCCGCGACGGTCCGTTCGTCGCGCTCAACTGCGGCGCGTTGCCGGCCGACCTGATCGAGGCCGAGTTGTTCGGCGCCGATGCCGGCGCCTACACCGGCGCCAATCGGGCGCGCGAAGGCAAGTTCGAGGCCGCCGATGGCGGCACGTTGTTCCTCGACGAGATCGGCAACCTGCCGCTGGCCGGACAGATGAAGCTGCTGCGGGTGCTCGAGACCGGGCGCTTCGAGCGGCTCGGCTCTAACCGCGAGCGCCAGGTCCGCGTGCGGGTGGTCAGCGCGACCAATGCCGATCTGCCCGCGGCGATCGCCGACGGGCGCTTCCGCGAAGATCTCTACTACCGGCTCAACGCGATCGAGCTCAAGGTGCCGGCACTGGCCGATCGCCCGGACGACATCCTGCCGCTGGCGCGGCACTTCCTGCCGGCCGGCCGGTCGCTGTCGCGCCCCGCCGAGCGCGCCCTGCTCGCGCACCGTTGGCCGGGCAACGTGCGCGAGTTGCGCAATGCGGTCCAGCGCGCCGCGCTGTTGTCGCAGGAGGCGGCGATCGCAGCCGACGCGCTGGGTCTGCCACAAGCCGCCATGCCGGCGTCCGGTGCGCCCGAGCCGGACCGCGCGGCGATCGAGGCCGCGCTGGCGCGTGCCGGCGGCGTACTGGCGCAGGCGGCCACCGACCTCGGGCTCTCGCGCCAGGCGCTGTATCGGCGCATGGACCGCCTGGGTCTGCGGCGCGACTGATGCCTGCACGCCAGCTGCCGCTGACGATCCGTCTCGGCGCCCTGGCGTCGCTGTTCGCGATCGCCGTCGCGCTGCTCGCCGCCTGGCTCACACGCTGGCTGCCGGCCTGGTCGGCGGTGCTCGCAGCCGCCGCGCTGTGCCTGCCCGGGCTGCTGTGGGCGGCGCAGCGGATGCTCGGCCCGGTGCGTGCGCTGTTCCGTGCGCTGGCCGGCGCGGTCACCTCCTATCGGGATGGCGACTACGGCTTCGGCATCCGTTGGGACGGCGGCGGCGAGCTCGGCGAACTGGTGGCGGCACACAACCGGCTCGGCGACGTGCTGCGCGAGCAGCGCCATGCGCTGGTGCAACGCGAACTGCTGCTCGACACGATGGTGCAGAACACCCCGGTGGCGATGGTGCTGTTCGATCCGCAGCAGCGCGTGGTGCTCGGCAATGTCGCCGCACGCCAGCTGCTCGGCGACGGGCGCCGGCTGGAGGGCCAGGGCTTCGAGGCACTGGCGGCGCAGGCGCCGCCGGCGCTGCGCGAGGCCTTGCTGCGCGGCGGCGACGGCCTGCTGAGCGTCGGCGAAGAGGACCAGGAGGACATCTACCACCTGTCGCGGCGTTCGTTTCGCCTCAACGGCCGCCGCCACGAACTGGTGCTGCTGCGCAGGCTGACGACCGAGCTGCGCCGGCAGGAAGTGCAGACCTGGAAGAAGGTCATCCGGGTCATCAGCCACGAGCTCAACAACTCGCTGGCGCCGATCGCCTCGCTCGCGCACTCGGGTGCGGAGTTGCTGCGGCGCGGCCAGCTCGAGCGCCTGCCCGATGCCCTGGCGACCATCGAGGAGCGCGCACGCCACCTCGAGGGATTCATCCGCGACTACGCGCGCTTTGCGAAGTTGCCAGCGCCGCGCACCGAAACGGTGCCCTGGCACACATTCCTCGCGCGCTTGCGCGACCAGGTGCCGTTCACGTTGGAAGGCGACGACGGCGGCCAGGTGCGCGTCGACGTCGCGCAGATGGCGCAATGCCTGATCAACCTGCTGCGCAACGCGCACGAATCCGGCTCCCCTGCCGATCAGGTGCGGCTGCGACTGCGACGGCTGCCCGATGGCTGGCGGATCGATGTTCTCGATCGCGGCGACGGCATGAACGAGGCGGTGCTCGCCAACGCGCTGCTGCCGTTCTACTCCACCAAGCGCAACGGGACTGGCCTTGGGCTAGCGCTGGCACGCGAGATCGCCGAAGCCCATGGCGGGCGGATCGCCTTGCAGAACCGAGATGCGGGCGGACTGCGAGTGACGCTGCAGCTGCCGGAGCCGCCGGCCTGAGCCGGGTTGACACGCCACACTGGCTGTCATACGTTTATGACACCTTCCGGAGCTCCGAAAATTTCTTGGAGACCAGCCATGACCGCCCCCTCTTCCGACGTCCGCATCAACGCCCGCCTGAGCGGGCCGGATGCCGCCCGGTTCCGCGAGTTGCTCGATCGTAGCGGCGGGTCCGCATCCGACTTGCTGCGCGATGCGTTGCGCGAGTACCACGCCACGCACGTCCAGCCGCGACGCGACCCGCTCGATCTGCTGGCCGGCTACATCGGTGCCGGGGACGGGCCTGAGGACCTGTCGGCCGGATACAAGACCTACTTGGCGGACGCTTTGGAGGAGAAGCTGCCGCTGCGCGTGCAGGACAGGCATGATCCTGACTGACAGCGGCTTCTGGATCGCGCTGGGCAATCGCCGCGACCGCCACCATGCCGTCGCGCGCACAGCGGTCGAGCGATGGGCAGGCGAAGGCTTCGCCACCACCTGGCCAGTCCTGACCGAAGTGACGCACCTGCTGGTTGCCCGTGTCGGGGTGCACCAGGCGCTGGCCTTCGTCGATTCCGTCTCGCAGGGCGCCTGCGTCGTGCCGCCACCGCCCGAGGACGCCCTGGGCCGTGCTGCGCACCTGATGCGCCGGTATCACGACCTCCCCATGGACCTCGCCGACGCGTCGCTGGTGATCCTTGCCGAGCAACTGCAGGAAGGGCGCATCCTGTCCACCGACCTGCGCGACTTCGCAGGCTATCGCTGGAAGGACACGCGCCCGTTCGAGAACCTGCTGCTGCCCGGGACCTGATCGCTGCCCGCCGCGAAGACGCCCCGCTGATGCCCCACGACGACCGGCGACTGGCGCCGGTCGCCGGTTCCCCGAAGCTCAGTAGCTTCCGACGAAGTTGATGTAGACCCCGCGGTGGTCGTAGTCGAAGTCGGTCAGGTCGTCGCTGAAATCGGTGAAGTTGTAGCCCACACCAATCCGGAAGTTGCGACCGATATCGCGGTCCACACCGACCATCCAGCCCTGACGCGTGCCGCCATCGTCGACGTCGAGCCAGCGGTACTCGGCCAGTGCGTGCCAGCGCTGCAGCAGCTCGTAGCGCACCTGGGTGGCCGCGAACGTCGTGGCCGAGTCGAACCACGCGCCGGTGCCGCGACCGTACCGCGCCTCGCCTTCGCGCCGCGCCAGCTTGCCGGCCACTTCCCAGTGGTCGTCGAGGCGATAGACGCCTTCGAGCGACAGCACCTGCGACTTCTGATCGACCTGCGCACCGCCGATCTGACCCAGCGTCGCCAGGTCGTACAGGTAGGTGTAGCGGCCGAACAGACCCCAGCGCGAGCTGTCCCACGGGCGGTAGGCGAAGCCGAGATTGCTCTCGATGAACTTCGCGCTGGCCGCCGGGTTCAGATCGTCCTGGGTGTCGGCGTAGTTGAAGCGGGCGGCCACGCGCCAGCTTTCGTTGAGGCGATGCTGCACCCGGTTGGTCGTGACCCACTGGGTCCGCCGCTCGACGCCGCTGTCCTCGCGCCACTCGATCTTGCTCTGCCAGTCCGTCCTCGACGAGGTCCGCCCGCCCGACACGCTGATCGCGCGCCGGTCGATCTGGCCACCGTCGCGGTTGGTCAGATCGCCGTCCGACAACGTCAGGCCGAGGTTCCAGCCGATCGCCGGGTAGAAATCCATACCGTAGGTATGCGCCAGGCCGGACTCGTAGCGGGACTTGAGGAACTGGCTTTCGTTGAACAGGTTGACCTGGTTCGACAGCCGCCAGCGCTGGCCCAGGGTCCAGCCGTTCTGCTGCGAACGGTTGAACAGCGGGTCGTACTCGGTGGTATCGGTCGAATAGGTATACGCGCCGTAGAAGCTGTGCTGCGGGGTCAGGCGGTACTCGCCGTTGATCTGCGCCGCGTCGCCGCGATCGCCGGTCGTGACTTCGGCGCCCACGCTCGACAGGTTGGCGAAGTTGTAGCGGCCGCCCAGGGTGTAGGCATCGTTGTCGGCGTAGCCGCCGTCGTCGTCGAGCGTCAGCTGCGCGGTGCCGTAGACATCCAGCGCGGTGCCGAAACGGTGCGTGTAACGCAGCGCACCGAGCACACCGGTCGCATCGCCGCCAAGGCGGCCTTCCTCGACGCGGCGGATCTCGGCGGCAAGCGCGTTGACATCCGACAAGCGCCACTCGGTCACCGCCTGGGCCTGGGTCAGGGTCTCGGCGCCGCGCTCGGCACGGCTGTAGCGCGCGTAGAAGCCGACGTCGCGACCGAACTCGCCCAGCACCTCGGCGCCGTACTCCTCGACATCGGCGCCGATGTCGAAGCGCGCGACCGAGAAGCCGGCATCCACGCGACGCCACCACGCACCGGTGCTCCAGTCGCTGGTGGTCCAGCCGAGCTCGCGGAAGTTCGCGCGGGCTTCGACCGCGGTGGCTTCGCCTTCGCGCGGGCCGACCGGATTGAGCTGCCCGAACGTCAGGCCGCCGTCGCTGGAGAAGAACACCGGCGCGCTGGTCGCCTCGGTGCGGCTGTGCTCGATCTTGAGGTAGGTGCCCTTGCCGGCCTGCAGCGTGAGGTCGGCCGACATCAGCGTGTAGTCTTCACCCGCCCGGCTTTCATCCACCCAGGTCGCACCGACGCCGACGTGATTGCCGAACCAGTGCTTGCCGCGCAGGCCGGCGGTGAGCTCGTCGGGGTCGAAGCCGCTGGGCACCCACTCGTAGTCGACGAGCATGCGCACATCGAACCCGTCGAGCGGCTGGTCGCGGATGATCGTGGGCAGGTTCTCGCGGCTGACCTGCGAGAGCGGGCGGGTCAGCATGATCCGGCCCTGCAACTCGTTGATCTCGTAGTCGGCGCCGCGCAGCAGCACCGTCCGTGCCTCGACACGGCCGGTGGTCGGATCGCGGACCTCGACCACGACCTGCTCCGAGCCCGGCAGCACGTCGGTGTGGCGCAGGTAGTACAGGCTGCCGCCGGTGCCGGAGAACTCGCTGTGACCCGGCGCGGTCTGCGCCTCGGACACGAACGCACGCAGTTCGGTCCCCGGATCGCCCCAGGCATTGGCCATGCGCGAGCGCCAGGCCAGCGCCGCGCCGTAGAGCGCACGCTGGTACTGCCCGTACTCGGTGCCGGTGAAGCCGGTCGAGAAATTGCCCCACAACGCCTGGTTCTTGTCCCAATCCATGCGCACGTAGAAGCGGCCCATGGTGTCGACGTCGCGATAGGTCGTCGAGTCGTCGCCGTAGGTCGGGTAGTACAGGTCGGGATCGACGCGCCGGAACACGTCCTGCGGGTCGGCCGAGGTGAAGCCATCGAACAGATCGCTCAGCGGCCGGTTCTGGGTGTCGGCCTGGGCGGTGATCAGATACTTGCCGCCGATCTTGCCCTTGCCGTAGAACGCCAGACGTCCGTCGCTGAGGATGTCGTCTTCGCGGCCCGCCATCGCCATCTCGCGACCGGGACCGCTGGCCTTGTTCTGGTAGACGGTGACGTCGGCAATACCGACGCCGAAGAAGTAGCGTCCGCTGACGTCGACATCGAGCGCGTGCTCCGACACTTCGCCATCGCGGCCACGCAGCCCGATATCGAAGCGGTGCTGGCCGACCGGCATCAGATACTCGGCGACGAACTTGCGTTCCAGATCGACCGGGTAGTTCTCGCCGTTGATCAGCAGCGTCTGCCCTTCGGGCAGATTGCGGCCGGTGATGCGCACGCGCGAGCCGTAGACCGGGATGTTCTGCTGGCGCAGGCCATTGCCCGAGAACACGTTGTCGACCAGCGCCTGCGCGGCCGCCTGATCGGCGCCCAGCGACATGCCCAGGCCGCGCTCGGTGCTCTGGCGCAGGATCTGTGCGCCGCGTTCGGCTTCAGCCGGTGTCACCAGTTGCAGGCGCTGGACGAAGGTCTCGTCGAAGTTGCCGGCCGCGTCATAGGCGCGCAGCACGTACACCAGCTCGTCGCCGGTCCGGTACTGGCGGCCTGCGGGCAGTGTGCCGTCCCACTCGGCATCGGCGACCGCCGAGCGCGGCAGTTCGAACTGCGCGATCGGCTCGATCAGATCGGCATCGGCGGCGCGGTAGAGCGTCAGCTCCAGCCGCTCGACGAAGTCGATGTAGTTGCTGCGCGCGAAGAAGCGCACCGGCTTGACGATGCGGCCATTCTCGAACGGCACCATCGTCGGCGCCGACACCGACAGCTCCGGCTGGCCGAGGTTGGGGTCCTCGGTCGCCCAGATGGCGCCGCCACCGGGCAACTGCACCGAGAACTGGCCCACCGCGGTCGCGCGACCGGGCTGCTCCAGCGCGACGCTGACGCGGCGATCGGGCTGCAGCGCCTGAGACGAGGACGCCTCGCTGGTGCCGCGGGTGACCGGCTGGTCGTAGCTGCGCGTGCGCAGCCGGAACAGCAGGTCGCCGTCGCTGCGGCAGCCATCGGCGTCGCAGTCCATGGTCGCGGCGCCAGCGGCGCCGTCATCGGCGGTCGGCGCCGCGGGGGCGCTCTGCGCCGCCGCGGTCGTCGATGCCATGCCGGCCAGTGCAGCCAGCAGCGCTGCGTCGAGCAGCTTCCTCTTCATGATCCGGTCCCCTTTCACTTCCGCGCCTCCCCGACAGGAGCGGCCGGATCCCTGCTTGCTTCCACCCGGGTCTTGGCCCGGACCTGCGGGCTCAGACGTCCCGAGAGCGCATCGAACACCGACTGCGCGCGGCGCAGGCCCAGGTCGACGTTGTAGGCGTGCGAACCGCGCACGTCGGTATGGCCCACGATGCCGACCGTCCCGCCACCCAGCGCTTCGAGGCGCTGGGCGACTGCGTCGAGCAGCGCTTCGAACTCCGGCCGGATGGCCGACTTGTCGGTGTCGAACAACACGGTGCCCAGCAACACGCCGCCGTTGCCGACGCCGGCCACCATCGCGTGCGGATCTTCGACCCGCGTCCGCATTTCGACGGTCAGCGCAGCTGCCGCCTCCGGTGCGACCCGCGACTGCAGTGCGTCGCGGACCGCCGCCGCCCGGGCAAAGGCGAGCGCTTCGTGCTCGCCCTCACCGGTGACGACCACCCGGCCACCGCGGTAGCGGTCGATCTGCCCGGCCATCGCCTCGATCGCCGGCAGATACGCCTCGCGCAGTTCGCTGCTGTCCGGGGCGAAGAACACTTCGCCCAGTTCCAGCTCCACCGCCTCGCGGCCACCCTGCAACTCGATCATCGGCAACTTGACGCCGAAGTCGAAGCGCACCGGCAGACCCGGCGTCACGCGCCGCACCAGCGGATTGGCGGTCGTGAACTCGGTGCCCGGCGGCAGCGTGGACGGATCCACCTTCAGGATGAAGTTGCGCCCGTGCATCGCGTTGCCGCCCGGCACGTCCACCAGGTGATAGCGGCCGTACTGGTCGGTCTCGATCAGCAGACCTTCCACCGACGCAATCCGCACGCCCGGGATGCCGCGCTCATCGATCCCGCTGTTGGCGATCACGTACTCGACCACCAAGCCATCTGCCTCCTGCATCACACGTCGCGTGACGGTCGGCTCGGCCGCGGACAGGCCCTTGGCCGCCTCGCCCTCGCGTTCCACCTGCGTGCTGCCGTCGACCGCCATGCGCACCGTCACGCCCTGGGCGCTGGTGAGCACGAAGTCCCCGGCGAACGTCGCCGAGCGCAGACGCTGACGAATGACCACCTGGTGCGCCTCGACCGGATCACCGACCGACTGCCGGCCCGTGATCGTGCCCAGCGCCATCCCGTGCAGCAGCGGCGCGCTGGCGTCGGCGACCGGCTGCGGCCCTTCGCCGCGGTCGATCGTGGTCGAGCCGGCAACATAGGCCTCCGGCGCGAACCCGCCCTGCACCCGAACATCGGTCAGCACCGCACTCGCCTGCCAGCCATCGCCATTGCGATCGTCGAACACCGTGCCGAACACCAGGCTGTCGTCGAGCAGCGGATCGAACGCGGTCCCGACCTGGGCGGTGGCGATGTTCGACAGCGGCACGCCGCTCTCGCTCTGCGCCACGGCCTGGTTGATGTGGGAACCGGCACGGATGCCTGCGCCCACACGCAGCAGGTAGCTGATGCTCATGGTGTCGCCCGGCGCAAGGTCGAGGCTGGAGATGCGGATCGGGTTGTGACCCGACACCGCCAGCGCCCGGCCGTCGCCACTCGACAGCGAACCGTCGACGTAGCTGAAGCCCTGCGGCGGCGTATCGAGGACATGCGCCCCGGTCACCATCGCGTTGCTCACGTTCTCCACCGTCAGCGTGTAACGCACCAGATCGCCGACCTTGACCTCGCGCACGGCCACCGACTTGGTGATGCGCAGCGGGGCCTCGCCCTGGACCTTCACCGTCACCGTCGCGGTGTCGCACACCGGCGCCGGGTAGGAGGTGTCGCAGACGCGGTACACGAAGCTGTCCTCACCGTTGTAGCCGAATGCCGGCGTGTAGCTGCAGGTGCCGTTCGCACAGCTCACCTGGCCGTGCTGCGGCGGGGTCAGGATGGTCACCGAGCCCGGATCGAGCGGCGCCCCCGTGCTGGTGTCGTTGTCGACCACCACCACCGGCGTCGGCACACCCGGCTCCGCAGTCCCGGCATCGTCATCGATCGCCTCGACGATGTTCGGACGCACCGTGACCGTCACCGTGGCCGTCGCGCAGTTCTCCGGGTTGGTGATCTCGCAGATCCGGTACTCGAAGCTGTCGTCGCCCGAGAAGCCGGGGTTGGGCGTGTAGACCACTGTCCCGTCGGGCTGGATCACGATGCTGCCGTTCGCAGGCGGCGTGAGCTCCACGACCGTGACGTCGTCGGCATCGACCGGCACCCCGTTGAGGGTGTCGTTGTCGAGCACCGGGATCGTGACCGGCGTGTTCTGATCGGTCGTCGTGCTGTCGTCGGCAGCCGTGATCTCCGGCGCCTCGACCACCACCGTGACGCTGGCGGTATCGCAGTTCTCGGGATTGAGCACCTCACAGATCGTGTACTCGAAGCTGTAGCTGCCTGCCGGGGTCCCCGGCGTGACACCGACCACACCCGTCGACGGATCCACCACGATGCCCGGGGGCAGCGTGCCGACCGTGATCGTCACCGTGTCCGGCGTCGCGGGCACGCCGTTGAGCGTGTCGTTGTCCAGCACGTTGCCGACCGACGGATCGCCGGTGGCGCCGTTGACCGGGCCGTAGCTGTCGTCGGTGGCCACGATCTCGGCCGCCTCGACGTCCACCGTCACCGTCGCGGTGTCGCAGTTGTCGGGGTTGAGGACCTCGCAGATCGTGTACTCGAAGGTGTAGCTGCCTGCCGGGGTGCCCGGCGAGACGCCGACCACACCCGTCGACGGATCCACCACGATGCCCGTGGGCAGCGCACCGACCGTGATCGTCACCGTGTCCGGGGTCGCCGGCACGCCATTGAGCGTGTCGTTGTCCAGCACGTTGCCGACCGACGGATCGCCGGTGGCGCCGTTGACCGGGCCGTAGCTGTCATCGGTGGCCACGATCTCGGCCGCCTCGACGTCCACCGTCACCGTCGCGGTGTCGCAGTTGTCGGGGTTGAGGACCTCACAGATCGTGTACTCGAAGGTGTAGCTGCCCGCCGGGGTGCCCGGCGCGACGCCGACCACGCCCGTCGAGGGATCCACCACGATGCCCGGGGGCAACGTGCCGACCGTGATCGTCACCGTGTCCGGCGTTGCCGGCACGCCGTTGAGCGTGTCGTTGTCCAGCACGTTGCCGACCGACGGATCGCCGGTAGCACCGTTGACCGGGCCATAGCTGTCGTCGGTGGCCACGATCTCGGCCGCCTCGACCACCACCGTCACCGTCGCGGTGTCGCAGTTGGACGGATTGAGCACTTCGCAGATCGTGTACTCGAAGGTGTAGCTGCCCGCTGGGGTGCCCGGCGAGACGCCGACCACACCCGTCGACGGATCCACCACGATGCCCGTGGGCAGCGTGCCGACCGTGATCGTCACCGTGTCCGGCGTTGCTGGCACGCCGTTGAGCGTGTCGTTGTCCAGCACGTTGCCGACCGACGGATCGCCGGTGGCGCCGTTGACCGGGCCGTAGCTGTCGTCGGTGGCCACGATCTCGGCCGCCTCGACCACCACCGTCACCGTCGCGGTGTCACAGTTGTCGGGGTTGAGCAACTCGCAGATCGTGTACTCGAAGGTGTACGTGCCTGCCGGGGTGCCCGGCGCGACGCCGACCACGCCCGTCGACGGATCCACCACGACGCCCACACGCAGCTCGCCGACCGTGATCTTCACCGTATCGATGGTTGCCGGCACGCCGTTGAGCGTGTCGTTGTCCAGGATGTTGCCGACCGACGGATTGCCGGTGGCACCGTTGACCGGGCCGTAGTTGTCGTCGTTGGCCACGATCTCGGCCGCCTCGACCACCACGGTCACCGTCGCGGTGTCGCAGTTGGACGGATTGAGCACTTCGCAGATCGTGTAGTCGAAGGTGTAGCTGCCCGCCGGGGTGCCCGGCGCGACGCCGACCACGCCCGTCGACGGATCCACCACGATGCCCGTGGGCAGCGTGCCGACCGTGATCGTCACCGTGTCGATGGTCGCCGGCACGCCATTGAGCGTGTCGTTGTCCAGCACATTGCCGACCGACGGATTGCCGGTGGCGCCGTTGACCGGGCCGTAGTTGTCGTCGGTGGCCACGATCTCGGCCGCCTCGACCACCACGGTCACCGTCGCGGTGTCGCAGTTGGCCGGGTTGAGCACCTCGCAGATCGTGTAGTCGAAGGTGTAGCTGCCCGCCGGGGTGCCCGGCGAGACGCCGACCACGCCCGTCGACGGATCCGCCACGATGCCCGTGGGCAGCGTGCCGAGCGTGATCGTCACCGTGTCGATGGTCGCCGGCACGCCATTGAGCGTGTCGTTGTCCAGGATGTTGCCGACCGACGGGTTGCCGGTGGCGCCGTTGACCGGGCCATAGCTGTCGTCGTTGGCCACGATCTCGTACGGCGTCACGTCGATGGTGACCGACGGCTGACAGGCGGCGGAGGTATCGCCGGCCGGACAGACCGCCGGTTCATCGGTGGTGATGACGGCGGTGTTGACCACCTGGCCGGCATTCACATCGGCCTGGGTCACCGCGTAGGTGCCCGTCAGCACGCAGCTCGCACCGGGGGCCAGGCTGGCGCAGACCAGGCTCGACGGCGTGATGCGGTCGTCGCGCACCTCCACATTGCCCAGGCTCACCGTGCCGGTATTGGTCGCGGTGATGGTGTAGGTCAGCGTGTCGCCGAGGGTGACGGTACCGCTGCCATCCTCGTCGGCGTTGCCGGCCAGCGCCTTGTTGGTCGCCATGCTGGGGTTGCGCTCGATGGTGACGTCTTCCTCGTCCGGCGGGCTCGTCGTCGTGCCGCCGCCCGGCGTCGTGCCGGTCGCGGTCGCGGTGTTGAGCACTTCACCGGCGTCGACTTCCGCCTGCGTGATCGTGTGCGTGCCAGTGCAGGTCGTGCTCGCACCCGGGGCCAGCGTCGTCACCGGGCACACGGCCGCGGCGTCGAGCCTGTCGTCGTCGATCGCGATGTTGGCAATCGTCACGTTGCCGGTATTGGTCACCAGGAACGAATAGGCAATGGTGCTGCCTGCGGTGTTGCCGCTCGGCGTGCTCGCGGTCTTGACCACCGTCAGCGACGGCGTGGTCTCGAGCGTCACGTCCTCTTCGTCCGGCGGACTCGTCGTCGTGCCGCCGCCCGGCGTCGTGCCGGTCGCGGTCGCGGTGTTGAGCACTTCACCGGCGTCGACTTCCGCCTGCGTGATCGTGTGCGTGCCGGTGCAGGTCGTGCTCGCACCCGGGGCCAGCGTCGTCACCGGGCACACAGCCGCGGCGTCGAGCTGAGCATCGTCGATCGCGATATTGGCAATCGTCACGTTGCCGGTGTTGGTCACCAGGAACGAATAGGCAATCGTGCTGCCGGCGGTGTTGCCGCTCGGCGTGCTCGCGGTCTTGACCACCGTCAGCGACGGCGTGGTCTCGAGCGTCACGTCCTCTTCGTCCGGCGGGCTCGTCGTCGTGCCGCCGCCCGGCGTCGTGCCGGTCGCGGTCGCGGTGTTGAGCACTTCACCAGCGTCGACTTCCGCCTGGGTGATCGTGTGCGTGCCGGTGCAGGTCGTGCTCGCACCAGGGGCCAACGTCGTCACCGGGCACACGGCCGCGGCGTCGAGCTGGGCATCGTCGATCGCGACATTCGTGATCGTCACGTTGCCGGTGTTGGTCACCAGGAACGAATAGGCAATCGTGCTACCGGCGGTATTGCCGCTCGGCGTGCCCGCGGTCTTGACCACCGTCAGCGACGGCGTGGTCTCGAGCGTCACGTCTTCTTCGTCCGGCGGGCTCGTCGTCGTGCCGCCGCCCGGCGTCGTGCCGGTCGCGGTCGCGGTGTTGAGCACTTCACCGGCGTCGACTTCCGCCTGCGTGATCGTGTGCGTGCCGGTGCAGGTCGTGCTCGCACCCGGCGCCAGCGTCGTCACCGGGCACACAGCCGCGGCGTCGAGCTGAGCATCGTCGATCGCGATATTGGCAATCGTCACGTTGCCGGTGTTGGTCACCAGGAACGAATAGGCGATGGTGCTGCCGGCGGTGTTGCCGCTCGGCGTGCCCGCGGCCTTGACCACCGTCAGCGACGGCGTGGTCTCGAGCGTCACGTCCTCTTCGTCCGGCGGGCTCGTCGTCGTGCCACCGCCCGGCGTCGTGCCGGTCGCGGTCGCGGTGTTGAGCACTTCTCCGGCGTCGACTTCCGCTTGCGTGATCGTGTGCGTGCCGGTGCATGTCGTGCTCGCACCCGGGGCCAGCGTCGTCACCGGGCACACGGCCGCGGCGTCGAGCTTGTCGTCGTCGATCGCGACATTCGTGATCGTCACGTTGCCGGTGTTGGTCACCAGGAACGAATAGGCAATGGTGCTGCCTGCGGTGTTGCCGCTCGGCGTGCCCGCGGTCTTGACCACCGTCAGCGACGGCGTGGTCTCGAGCGTCACGTCCTCTTCGTCCGGCGGACTCGTCGTCGTGCCGCCGCCCGGCGTCGTGCCGGTCGCGGTCGCGGTGTTGAGCACTTCGCCAGCGTCGACTTCCGACTGCGTGATCGTGTGCGTGCCGGTGCAGGTCGTGCTCGCACCCGGCGCCAGCGTCGTCACCGGGCACACGGCCGCGGCGTCGAGCTTGTCGTCATCGATCGCGATATTGGCAATCGTCACGTTGCCGGTGTTGGTCACCAAGAACGAATACGCAATCGTGCTGCCGGCGGTGTTGCCGCTCGGCGTACCTGCGGTCTTGACCACCGTCAGCGACGGATCGGGCGTCTCGGTAGGAATCTCGATCGTCGGCTGGCAGGCGGCGGCGGCGGTCGAACCGGCCGGACAGACCTGGGGCGTGTCGGGCGTGGTGACGATCGCGGTATTGCGGATCGTGCCTGCATCCGCATCGGCCTGGGTCACCGTGTAGGTGCCCACCAGGGCGCAGCTGTCACCCACCGTCAGCGGTGCGCAGGTGATGCTGTCCGGCGTGATGCGCGCGTCGGCCACCGTCACGGTGGGCAGCGTGACGTTGCCACTGTTGGTGACCGTCACGGTGTAGGTCAGCACATCGCCCACGGCCACCGGGCCGGCCGGCGTCGCGCCATTGACCGCCGTCAACGCCTTGGTCGAGGTGACCGCCGGCTCGACGTCGATCAGCGTGGTCTCGTCGCAGTCGTTACCCGCCACCGCACAGTCGATGCCATTGACCGTGACCGAGTTGACGATCTGGTTGACCGTGGCCGGCGTGCCGACATCGATCTGCACCACGAACGAGAACACGGTGCTCTGACCGGCCAGCACATTGCGCGACTCGGTGTTGACGCAGTTGGCGCCGGTGCAGGTGAAGTCGTCCGCCGTCGCGCCATGCAGGGTGTTGGCCGGCACGGTCTCGACGACGTCGCCCGCGAACACGGTCGCGGCCTGGGTGCCGCCGACATGGCGGACCTCGATCGCATAGCCCAGCAGGTCGCCCGGCGCGGCCGATTCGCCCGCAGCAACGGGCAGGCCGTTGCGGGTGATCGAGGCCAGCGTCTTGGTGACCTGCAACTGCGCGGGCGCGATGGTCGGGAAGCTGCACGAGGCAAGATCGCGGCCTGCCCCACTGGCCGATGCGCCGACTTGCGACATCGTGCCGTTGGTCAGATCCATTGCGTAGTAGGCGCCGGTGGTGTTGACGACCACGTAGAGCAGACCGTCTGCGCCGAACGCCGCGCCTGCGTAGTTCACACCCGACGGTGCGCCGGTGAAGGTCTGCTGGCGGGTCGCGGTGCCCGCGTCGACATCGACGCGATACAGGTCGTTGCCGGCCACCAGCCAGCCCACGCCCGCATTGTCGAACGCGATGTCGCCCGAGCCGAAGTCGCTCGGCGCCACGTCGTAGGTCAGGGTGCTCTGCCCGCCGAGCCGATAGCCGTAGTCGCCGTCGCGCTCGATACGGTACATCTGCGCCGTCGCCCCAGCGCCTGCGCGGGTCGCGGCCGTGATCAGATAGCCCACGCCGGCCTGGGTCATGCCCGCACGCGGCAGATTGGCGTTGATCGTCACGCCGGTGCGATACCAGCCGGGGCTGGTGGGATGGGTCGGATCATAGGCCCAGATCGTGTTGCCGCCCGCCTGGTGGAACAGCAGACGGGTCCGACCGGTCGGATCGACCATCAGCGCATTGAGGTCACCGGGGACCGCGAAGTCCAGACCGGCAACACGGCTGTCGGCGGCCGATCCCGGCGAGTACTGATAGATGCCGACGCCGTTGACGATGTTGAAGAAGCCGCCATCTGTCGGACAGAACCCGATCTCCTCGGCCGACGGGACGACCGGGCCGATCACATTGGCTTCCGCCTCGCCCTCGACATCCTGCGGCAAGGGCACGGTTTGGGCGTTGTGGCGCACCGAGACGACGTTGCGGATGAACTCGCCAGTCGGCGTCGCGGTATCGACGCGCACGCGGAACGACATCTGGGCCGATTGGGCAGGCGAGAGCATGCCGCCGGCCGAGCCGGTGGCACCGGTACCGATCCGGAACACGACGCGGTTGTTGACGGCATCGAACTCGGCGATGTCGTCGCCCGCCGCATCGGACATGCTGCCGGTGGCCGCATCGGCCGCGTTGGTGAGCACCCGCAACGAACCGGGCACATAAGTGGTGTTGGCCGGAATCGGGTCGGTGACGACCACGTTGGTCGCGCCGTCCTGGCCGTTGTTGGTGAACGAGACGATGTACTCGACCTCTTCGCCCTGGCGGACTTCGCTGCTCGGCCCGAGCACCTCGCCCGAGGGCACGCGGCGCGCTTGCTTGGTCAGCGACGTGACGAGGTCGGGGAAGAACAGGTCGGTCGCGAAGACCAGCGCATGCGGAAAGTACGCGTCGCCCGTACTGGTGAATTCCAACGTCGCGCCGGTGGCGCCGTTGCGCAGACGCGGGCGGTTGGCATTGGCGGCGTTATTGGAGATATCGACCAGCTTCAGATCGACGGCGAACTGGTTGACGTAGTCGGGATTCTTGGCGGTATAGCGCTGGCCCAGACGGCTGATGCCGCCGTTCCAGAAGTTGTTGGCCGGGTTCAGCGCATCGCTGAGCGCACCGGCATTGAGCACATCCGAGCCGGTGAGCCGGAACTGGTCGCCAACGATGCCGCCGTCGCCTTCCCACACAAGCGCGCCCATGTAGGCGGTGAACTCGCCGTTTTGCGGGGTCAACAGGCCGGTGACCGTGACGGACTGCGGGCTGCCGTTAGAGACATAGCCGGCATCGCCATCGAACACCATCAAGCGTCGGTACGGCTTGCTGTCGTGCTCGTAGAGCACGATCAGCGCCCAACCGCCGTATTGGCCCAGGCTTCCGCCGTTGTTGACGTTTCCGATGCGGCCGATATCCGAGGTCAGTCCGCCCGCACCATAGGTACCCGCGCCCGCGGACGCGACCAGCGCGGTGACATCGCGGTAGGCCGTATAAGGACGGCTACCCGCGTCACCCTGATCGGGGAAGGTATTGAGGTCGGTGGCGGTGATCGCCTGGTAGTTGCCGGAAGGGGTCCGGAACTGCAGCGTGCCGCGGCCCGCGTCGTCCGATCGGCCGCCCCAGTAGAGGCCGGCCGAGAGCACGCGCGCCCCGCTGGGCAGGCTCAGGGTCGCGGTCGAGGAGTTCTGCGGCACACCGGCGGGCAACCGATTGCCCTCAACGTTGACGAACTCCATCGCCATGTTGGAGCCGTTGTTGAGGCCGCTGTTGGACTGGTTGCAGCTGGCGCAGGTCAACAGCGCGTTGCCGATCATCTCGACGTCGCCGCGCGCATTGAAGCTGTGCCGCTCATTGAGCTGCGCCTGTGCCACGCCTTGCGCGAGCAGCAGGACGCAGATGGCCATCAGCCATCGTGCCCGCCCCGTCAACACGCGGCGGATCTCCGCCACGATCCGGTTGTTCGTCTGCCCATCTTGCTGGCTCATGCCCTGCCCCTTCGCTCTTCGTTCGGTCCGCGACCGCAACCCGCGGTCTCGTCGCTGCCAGGCGCGCGCTCATGCGCCGACATGCACGAACGGAAGGCGCAGGCCTTCCGCCGCGATGTCGGCGGCAGATCGCACGGTTGTTTGGCGCCGCACGCGGCGCACCCCTGGACAACGGCCGGCATTAGACGGCAAGGCGCGCGGGGATACACGCACGCTTGCTCACCATTTATTTCACGGAAAACTCACATCGCTGAGCAGGGAGCCGCGGCAAGCGGCCATGCGGCCTCGATCGGCGGGCTCCGACGCTCGAACGATATCGATCGCAGCACCGTTGCAGCACTGCAAATGGCGGCGCCGATCGCGCCCGCGCGGCCGCCGCGCCACGCGGGCGGCCGTGCACCGGATCAGCGTGGGCGCTTGACCGGGCGCGCCCAGCCTTCGATCAGGCTTTGCCGTGCCCGCGCAACAGCGAGCTTGCCGTCGGGTACATCGGCGGTGATCACCGAGCCGGCGGCGGTCGTGGCGTCATGGCCGATGCGCACCGGCGCGACCAGCGCGGCGTTGGAGCCGATGAACGCACGGTCGCCGATGACGGTCTTGGACTTGTTCGCGCCGTCGTAGTTGCAGGTGATCGTGCCGGCACCGATGTTGCTGCCGGCCCCGACCTCGGCGTCGCCCAGGTAGGTCAGATGGTTGGCCTTGCTGCCGACGCCAAGGGTCGCGTTCTTGGTCTCGACGAAGTTGCCCACGTGCACACCGTCGGCGAGCACGGTGCCCGGGCGGAGCCGTGCGAATGGACCAATCGTGACGGCGCCCTCGGCACGCACGCCGTCCAGGTCGCAATGCGCGCGGACCTCGGTGCCTTCGGCCAGGCCAACGTCACGCAGCCGGCAGAACGGCCCGATACGCACCCCCTCGCCCAGTTCGACGCGGCCCTCGAACACCACGTCGACGTCGATTTCAACGTCCGGCGCGACGACCACCTCGCCGCGGATATCCACGCGTGCAGGATCGGCGAACCGGGCGCCCCGTTGGCACAGCGCCCGCACCGCACGCAGCTGCCACGCACGCTCGAGCTGGGCCAGTTGCCAGGGATCATTGGCGCCTTCGGCCTCGAGCGGGTCGTCGACCATGATGATCTGCGCGGCGCTGTACTCGTCGGCAGCCATCGCGAACACATCGGTCAGGTAGTACTCGCCCTGCGCATTGTCCGACGACAGCCGCGCGAGCCAGGATTTGAGTGCGGTCGCCTCGGCCGCGAGGATGCCGGTATTGACCAGGCCGATCCGGCGCTGCTCTTCATCGGCGTCCTTGTGCTCGACGATCGCACCGACGTGGCCCTCGGGATCGCGCACGATGCGGCCGTAGCCGGTCGGATTCTCGAGTTCGGCCGCCAGCACCGCCAGCCGGCCCTCGACCGCCACCAACCCGCGCAGGGTCTGCGCGCGCAGCAGCGGCACGTCGCCGTAGAGCACGAGCACCTGAGCCCCGTCGGGCACCGCGTCCATCGCCTGGCGGACCGCATGCCCGGTGCCCAGTTGCTCGCGCTGCTCAGCCCACTGCAGATCGGCCTGATCGGCGAAGGCCGCCTGCACCTGATCGCCGCGGTGACCGTACACGATGTGGATGCCCGCGGGCTCAAGTTCGCGCGCCGCCGCGACCACGTGCCAGAGCATCGGCCTGCCGGCGATCTTCTGCAGCACCTTGGGCAGCGAGGACTTCATGCGCTTGCCCTCGCCTGCGGCGAGGATGACGACGTGCAGCGGAGCGGTCATGGCGTTCGAAACCTGGCGGGGGTTCGATGATAATCGACGCCCGTGCCTCTAGGACCTGCGATGTTCCGTTCCCGAGCCCCCGCCACCGCGGGTGGGCCGCAACGTTGGGCGGCCCTGGTCTGGGCCGCCGGCCCCGTCCTGGTCGCGATCGGCATCGCGGCCCACGGGCTGTGGGCGCAGCTGCCCTGGGAACGCTTCGCACTCGCCCTGGCGCTGGCGTTGGTGGCCACCGCCCTGGCTTGGCCGGCCGTGCGCTGGCTTCGCTGGCGTTGGGCATCGGCCCTGGTCGCAGTCTGGAGCGGCGCATTGCTCCTGTTCGCGGGGCCCAGGCCGGTGTTCGCAGTCGCATTGCTCGCGCTTGCGGCGATGGCGACCGGGCTGCGCTGGGTGCCGGCCCGGCTTCCCGCACGTGCGGCCATCGCGGCGATCCTCGGCTATGCAGCGATCGCCGGCGTCACGGGCTGGCTGCTCGCGCTGCCGATCCACCACGCGCCGGTGTGGCTGGTCGCACTGGCGGCGCTCGTCGTGCTCGGCCGCAAGGCCTTGGTCGCCGAGCTGCGCGCATCCACGAGCGCGTGGCGCGACGCTGCCGCCGAGTCCCCCCGCGCCTTGGCATGGAGCGTGATGCTGCTGGGGCTGGCATCGACAGGCACATGGTTGCCGACGATGCAGATGGATGACCTCACCTACCATCTCAATCTACCCGCGCAGTTGGCTTTGCATGCGCACTACCAAGCCGCGCCCCAGCATGGTGTCTGGGCGTTCGCACCGTGGTTGGGCGATATCGGCCAAGGCATTGCGTGGCTGATTGCCGGCCAGGAAGCGCGCGGCGCGCTCAACGCATTCTGGCTCATTGCCGCGGCCGTCGCCTTGGGCGGCTGCGCGCGCGCATTGGGCGCAACGCCACTGGAGCGCAACGCGGCAATCGCGCTGTTCGCGAGCTTCCCGCCCTTGGTCTGGCTGACCGCCGGCATGCAGACCGAACTGCCGGCGATGGCGGTGCTGTTCGCGTTGGGCGCGGTGCTTGCCCATCGCGACGACGACGGGCCGCGGCTGATGGCGGCCGCGCTGCTGCTGGCGGCGCTCACTGCGCTCAAGCCGATCCATGCGCTCTCGGCATTGCCGCTGCTGGTGTGGGCGAGCATGCGTGGCCTGCCGCGCGCCAGCGCGCAGCACTGGCTGGTGGCGCTGGCGGCCGGCCTGTTGATCGCCGGCTCGAGTTACGCCAACGCCTGGTGGCATACCGGCAATCCGGTGCTGCCGCTGTTCAATGCGGTGTTCCAATCGCCATTCCATCCCCCGGAGAACATGGGCGACGACCGCTGGCACGCAGGACTGGGCCTCGGCCTGCCCTGGCAGCTCACATTCGCCAGCAGCCGCTACGTCGAAGCCTGGGATGGCGGCGCCGGCTTTCTGCTGATCGGGCTGGCCGGCGCCTGGCTGCTCGCACTTGGACGGCGTGCGACGCGGGGGTTTGCGCTCGCGGTCGCTGGCGTCGCCTTGCTGCCGTTGCTGCCGATGCAGTACGCGCGCTATGCCTATCCAGGCATCGCGCTGCTGATCGTCGCCTGCCTGCCCGGCAGTCGCGCCCAGGTCGGCGACCGGGCCTGGCGCTGGGGCATCGTTGCGCTGTGCGCGCTGAACCTCGCGTTCCAGGCCAACGCGGGATGGACCCACCACAGCGCCGCACTCAAGCGCACCCTGCGCGCACCGGGGGATGCCTCGGCGGTGCTGCCGCATTACGTCGCCGAGCGGACGCTGATCGCCGGGCTCCCCGACGACGACGGCATCGTGCTGGCCACCGATCCCCAGCGCGGCTACATCGCCGAACTCGCCGGTCGCGGACGGCTGATGTCGCTCCACGCACCGACGCTCGCTGCCGCGCGGCTGGCCGCCGACGCCGATCCGTCCGGCGACGCGTGGCGACGGGTATTCGCCGACACCGATGCGCGCTGGATCTTGGTCACCGAGGCCGACGCGTCCCCGGCCCTGCGCGCCGGTCTGGCCGCGAGCGGTGCGGTCCATGTCCGCAGCCTCAATGGTATCGCGCTGTGGCGGCGCGGGCAGGAGTGATCGTGCGATGAGCTTGAAGCGACAGGGCGGCAGCTACCTGCTGATCGGCGGCTTGCAATGGCTGCTCGACTGGGCGGTGATGGTCGCGCTCAGCCAGGCCGGACTGCCGGTCCGCCAGGCCAACGTGATCGGCCGAATCTGCGGCGCCTTGATGGGGTTCTGGTTGAACGGGCGCTTCACTTTCGGCGCCGATGGCCGTGGCCCCAATCGGGCGCAGTTGCTGCGCTTCGTGGTGATGTGGGGGGTGATGACGGTGCTCAGCACCTGGGCGATCGGCCACATCGACGACTATCTCGGTCGGCACTGGGCGTGGCTTGCCAAGCCGCTGGTCGAGGCCGCACTGGGCGCACTCGGCTTCGTGGTCTCGCGGCAGTGGGTGTACAAGCGCTAGCTGCGCGTCGGATCCCAAGCACGCCCGCAAAGAAAAACGCCGGCACGAGGGCCGGCGTCTTCGAACGAATGACCCGCGAAGCGGCTCAGTGCTTGAGCGTCTTGCGCAGGCGCTCGAGTGCCTGCAGCTGGACGACCGCTTCGGCGAGCTTCTGCTGCGCCTCGGCCACGTCCATCGCCTCGCCACGGCCGGCAAGCACACGCTCGGCTTCGTCCTTGGCCGCCTTGACCGCCGCCTCGTCGATGTCATCGGCGCGGATCGCGGTATCGGCCAGGATCGTCACGACCTGGGGCTGCACCTCGAGGATGCCGCCGCCGATCGCGAAATCGAGCACTTCGCCATTGGGCTGGGTGACCACGACCTTGCCGGGCTTGAGGCGGGTGATCAGCGGCGCGTGGCGCGGCGCGATGCCGAGCTCGCCCAGCTCCCCGGTGGCGACGACCAGGGTCGCCTCGCCGTGGAAGATCTCGGCCTCTGCACTGACGATGTCGCAACGGATGGTGCTCATGGGCTTGGCTCGCTTTGCTCGCTCAACTTACGTTCGTGATGCGGGATCGGTGAAGGCGAACAATGCTCGCCGCGCACCCACCCCGATTCACCGAAGATCGCCGCTTAGGCGGCGATCTTCTTCGCCTTCTCGACCGCCTCGTCGATGCTGCCGACCATGTAGAACGCCTGCTCGGGCAGGTGGTCGTATTCGCCGTCGACGATGCCCTTGAAGCCGCGGATCGTCTCCTTGAGCGGAACGTACTTGCCCGGCGAGCCGGTGAACACTTCGGCGACGTGGAACGGCTGCGAGAAGAAGCGCTCGATCTTGCGCGCGCGCGACACGGCCTGCTTGTCTTCTTCCGACAGCTCGTCCATGCCCAGGATCGCGATGATGTCCTTGAGCTCCTTGTACTTCTGCAGTGTGGACTGCACGCGCTGCGCGGTCTCGTAGTGCTCGTTGCCGATGACGTTGGGGTCCATCTGGCGGCTGGTCGAGTCCAGCGGATCGACCGCCGGGTAGATGCCCAGCGAGGCGATGTTGCGGCTCAGCGTCACCGTCGAGTCGAGGTGGGCGAACGTCGTCGCCGGCGACGGGTCGGTCAGGTCGTCCGCGGGCACGTAGACGGCCTGGATCGAAGTGATCGAACCGGACTTGGTCGAGGTGATGCGCTCCTGCAGCACGCCCATTTCCTCGGCGAGCGTCGGCTGGTAGCCCACGGCCGACGGCATGCGGCCCAGCAGCGCCGACACTTCGGTACCGGCCAGCGTGTAGCGGTAGATGTTGTCGACGAACAGCAGCACGTCCTTGCCCTTGCCGCTCTCGTCCTTCTCGTCACGGAAGTACTCGGCCATCGTCAGGCCGGTCAGCGCGACGCGCAGACGGTTGCCCGGCGGCTCGTTCATCTGGCCGTAGACCATCGCCACCTTGTCGAGGACGTTGGAGTCCTTCATCTCGTGGTAGAAGTCGTTGCCCTCGCGGGTCCGCTCGCCCACGCCGGCGAACACCGACAGGCCTTCGTGCGCCTTGGCGATGTTGTTGATCAGTTCCATCATGTTGACGGTCTTGCCCACGCCGGCGCCGCCAAACAGGCCGACCTTGCCGCCCTTGGCAAACGGGCACATCAGGTCGATGACCTTGATGCCGGTCTCGAGCAGCTCGGTGGTCGAAGCCTGGTCCTCGTACGACGGCGCCGCACGGTGGATTTCCCAGTGATCGGAGGCCTGCACATCGCCGGCTTCGTCGATCGGGCGACCCAGCACGTCCATGATCCGGCCTAGCGTGCCGGTGCCGACCGGCACCGCGATGCCGCGACCGGTGTTGACGGCGACCAGGTTGCGCTTCAGACCGTCGGTGGAACCGAGCGCGATCGCGCGCACGATGCCGTCGCCGAGCTGCTGCTGCACTTCCAGCGTGATCTGGGTCCCGTCGACCTTCAGTGCGTCGTAGACCTTCGGTACCTCGTTGCGCGCGAACTCGACGTCGACGACGGCGCCGATGATCTGAACGATCTTGCCCTGACTCATGGTGAGAACCTCTAGCTCTGAAATTTTCTGAGCGAACGCGTCGCTGCTTGTTTGGAAAGTCCGCACATCGATGTGCGGGCTGTTGCGAAGGGACTCGCGTTACACCGCTGCCGCACCGCCGACGATCTCGGAGATTTCCTGCGTGATCGCCGCCTGGCGGGCCTTGTTGTAGACCAGGTTCAGGGTGTCGATCAGCTTGGTCGCGTTGTCGCTGGCGGCCTTCATCGCCACCATGCGCGCCGCGTGCTCGGAGGCCACGTTCTCCATCACTGCCTGATAGACCAGCGATTCGATGTAGCGGGTAAGGACGTGGCCGAGCACCGATTCGGCGTCCGGCTCGTAGATGTAATCCCAGTCGTGCTTGACGACCTTCGTTTCCGAGGCCGGCAGCGGCAGCAGCTGATCGAAGCTGGCCTTCTGGGTCATCGTGTTGACGAAGTGGTTGTAGGCCAGGAACACCCGATCCAGGCGGCCGTCGGTGTAGCCATCGAGCATCACCTTGATGATGCCGACCAGCTGTTCGACTTCCGGAGTGTCACCGATGTGAGTCACGCTGGCGAGCATGTCGACCTTCAGACGGCGGAAGAACACCGTCGCCTTCTGGCCGATCGTCACCACATCGACCTGCACCCCCTTGTCCTGCCACTGACGGATCTCGCCGAGCAGCTTGCGGAACAGGTTGTTGTTCAGGCCGCCGGCCAGGCCGCGGTCCGAAGAGACGACGATGTAGCCGACCCGCTTGATCTCGCGCTCGACCAGGTAGGGATGCTGGAACTCGGAGCTGGCCTGTGCCAGATGCCCGATCAGCTGCCGCATGGCATTGGCGTACGGGCGCGAAGACCGCATGCGGTCCTGCGCCTTGCGGATCTTCGATGCGGAGACCATCTCCAGCGCGCGCGTCACCTTGCGGGTGTTCTGCACGCTCTTGATCTTGGTCTTGATTTCCCGTCCACCAGCCATTTAGCTCGCTCCGCTTGCGGCAACTCGTGATCGGGACATCGCGATTCGAAGAAGCGAATCGCGCGCCGTCACGCACCTGTTGTTGCTGTTACGCATCACCCATCACGCATCACCACCGCCGGCTCAGAAGGAGCCGGTGGCCTTGAACTCGCTGATGCCCTTCTTGAACGCCGCCTCGATCTCGTCGTTCCAGCCGCCCGAGGCGTTGATCTTCTCGATCAGCGCGCCGTCGGTGTTGTCGAAGTGGGCATGCAGGCCTTCTTCGAACGCGAGGATCTTGGAGACCGGCACGTCGTCGAGGTAGCCCTCGTTGACCGCATAGATCGACAGCGCCTGATGGGCGATCGACATCGGCCGGTACTGCTTCTGCTTCATCAGCTCGGTGACGCGCTGGCCGCGCTCGAGCTGCTTGCGGGTCGCTTCGTCGAGATCGGAGGCGAACTGTGCGAATGCCGCCAGCTCGCGGTACTGCGCCAGCGAGATACGGATGCCGCCCGAAAGCTTCTTGATGATCTTGGTCTGCGCCGAGCCACCGACGCGCGAGACCGAGATACCGGCGTTCACGGCCGGGCGGATGCCGGCGTTGAACAGGTCGGTTTCCAGGAAGATCTGGCCGTCGGTGATCGAGATCACGTTGGTCGGCACGAATGCGGACACGTCGCCGGCCTGGGTCTCGATGATCGGCAGCGCGGTCAGCGAGCCGGTCTGGCCCTTGACCTCGCCATTGGTGAACTTCTCGACGTACTCCTCGGACACGCGCGCGGCGCGCTCGAGCAGACGCGAGTGCAGGTAGAACACGTCGCCCGGATACGCTTCGCGGCCCGGCGGACGCTTGAGCAGCAGCGAAATCTGGCGGTAGGCCACCGCCTGCTTGGACAGGTCGTCATAGACGATCAGCGCGTCCTGGCCGCGGTCCATGAAGTACTCGCCCATCGTGCAGCCCGAGTAGGCGCTGATGTACTGCATCGCGGCCGACTCGGACGCGGTCGCAGCGACGACGATCGTGTGCGCCAGCGCGCCGTTCTCTTCGAGGCGACGCACGATGTTGGCGACGGTCGAGGCCTTCTGGCCGATCGCCACGTACACGCACTTGATGCCGGTGTTCTTCTGGTTGATCACCGCGTCGATCGCCATCGCGGTCTTGCCGGTCTGGCGGTCGCCGATGACCAGCTCGCGCTGGCCACGGCCGATCGGAATCATCGCGTCGACCGACTTGTAGCCGGTCTGCACCGGCTGGTCGACCGACTTGCGCCAGATCACGCCCGGCGCCACGCGCTCGACCGGCGCGCTGAGCTTGGCGTCGATCGGGCCCTTGCCGTCGATCGGCTCGCCGAGCGCGTTGACCACGCGGCCCAGCAGCTCCGGACCGACCGGCACTTCGAGGATGCGACCGGTGGTCTTGGCCACGTCGCCTTCGCGCAGGTGCTCGTAGTCGCCCAGCACCACCGCACCGACCGAATCGCGCTCGAGGTTGAGCGCCAGCGCGAAGGTGTCGTTGGGCAGTTCGATCATCTCGCCCTGCATCACGTCGGCCAGGCCGTGCAGACGCACGATGCCGTCGGACACGCTGGTGACCGTGCCTTCGTTGCGCGACTCGGCGGACAGCTTGACCTTCTCGATGCGGGACTTGATCAGCTCGCTGATCTCGGAGGGATTGAGGTGCGTGGTAGCCATCGGGGATTCCCTTGTGTCGGCGTCGCCGCCGGCGTTGCAATTGAAATTCGTGTCAGTGCGCCAGCGCGGACTGCAGGCGCGCCAGCTTGCCCTTCAGCGAGCCGTCGATCACCACATCGCCCGCCGCGATCACCGCGCCGCCGATCAGCGAGTCGTCGACCGCGGTCTCGACCTGGACCTCGCGACCGAAGCGGCGCTTGAGCGCGCTGCGGATCTGCTCGACCTCGGTGTCGGGCAGCGCGGTGGCCGAGGTGATCTTGGCCAGCACCACGTGTTCGGCCTCGGCGCGCAGTTGCTCGTAGAGTCCGGCGATCTCGGGCAGCTGCGGCAGCCGGCCGTTCTCGGCCAGCAGCGCCAGGAACGAGGCGAACGCCTCGTCCGCCCCCTCGGGGGCGAGCAGCGCGACGGCATCGGCATGCGCCAGCGCCGGGTGACCCAGCACCGTGGCGGCCTGCGGATCGGCGGCGATGCGCGCCGAGAACGCCAGCGCGTCCGACCACGGTGCAAACCGGCCGGCGTCGCGCGCGATCGCGAACGCGGCGCGGGCATAGGGACGGGCGATCGTCAGCGTCATCGTGTCGGCCTCAGATCTCGGCAGCGAGTTCGTCGAGCAGCGCCTTGTGGGCGTCGGCATCGATCTCGCGCTTGAGCAGGCGCTCGGCGCCGGTCACCGCCAGCAGCGATACCTGGCGACGCAGATCCTCACGGGCCCGGGTGGCCGATGCCTGGAGCTCGGCGTCGAACAGTGCCTTCTGACGCAGACCCTCGGTCACGGCTTCGGCCTTGGCGGCATCGACGATCTGGTTGGCGCGCTGGTGCGCCTGTTCGATGATCTCATTGGCCTTCGCACGCGCGGCCTTGAGTTCCTCGTTGGCGGTTTCCTGCGCCTGCGCGAGCGCGCGCTGGCTGTTGTCGGCGGCGGCCAGGCCTTCGGCGATCTTCTTCTGGCGCTCTTCGATGGCATTGAGCAACGGCGGCCAGATCTTGGTCGCGATCAGCCAGATCAGGGCGGCGAACGCAATCGCCTGTGCAATTAGGGTCAGACCGATATTCATGGGCTTGTGGCTGCCTGTCGTGAAGGGTCGGGCATGCATGCATGCCCGCTGTCATCGCCGATGCGGCCGTAGGCCGGCCGCATCGGAAAGCGCCTGCGCTCGTCCGGATCAGCCGGCGATCTGGGCGGCGATCGGGCCGACGAACGGCGAGGCGAACGCGAACAGCAGGCCGACGGCGACCGAGATGATGAACGCGGCGTCGATCAGGCCGGCGGTGATGAACATGCGGACCTGCAGCACCGGGATCAGCTCGGGCTGACGCGCGGCCGACTCGAGGAACTTGCCGGCCATGATGGCCAGGCCCAGACCTGCGCCCAGCGCGGCCAGGCCGATCATGATGCCGACGGCCAGAACGGTCGAAGCCTGGATCTGGGCAAACGAGGTCAGTGCGATTTCCATTGTTTTCTCCGGAACGGATTGCTTGTTAAGGGTGGAACTGGGATTGAGACAAATGGTGGAACGAAACCGGGTGTCGCCCGCCGATCAGTGGCTGTCCTCGGCAAGGCTGAGGTAGACGATCGACAGCATCATGAAGATGAAGGCCTGCAGCGGGATGACCAGCAGATGGAACAGCATCCAGCCCAGGCCCAGCACGCCGCTGCCGAGCATGCCCAGCAGGCCGGCGCCGCCCAGCACCCAGATCAGCAGGAACACGATCTCGCCGCCGAACATGTTGCCGAACAGTCGCATCGCCAGCGAAATCGGCTTGCTCAGCCACTCGACGATGTTGAGGATCAGGTTGAACGGCACCATCCACTTGCCGAACGGCGCGGTCAGGAACTCCTTGGTCAACCCGCCCAGGCCCTTGGACCGCAGCGCGAAGAAGACCGTCAGGAAGAACACGCTGATCGACAGGCCCAGCGTCGCATTGACGTCGGCGGTCGGCACCGGCTTCCAGTAATGCACGCCGGCCAGTTCGAGCGGCTTGGCGATAAAGTCTGCCGGGATCATCTTCAGCAGGTTCATCAGCAGGATCCAGAAGAACAGCGTGATCGCGATCGGCGTCACCAGCTTGCTGGTGCCGTGATACGTGTCGCGCGCCTGCTTGTCGACGAACTCCAGGCAGATCTCGACGAACGCCTGCCACTTGCCCGGCACGCCGGACGTGGCCTTGCGCGTCGCCATCCAGAACATCAGCACCATCAGGCCGCCCATCAGCAGCGCGGTGATCAGGGTGTCCAGGTGCAACGTCCAGAAGCCGCCCTCGCCGGTCGAGACCGTGAGGTTCTGCAGGTGATGCTGGATGTAGCTGGTTGGGGTCAGTTCCGAATCAGCCGCCATAAGATCGAAGACCTGCCTGTGTTTGAAATTCAGTGCCCAAGTGTCAGGAACCGGCCGGAGGCCGGGCCATCGCCAGCAATTGCGCGAAGAGCGCGACGATGACCCCGGCGAGCATCGGAACCGGCGGCAAGCCCACCATCCCTGTGCCCAGCAGCAACACGGCCACCACCACGACCCACTTCAGCGCCATTCCCGCCAGCAGCCGCGCAAGCGCGCCTGCCGAAGGATTGACCCCGCCCCCCAGCGCAATCACGCTCGACAGCCAGCCGCCGATCGCGATCGCCGCGCCGCCCAGTACAGCCGCCAGCGCCCAGGCGCCACCCTTTGCAAGGAAGGCCAGGGCCGTCACCGCGACCGCCACCGCCTGCCAGACGAGTGCGCGCTGTGCCAGCCGCCGACCGACAGCGACGGATGTCAACACATCAGGATCCTGGGCATCTGAGGGACACGGAACGCGTCGAAACGGCCCCGTCGAGCCGCAAAAGTATAGCAGCGGAGCCATTTGACCCACAACCGGCGAAGGTCCCGCTCCCGGCTGGGGACCGACGCCGGCAAATGCCCGGCCCCATTCATAATTTTCTTGGCAACCGGGCGGAACTTGTGCCCGTCAGCAGGGTCCGACTTATCGTGCCCGATCTGCCGTACTTTCCTCGTCGGTCGTGTCCGCAGATCGCCACCCGAGCCCTGGCCCGCCGCCGGGGCTCTTTTTTGGTTCTTCTCAAGGGCTGAACGGGAGTTCCACTTCGGATAGGCAGCAGCCTGTCAGCCGAAAGCCGCTCTCCCCTTGGTCAGGCCCGCTTCGCGGTCCGGCCACGCGAAGCACGCGTGGCGTTCGCATGGATGCGCGGCATGCCGAGCGCGCCATCCATGCTCACCCTGTCCTGACTCGGGCGCACGCCATCCGTGGCGCGCTCGACGCGGCCACCGGCCGCCAGTCGGCTGCCGTGGACGTTTGCATCCTGTCTTCGAGTAGACCAAGAGTCGCACGTTGAAGAAGTCGCGCACCTTCGGCCCCAGTGCGTCGTGCTGGTTGGGGATTGCGATAGCGGGCCACGGATGGCCCGCGACGGCGAGTCAGCCATGGGTGAGAGTGGGCTGCTTGCGCGGCATGCCGCGCAGCCCGCACGAACGACCGGCGTGCTTCGCCGGGCCGGACCGCGGAGCGGGCTGACCGAGCCGGGAGCAATACCCTGCCAGCGCGACGCGCGATCCGAAGGCAGGGGCCATGATCGCCTGCAGAAGCAAGATTTCCCTGCTTTCGTGAATCAGGGCGCGCCTGCTTCGATTTACGAATCGGTCCGGCCGGCACAACGCGCCGGTCGCCAGTCCAGCTCAATCTCCAGAAGCTGGCCGACCGGGACATCAATGAACGGACCATTCGTTATTCGCGTCATCACTTCACGCCGGCAAGACCTTCACTTACCGACCATCGTCTCCTCTCCCACGACCTTGGCATGCCGATGTCCCCCAAGCCCTTCCGCACCCTCGCTCTGGCCGCCCTGCCTGCCGCCGTGGTTCTGGCCACGCTTGCGATGCCCGCACAGGCCCAGAGCCGCGATGATCGCTTTGTCCTGCGCGTGAGCGCATTCAACCCTGAGGCCAAGCTGGGGTTCTCGGGCAACGGCACCGTCACCGACGGCACCGACGAGGCGACCTTCGGCTTCAACGAGACCTTCGGCACCGGCCGCGAATGGCGCCCGCGCGGCGCGTTCGGTTTCCGCATCAGCGACCGCCAGGCGCTGGTCGGCAACTATTACGACTATCGCCGCGACGAGACCTGGAACTACGGCGGCACCGTACTCGACACCGGCACGATCGGCGGCAGCGGCGAACAGATCGACATCCCCGCCGCCCGCATCGACGGCCGCCTGTCGTTCAGCCTCGCCAGCCTCAATTACGAGTACAGCGTGGTCAAGAACGACAGCTTCCAGTGGGGCCTGGGTCTGGGCGTCACCTACGCCGAGCTCGAGGCATTCGCCAACGGCGCGTCCGAAGGCACCGACCTTGTGGACCCGCAGTTCGAGACCGTCCGCTGGAAGCGTGACGGCTTTTCGCCGGGCCTGCACACCCGTCTGACCTGGATCCCAGCCGAGCGCTGGACCGTCGGCCTGGAAGCCCAGTACCTCGATACCCGCTGGGGTGATTTCCTGGATGAGCGCGGCCACTTCGAGCGCGGCGGCCTGATCGTCGAGTACATGGTCACCGAGCGCTTCGGTATCCATGCCGGTTACGACTGGTTCCGCCTGAAGCTTTCCGATGAGTACAAGGGGACGGCGCGCGCCCCCGACGGCGTCGCCGCCGGCCCCTACCCGTACGAAGGCAAGCTGACCGGCGACCTGAAGGTCCACGGCCCGATGGCGGGTGTGACCTTCCGCTTCTGAGCCGACACGCCGGCAATGGATGAACGACGAAGCCGCGGCTCAGCCGCGGCTTCGTTCTTTCTGTTCTTCTGCCGATCCGCCTACCGCACCACGGATCGCGTGCCCCACACCGCCGCATCTGCCTTGCAGTAGCGATCGATGTAGGCCTGCTGGGAAGGCATCTGCTCGACCGCACGCTCGACCGGCTCGCGGATCGCGCGCAGCAAATGACGCAGGTCCTCGTCGCGCAGCGCACGCGCCAGAGGATGATGCTGCCGGGGCACGATGCCCTGCCCCAGCAGCACATGCGTCCACGAATCGACCCGGAAGAGCTCATCGGCGCCCTGCCAGGCATGCGCGCGCTCGCGCCAGGCCTGCAGCCGGGCCTCCAGCGATGGCGGCAGCGCCATGTCCCGGCACGCCGCCCACAGGGGCTCGTCGCGCTGGGTGGCGTGGTAATGCAGGATGATGAAATCCCGCACGTGTTCCATCTCCGCGCGACTGACCGCGTTGAACAGCTCGACCAGCGTCGGTGAGATGCCCTCGAACGGGAACAGCTGGATCAGCCGCACGACCGCACTGATGGTCAAGTGCAGGCTGGTCGATTCCAGAGGTTCGATGAAACCGCTGGCCAGGCCCAGCGAGACCACGTTGCCGTTCCAGGCCCGGCGCCGACGTCCGGTCCGAAACGGCACCACCCAGGGATCGCGCAACGGCCGCGCGCCGACGTCGCGCAAAAGCTTGGCCTGCGCCTGATCGTCGGACATGTACCGACTGGAAAACACCAGACCGCAGCCGACCCGATGCTGCAACGGGATATGCCATCGCCAGCCCGCCTCATGCGCGATCGCGCGTGTGTACGGCACGGGCGGACCTACCGGCTCGGTCTGGACCGCGACCGCCCGGTCGCAGAGCAGCCACTGACTCCAGTCCTCGTACCCGGTCTGCAGGGTCTGCTCGATCAGCAGACCGCGAAAGCCGGTGCAATCGATGAACAGGTCGCCATCGACCCGCCGGTCCCCATCCAGCACCAGGGCCTCGACATGGCCGCTGATCGCATGGCGCACGACCGTTTCGATCCGGCCCTCGATGCGCACCAGGCCATGGCGCTCGGCCTGCGCGCGCAGGAACTTCGCATAGAGACCGGCGTCGAGATGGTAGGCGTAGTTGACCTGCGGATCGGTGTCGAGCGAGAACCGGTCGGCGCGCGAAGCGAGCGTCTCCAGGCAGAAGTCGCCCAGTTCCGACGGCATGCCGCGGCGCAGGCTGTCGAGCCAGAAATGATGGAAGGCCGCGGCCCACGTCCCCTGTCCTGTGGCACCGAAGGGGTGGATGTAGCGATCGCCGGGCCGCCGCCAGTGCTCGAACGAAATCGAGAGCTTGAACGTGCCCGACACTGCGCGCAGGAACGCCTGCTCATCGATCTGCAGGAAGCGGTGGAAGGTGCGGATCGGCGGCACAGTGGATTCCCCCACGCCCACCGTGCCGATCTGCTCGGATTCCACCAGCGTGATGTCCAACCGGTCCCGGAACTGGTGGGCGAGCGCACACGCGGCCAGCCAACCCGCGGTACCGCCTCCGGCGATCACCACCTTGCGTATCCGGCCAGGCGGCCCCTGGTGCTCGTCCATTGCCTCGCCTCTCTATCCGCTCACCGGTTCAACTGGCCGAGCAACAAGGCACGGATGCGTCGCGCCCGCGTTTCGTCGATCGGCCCCAGCACATCGCGCGCCTGTTCGGGGATGTGCCCGCCCGCGTGCGCGCTCGGCCCGAACACGTAGTAATCGAAAACATGGCGCCAGGCCGCCTTGTCCCGCTCGGGCAGGTCGCGGATCGCCCACAGCGCGTGGTAGAGCGAAGACACCGGCGATGGCAGGAACGCCGGCGCGTTGCGCCACCAGTAATTGACCAGCACGTTGAACGGCGCGAGGCTGCGCACGTGGTGCCACCACATGCCGGGAATGAAGATCGCATCGCCCGGCGACAGCAGCGCGGTCTGCGCATGGGCCAATGCCTGACGAAAGCGCGGATGGCGCGCAGGGTCGGGCCGGTCGAAGTCGACCAGACTCACGACCTGCCCGCCAGGCGTGGGATCGAGCGGTCCCGGGTAGAGGTTGTCGATCTGCTCGGGCGGGAACACGGTGAATGCACGTTGGCCCACGGCACAGACCGCCAGGTTGTCCGGCACGTCGTAATGACAGGAGGCCACGACCCGGTTGCCGATCCAGATGCCCGGCGTCGCAGGGACACCGCGGTCGGCCAGACGCAGATCGTTCTCCTGGCTGAAGCCCGGCAAGGCGCCCGCCACCGACAACGAGGCGACGTAGTAGGTCGGCGGCTGCGGATCGTCGAGATGGGCCGCAATCGCATCCAGGACCTCGCCGAGTCCACCGCGACGGACCTCGACATTCAGAGCAGTGAAGTCCTCGGTATAGAACGGGCGCCCCTGGATCGCGGGAGCGCCGAACGAATAGGGCACCGGCCGGCCGGTGTCGAAGCCGCGCAGATACGCCATGGCCGAGGCGGTGGACGCCTCGCCCGCACGCACCAGCCCCCAGTCGCGCGCCACCCCCTTGAGCAGCACCGGCTGCCCCTCGGACACCAGCGTATCGAGCGGCAGCGCGGCCGCGTCGCGAACCTCGATTGCGCGCATGGCCGACGGCATGCGCTCAGGCGTCCGCGCGTGGCATCGCGGCATCCTGCTCGCGCAGGCGGCGCTGCTTCTCGGCCATCAGCCGGCGCACGTTATGCAGCGAGGCCAGGACCAGATACGCCCCTTCCAGATAGCCCGCCTGGTTCAATCGCGCCAGCGCCGGTCCGTCCAGCGACGCCAGGGCCTCGCGGTCGATGCTGTACAGACCCGCGACATCCACCCGATGGCGCTCGTCCAGGTCCACCGCCAGCGTCACCGGCTGGATCAGCCCTAGCGCATCGAAGGCCGCGAGCATGGCCGCGCCGAACGCGACCCCGTCGCGGATGCCGCGCAGCACGCCGGCGACATGATCGAGGTACGGGCTGTTGCCGCCCTGCGGCAGAAACACCGGCTCGCCCTCGTCCGTGCTCACACGCGGGTGATCGAGGTCGACATGGATCACCGGCTCGCGGCGCAGCTCGCCATCGATGCGCTGCTCCTGGAAACCGATGAGGAACGGCCCCTTCGCCGCGGCGCCGGGCAGGTAGGCGGCGTTCCATCGGCCGTCACGCAGGTACAGGTTCTCCCGCTGTTCGAATCCCAGCAACGCCACCGAGCCCCACTGCCCGTCCGCATCCTTGCGGAAGAAAATCGGGTACTCGCGTTGCAGTTCGGCGTACTCGCTGGGGAACGCCGGCACCATGCCCACGTCGTCGCCGAACTGCGCGCCGAAGCCGGTCGCGACACGCAGATCCTTGTGCGCCACGTTGTTGAGCAGTTCGTAACGCGCCATCACCTCTCCATCGTGCGGTATCGAAACCTGCGACGCCACGCCGCGCCTCTAGAACTTGTAGCGCACCCCCAGCATGTAGCGCGGACGCTGGTCGGCCAGCTTCATGATCTGCTGATCGGTACGCGCGTGCCAACGCACCTCCTCGCTGGTCAGATTGATCGCTTCCAGCCCGAACGACCAGTGCGCGTCGAGCGCGTAGTTCACGCTCAGATCCCACTGCTGGTAGGCCTCCACGTAGTAGGGGTTCCGGCTGGCGCCCTGGTTGGCGAGGATCAGATACTCGTCGCGCCAGTTCCAGGCCAAGCGGACCGACCAGCCGAACTTCTCGTACATGAACATGACGTTGGCGGTATCGCTCAGCCCGGTCAGCGAGAACTGGTCGATGCCCGGGTCGCCGCCATCGTCGTAGCCGACATCGCCCTGCACGACGGTGTAGTTGGCCAGGATCCCGAACCCGCTGTCGCCGAAGAAGTACTGGCCGCCGAGCTCCCAGCCGTGCAGCTTGGACTGGTTCTGGTTGATCGGGCGGTTGACGTTGAACAGGTACAGCGGATCGTCCGGCGTGCCGTACAGATCGTAGGCGGCCTCGGTCGCCAGCGCCTGGGCGCCGGTGCCGTTGAACGCCCCCAGCCCCGCCGGATCGTTGCGCAGCAGCGCCAGCGCGGTGAACAGCGAAGTGTCGTTGCCCGAGCACGCGGCCGCGTTGGCCGGCCCCACCTGCTCGCGGCATTGCGCACTCTGCAGGAACGCCAGCGCGGCCTGGGCGTCGGGGCCGGAGGTCGGGTCGGTCAGGCCGTAGAGCGATTCCTGGCTCACCGTGTTGCCGACGAAATTGCTGACCGACTTGTGCCAGTAGGTCAGCGAGACGTAGCTCGATTCGGCGAAGTACCACTCCAGCGCGAAGTCGAGATTGTCCGACTCCAGCGGCTTGAGCGAAGGATTCTGCGCGTTGCCGCTCGCCCGGCTGGACGGGTCCAGCAAGACCGAACCGAAGGGCTGCTGCGCGCCGGGGCCTGCGTAGAGATTGCCGTAGGGTGCGCGCGCAATGCTCTTTCCGAACGAGGCCCGGCCCTTGAGCTGGTCGGTGAAGTCGATACTGAAATCCAGGTTCGGCAGGATGTAGCTGTAACTGCTCGACTCGCTGAAGGGTTCGAGCTCGTCGGACAACACGATGCGGAAATCGTTGTTGGATTGCCACTCGATCGCCTCGGGAGTGGCGATGACCGAGGTGGAGACGACATCGGTGGTCTCGTAGCGCACACCGATGCGGGTATTGGTCGTGAAGCCGCCCAGTTCGCCGTCCAGCGAGACCTGCATGTAGGCCGAGCGGGTCTTCTCCTCCACCCGGTTGTCCGCCGCGTTCTGGGGGCTCACGCCCAGGCCGACGCCGTACTGCCCCCGCGCCCATTGCGCGAGCGCGCCGGCATCGCCGCGCCAGGCCGGCCAGCTGCTGATGCTGCGCCCGTGGAACAGCCCCACCAGGTCCAGCGGCTGCAACAGATCCATCAGGCCGCCCGCCACATCCGCATCGACATTGGCCACGCCCCAGTCGCCCAGTGTCGAATACGCCTCGGCGGCCTGCAGACGGTGGGTCTTCGCGGTGCTGGAATCCACGCCGAACTGGAAGCGGCCCTGATCGAACATCCATTCGCCGTCGAGTCGGGCTTGCTCGATCTCGCTGACCTGGGTCTGCGCATTGACCCGCAGCACCTGGGAGCCGATCTCGCCGGCGACGAAGCCGGGATTGACCACCCCGTTGGTGCCGGCGATCGCGTCGGCGGTCGTCGGATACCAGGTCTGGGTGCCAATCGGCAGGCCGTTGTTGAAGACCAGCTCCTGCACCCACGAGCCGCCGCAATGTGGCCCGGTCGTGCAGTTGTTGGTGCCCGCCACGCTCATGAAGATCGAGCCGCCGCCGGTCAGCGGATCATTGGGCAGGCTCTCGGTCTTGGAGTTGTGCGCGTCGAAACTCAGCCGGAAATCGCTGTTGACGTCCCAGACCGCATTGAAGCCCAGCGAGCCCAGCCGATACTTCTGCATGCTGCGCTGCTGCTCGAGGCCGAAGTCCTTGGTACCGGCGATTTCGCGCAGGTAGATCGGCGTGGCCACCGCGCCGGAGGTGTCGAACTCGACGTGGGTGTAGTCGCTGTTCTGCAACCACATGCCCTGCTCGCCGCGATTTTCGGTGATCTCGTTGGTGGAGTAGGTGTAATCCAGCGTCAGGGTCAGACTGTCGGTGGGCGCGAACTGCAGCACCGCCTGGCCGTTGATGCGCTCGCGATCGAACTCGGAGAACGCGTAGCGCAGGTCGTTGGGGCGTGCGTAGAGGTCGCCGACGCCCGGCGCATTGGTCACCTGCGGATTGCCCGGCATCGTGCCCGTCCACGGCTGGACGTTCCAGTAGTTCTCCGTGGCCTGCACCGAGCCGCCCTTGCGCTTCTGGTAGCTGCCGCTCAAGCCCACACCGAAGGTCCGGTCGGCGTTGGTGTAACTGAAGATGCCCGACAGTTCGGGCGTCAGATCGTCGTCGAACAGCTGGCTGCGATCGGAGACCGCCTTGGCGCCGGCACTGGCGACGATGCCGGTGTGGTTGAAGGGCCGGTCGGTGAGGATGTTGATGGTGGCGCCCATGCCGCCACTCGGCACATGCACCTGGCTGGTCTTGTACACCTCGATGCCGCTGATCGATTCGGCCGCCAACTGCGCGAAGTTGAACGCGCGCGTCCCACCGTCCACGCCGCCGATGGCGACCTGGCCGGCCGCGCCGAAGGCGTCGGCGCCGGGCACCTGGCGACCATTGAGGGTGACCATGTTGAATTGTGGCCCGAAGCCGCGGGCCGTGACCTGCGCGCCTTCGCCATCGCGGCGTTCGATCGAGATGCCGGTGATGCGCTGCAGCGACTCGGCGAGATTGGTATCGGGGAACTTGCCGATGTCCTCGGCGCTGATCGCATCGACCACGCCCGCCGCCTCGCGCTTGGTGTCCATCGCCTGGCTGAGGCTGTTGCGGATGCCGCTGACGACGACCGCATCGAGCGTCGTGGCGTCCTGCGGCGCGGACGCGGCTCGCGTGTCCGCACTCAAGGGCGGCGTTGACGGTTGCTGTGCGAACGCGGGATTGATGATCAGCACACCTCCCACGAAGGTGAACATTGCCGTCGACTTCAAACGCCTGAACTTCATGCTCATTGACGGGTCCTCAGCATCGGAATGGGAACAACCGCGAGCTGGCCGCTCCCGGCGTACGTCACGATCCGTCTCCGCAGGTGGCGGATGCGGCACTACCGACTTCTGCAGCTTGCATGCGCGCTCGAACTCGACGAAGCGCCCGCCTCCCAGCCAAACGGGCGCCCACAAACGGCAGCGTCCGTTTGCCCTGTTCTGCAAACGATCCTGGTGAAACGGTCTTCGTCACCCCGCACCGCGCCCGGCCCCCTGCCCGGCGCACTGCCTCCAGCTCACCCGCATGTCGCGAAAGGCAGCCGACTGATAGCGCTACCATTTCGGCGCCAGGTGTATAGCGACCGGCAGGCTTTGTCACCATGCACTGCAACAAAGCGGTGTGCTGCCTGTCGCCCCGCCCTGGGCATGTCGGAACGGGATCGGCATAGGCGCCCGTTGCGCGCTCCGCATTCCAGGCGGACGGGCTTGCCGACGCGGATCAAAGGTCTGCTCGGGCGGCCTGGAGAATGCTGATGGCCTGCAGCAGCTTGTGGGCGCCGCGCCCCTGCAGCCTGTCGCGTGCTCGCCGGCAAGTCGGGGCTGCGCGCGACTGTTTGCGCGCGCATCGAGTGACGGCCGGCACGGACCTCGCGCAGACCGCGCAGGACACTGCACGCCGACGATGCATGGCACCGTCTTTCGACGGCACCGGCGGCTTGCCGGCCCAGCAATGGACCGGCATGCGCGGCATCGGCCGCGGTGGGCGACTACTTGCGCTTGGGCAGGTAGAGATCGGTGATCGTGCCGTCGTAGACCTCGGCGGCCATCGCCACCGATTCGCTGAGCGTGGGATGGGGATGGATCGTGTGGCCGATATCGGCGACCTCGGCCCCCATCTCGATCGCCAACGCAGCTTCGGCGATCAGATCGCCGGCATGCACGCCGACGATGCCGGCACCGACGATCCGGTGGGTGGCCTCGTCGAACACCAGCTTGGTGAAGCCCTCGGTCCGGCCCAGGCCGATCGCGCGGCCGCTGGCCGCCCACGGGAACTTGCCCACGCCCACCTTCAGGCCCTTGGCCTTGGCTTCGGTCTCGGTGATGCCGACCCAGGCGATCTCCGGATCGGTGTAGGCCACCGACGGGATCACCCGCGCGACCCATTCCTTCTTCTCGCCCGCAGCGACCTCGGCCGCGAGCTTGCCTTCGTGCGTGGCCTTGTGGGCCAGCATCGGCTGGCCGACCAGATCGCCGATCGCGAAGATATGCGGCACGTTGGTGCGCATCTGCGCATCGACCTGGATGAAACCGCGCTCACCCACGCGCACGCCTGCTTTGTCGGCACCGATCTTGGCGCCGTTGGGCGAGCGGCCGACGGCGACCAGCACGCGGTCGTACAGCGTCGTGTCGGGAATGCTCTCGCCGTCGAACGCAACGACGATGCCGGCTTTCTCCGGCTTGGCCTCGACGACCTTGGTCTTCAGATGCACCGACACGCCCTGCTTCTTGAGCCGGTCGGCCAGCGGCTTGACCAGATCCTTGTCGGCACCGGGCATCAACTGGTCGGCGAGCTCGACCACGGTGACCTGCGCGCCCAGTGCGCGGTACACCGTGGCCATCTCCAGGCCGATGATGCCGCCGCCCACGACCAGCAACTGCTTGGGCACCTCGGCCAGTTCCAGCGCGTCGGTCGAATCCATCACGCGCGGGTCGTCCCAGGGGAAGCCCGGGAGCTTGAGCGCCTGCGAGCCGGCGGCGATGATGCACTGCTCGAACCGCACCAGCGTGGTCTTGCCGTCCTGGGCGACCACTTCGATCTCGTTCGGCGACACGAAGGTGCCGGTGCCGGCGACCACGCGTACCTTGCGCTGCTTGGCCATCCCGGCCAGGCCCTTGGTCAGCTGGCCGACCACCTTCTCCTTGTAGCTGCGCAGCTTGTCGAGCGAGATCGTTGGCGCACCGAACTCCACGCCGTAATCGCTGGCGTGCTGCGCCTGGTCGATGACGTCGGCCGCGTGCAGCAGGGCCTTCGACGGGATGCAGCCGACGTTGAGGCAGACGCCGCCGAGCGTGTCGTACCGCTCGATCAACACGGTGTCGAGCTCGAGATCGGCAGCCCGGAACGCGGCGGTGTAGCCGCCGGGGCCGGAGCCGAGCACGACGATGCGACATTCCACGTCGGCCTTGCGGCCCGACGACGGCGCCGCCTTCACCGCTTCGGGCTCGGCCGGGGCGCGATGCGAGCGCGCGACCGGCGGTTGGCTGCCCGGCGCCTCGCGCTTGCTCCCTCCCGCGTTCGCAGGGGCGGGCTGGGGTGCGGGCGCCTTGTCGGCAGATCCCGCGGCCGACTTGGCATCGCCTTCGGCCTCGCCCTCGGCTTCGATCACCGCGACCACGCTGCCTTCCGACAGGGTGTCGCCGACCTTGACCTTCAGCGCCTTGATCACGCCCGCGTGCGAGGACGGCACTTCCATCGTCGCCTTGTCCGACTCCAGCGTGACCAGGCCCTGGTCCTTGGCGACCGTATCGCCGACGGCGACCAGCACCTCGATCACCGGCACGTCGTCGTAGCCGCCGATGTCGGGGACTGTCACTTCCAGGGTCTTGGCCATCACGCGTTCTCCGGGGGTTGCGTCTGTTCTGGCACCGCCACGCGCGATGCCGGGCGCCGGGCCCAGCTCAGCGTATACAGGTCATGGCGGCGGTCGTTGAGGTTCTGCACGGTGCCGTCGTTGCGCGCGACCGTCAGATCGTTGAGGCGCAGGTCGGCGAAGGCCACCTGCTCGACATTGGGCGTGGTGTCGGCGGCGACGCCATCACGCGCGAACGGGAAATCGCAGGGCGTGAGGATGCAGCTCTGCGCATACTGGATGTCGAAGTTGTTCACGCCCGGCAGATTGCCGACGTTGCCCGACAGCACCACGTAGCACTGGTTCTCCACCGCGCGCGCCTGCGAGCAGTAACGCACCCGCAGGTAACCCTCGCGGGTGTCGGTGCAGAACGGCACGAACAGGATCATCGCGCCCTGGTCGACCAGGTGCCGGCCGAGTTCGGGGAACTCGCTGTCGTAGCAGATCATCACCCCGATCGGCCCGCAGTCGGTCATGATCGCCTGGGCGCTGTCGCCGCCGCCGATGCCCCACCATGTGCGCTCGTTGGGCGTGGGATGCAGCTTGTCGCGGGTATGCAGCGAGCCGTCGCGCAGCGCGACGTAGCAGATGTTGCGCACCTTGCCATCGTCGTCGTCGCTGGTCCGGGTCGGATGCGAGCCGCCGATGATGTTGATGTTGTGACGCACCGCCAGTTCACACAGCAACTGCGCGAAACGCTCGGTGTAGCCGGTGAGCGCCAGCAGCGAGTCGACCGGCGACAGCGGCTTGTTCTCCACTGACAGCAGTTGCAGCGTGAAAAGCTCGGGGAAGACCACGAAGTCGGCGCGGTAATCAGCGGCGATGTCGACGAAGTACTCGACCTGGGTGGCGAACTCTTCGAACGAGGCCACGCGGCGTTGCTGATATTGCACCGTCGCCACGCGGACCGAATCGGGCAGCGGGCGCGCGGTGCCGCGCGGGTCGGCATCCGGGTCGATCTTGGGGTTGCGCCAGACCAGGTGCGCGGCGTAGCCGGCCGACTCGGTGTCCTGCGGCAGATAGCCGGGCAGCACGCCGATCAGCTCGAAGCCGTTACGCAGCTGGAAACTCAGCGCCCGGTCGCGGATGCGCCCGGCGCACACGTCGGCCACATACGCGCGCACGTCGCCGCGATAGGCGCGGGCGCGGCGCGAGAAGCCCGGCAGGCGCCCGCCGAACACGATGCCCTTGAGCCGCAGCTCCTGGCACAACCGCTTGCGCAGCTCATAGAGCCGGCGGCCGATGCGCAGCCCGCGGTGGTCGGGATCGACGCAGACCTCCATGCCGTAGAGCCAGTCGCCGGTCGACAGGTGCCGCGAGGCGTAGCCGCCGCCGGAGATCTCCAGCCAGCGGTGTGGGGCCATCGCGGTGCGCTCGTCGATGCGGAACGTGCCGCAGTAGCCGACCGCGACCCCGTCGTAGAACGCCACGAACACGCCTTGCGGAAACTGCGCGATCTGACCGTTGAGCATCTCGGCCGTGTAGCCGTTGTCGCGTCCGTAGACGCGCTCGCTCAGCGCAACGATCGCCGGGATATCGGCGATGCCGGCATGGCGCAACGTCAACCGCGCCCGCTCGCGCGTGGACGGATCGCTCATGCCGGCAACCAGGCGGTTACAGCAGCACCCGGCGCATATCGCCGAGCAACTGCGCCAGCGTCGCGGTGAAGCGCGCGGCCGCAGCGCCGTCGATGACCCGGTGATCGTAGGACAGGGACAGCGGCAGGATCAGGCGCGGCTGGAACTGCTTGCCGTCCCAGACCGGCTTGATCGCCGACTTGGACACGCCCAGGATCGCCACTTCCGGCGCATTGACGATCGGCGTGAAGCTGGTGCCGCCGATCCCGCCCAGCGAACTGATCGAGAAACACCCGCCCTGCATGTCCGCCGGGCCGAGCTTGCCGTCGCGCGCCTTCTTGGCCAGCGCCGACATCTCCTGGGAGATCTCCAGCACGCCCTTCTTGTCGGCGTCGCGGATCACCGGCACGACCAGGCCGTTGGGCGTGTCGGCAGCGAAGCCGATGTGGAAGTACTTCTTGAGCGTCAGCGTCTCGCCGGCCGCATCGAGCGAACTGTTGAAGCGCGGGTACTGCTTGAGCACCGCGACCGAGGCCTTGATCAGGAACGCGAGCATGGTCAGCTTGATGCCGGCCTTCTCGTTCTCCTTGTTGAGCTGCACGCGCAACGCCTCGAGATCGGTGATGTCGGCATCATCGTGCTGCGTGACGTGCGGGATCATCGCCCAGTTGCGCGCGAGGTTGGCGGCCGAGATCTTCTGGATGCGGCCCAGTTCCTGCACCTCGATCTCGCCGAACTTGGCGAAGTCGACCTTCGGCCACGGCAGCAGGTTCAGGCCGCCGCCGGCCGCGGCCGGTGCACCGGCCTTCGTGGCGCCACCGCCCGCCAGCACGCTCTTGACGAACTGCTGCACGTCCTCGCGCGTGATGCGCCCGGCGCGCGCGGTTCCGCGCACCTGGGCCAGATCGACGCCGAGCTCGCGTGCGAACAGGCGCACCGCGGGGCTGGCGTAGGGCACGTTGTCCGGCAGGATCGCCTCGGCATCGAAACGCACCGGCGGCTGGCCGCTGCCGGCCGGCCGATGGTCCATCGAGGCCTGCGCGATCGGGTCGGGCTTGGTCTGCGGCGCGACCGGCTCGGCGGCCGGGTCGTCCTTGGACTTGGCAGGTGCGGCGCCCCCGCCCCCAGCCGACGCGCTGCGCGCGTCGACCTCCCCCGCTTGCGGGGGAGGTGCATCGGCCGAGGCGCCTTCGGCCTCGATGACCGCGACCACGCTGCCTTCCGACAGGGTGTCGCCGACCTTGACCTTCAGTTCCTTGATCACGCCGGCGACGGCCGCCGGCACTTCCATCGTCGCCTTGTCCGATTCCAGCGTGACCAGGCCCTGGTCCTTGGCCACGGTGTCGCCGACCGCCACCAGCACCTCGATCACCGGCACGTCGTCGTAGCCGCCGATGTCGGGCACCTTCGATTCCTGCGCGCCACCGCCGCCGGCCTGCGCCTTGGGCGCCTCGGTCTTCGCAGCGGGCGCGGCCTTCTCGGCCGCCGGCTTGTCGGCGGCCTTGGCCGGCGCCTCCTGCGGCGCGGGCGCTTCACCCCCACCCGACGCGCGGCGCGCGTCGACCTCCCCCGCTTGCGGGGGAGGGGCATCGGCCGCGGCATCCTGGGCCTCGATGAGCGCGACCACGCTGCCTTCCGACAGGCTGTCGCCGACCTTGACCTTCAGTTCCCGGACCACACCGGCCACGGTCGAGGGCACTTCCATCGTGGCCTTGTCCGATTCCAGCGTGACCAGGCCCTGGTCGACCGACACCGTATCGCCGACGGCGACCAGCACCTCGATCACCGGGACATCGTCATACCCGCCAATGTCGGGAACGCGCGCTTCTTTCAGGTCGGCCATGCGGCCCTCCGGGCATCTCGTGACCCACTATTGTGGCGCCCCGCAGGTCCGGCGCCAACTGCTGTGATGTCGCATCGCGTGCCGGCATCGGTCGCGGAACGTTGCGTCGCATCCACGACGTTCGTCTACCGTACAGGCGCGATGTTGCCCGGCACTGCCATACCAACCCGCATGGCAACGCGTCTTGCGATGAACGCGCTGCGCAGATTTCCGAAGCTGCTGTGAAACGTCAGGAACGCTTCAGACAGCGCAAATCGCCGATTCAGGTTGCCCGCGCCAGCATGGCCGCGCCTTCCCGAAGAGGAGGGTCGCGACGGGACTTTCGGTCCCGACCGCGAGAATCCCGCCGGCGCGTCTGCGCTGCCGGCACCCAAGTACAGGAGAACCCCCATGAAGCCGAACGCGTCCATCCTCAACAAGCGCAGCCTGATCCTCGCCACCCTGGCCTCGCTCGCGGTCTCGTCCGCGGCCTTCGCCCAGGACGCCGATACCGCGGCCGGCAAGCGCTTCTCGGTCGTCGGCGGCGTGACGCTGCTGCAACCGACCAACGACAGCGCGCGGAACAACGGGCTGAAGGTCGACGGCGGCCCGGCGCCGACCGCTTCGGTGTCGTACAACTTCACCGACAACATCAGCGCCGAGCTGTGGGGCGCGCTCGATTCGTTCGATCACCGCGTCAAGCAGGACGGCGTCAAGATCGGCAATGTCGACCAGCAGCCCATCGCGCTGAGCGGCCAGTACCACTTCGGTGATGTCGACAACACCTTCCGCCCGTTCGTCGGTCTGGGCTATCACCAGTCCAACATCAGCAACGAGGACCTGGGCGGCGGCGGCGACCACGTCAGCCTGACCACGCCCAAGGGCGCGATCGGCACGGTCGGCGTCGACATGAACATCAACTCCACCTGGTTCGCCCGTGCCGATGCGCGCTACCTGCGCAGCCGTGCGGACGTCAAGCAGGCCGGCCAGACGGTGCAGCGCGATCTCAAGCTCGACCCGTGGACCGTGGGTGTCGGTATCGGCGCACGCTTCTGATCCTCTCTCTCCCAGAGACGTGCCCAGCGGCCCCGCCTTGTGCGGGGCCGTTTTTTTGATCCCCTCGCAGAAATGGAAGCAGGAACTCCACTTCGAATGGGCAGCAGCCTGCCGGCCGGAAGCCGCTCTCCCTCGGTCAGGACATCCTGTCCTGACTCGGGCGCGCGCCATCCATGGCGCGCTGAACGCGGCCACCGACCGTCAGTCCGCTGCTGCGGACGTAGCCAACCCGGCTTCGGATCGCTGCAAATACGCTGGAAGAAGTCGCGCGCCCTCTACCTCGTGGTCTAACCCGCTTTTGGGTCCGCTGTCGCATCCGTGTCCAGCGCCTGCCGGGTGCCGTGACCACCAAGCGGATATCGGGCCGCGACTGGGCACGGTACCCGGGAGGCGCCCACGCTGACCGTCAGGCGAAGTCGCTCCCCACGGCACCGGCCGGCGCGACGCGGCCTCCGACGCCGTACACCGCGATGAGACGCACGGGCGGTGCGCGCGGCACCGCGCCGGCTTGCGCTAGACGGTCGAACGCCGCAAGCCTCAGAGCCAACGCCCCAGACGCCACTGCAGCAGCACCGCGTAGGCGGCGTGGTAGCCAAGCACCAGCCCGGCGACGGCGAACAGCCCGGCCGGTTCGCCGAGCGGCCCCCAGGCCGCCAGGACCTCGACGTTGCCTTGCCAGCGCTCCCAGGCCTGCCAGATGCCCGCGATCACCCGCGCGACCACGACCAGCGTCAATGCCAGCACCAGCCAGCGGTTGGGTGTGTACCAGACCGCCCCGGGCCGGTGCTCGACCCGCGTCAGCGCCCAACCCAGGCCGCCGGTCGCCAGCCCGGCGAGGACGCCGAGCGCCGCATAGACGAACGCATGCGCGACGAACAATTGGGTCACCCCCATTGCGCCGAGAAACAGCAATGCCGAGGCCGGCAGCAGCCAGGCATTGAGCCGGGTCAACCAGCGCGGCGGGCGCCGACGCGAGGTGCCGACGCGATAGCGGTTCCACAGCGCCAGCGGCCACAGCAGCAGCATCGCCGCGCACAGCGCCAGGGCGAACAGGATCAACAGGACGATGGGCATGGCGGCAGTGTGCGGCACGCCGCGTGGCTGCGGCGTCGGCGGCTCCGGCCCGCCGCCCTCAGGGTGGCGGGGTCGCGTCCGGGTGGCGCACCGGCGGGTCGGCGACCACCCGCTCGCGGCGGAACATGTACAAGCCGCTGGCGACGATGATCGCCGCGCCCAGCCAGGTCGGCGCGTCCGGCAGCACGCCCCAGAGCGTGAGATCGAGCACGATCACCCACAGCAGCGCGGTGTACTCCAGCGGCGCGACCTGGCTGGCCTCGCCCAGGCGGAAGGCATGGGTCATCGCGACCTGGCCCAACGCGCCCGCGCTGCCGATCAGCGCCAGCACGCCCAGGTGCTCGGTCTGCAGCGGCCGCCAGTCGCGCCAGGCCAGCAGGCCGGCGAAGACCGCCATCAGCACCAGGAACCAGAACACCAGCGACTCGGGGCTGTCGCGCTGGGCCAGGATGCGCACGGTGATCGAGGCGACCGAGTAGCACAGCGCACCGAGCACCACCGCCAGGCCGGCCAGCGTGGCGACACCCTCGCCGGTCGGGCGCAGCACCACCAGCACGCCGACGATGCCCACCGCGATCGCCGTCCACCGGCGCGGGCCCACCCGCTCGCCCAGCAGCGGCACCGCCAGCGCGGTGACCAGCAGTGGCGAGACGAACACGATCGCATACGCCGTCGACAGCGGCATGCGCGCCAGTCCGTACACGAAGCCGGCGATCATGCCCACGCCAAGCACACCGCGCAGCAGGTGCAGCGGCCAATGGATCCGCCACAACGTGCCGCCGCGGCCGCGCAGCACGATCCACGCCGCGATCAGCGGCAGCGTGGTCAGGCTGCGGAACGTGGCGACCTGGAACGCCGAATAATCCTCGGCGATCCACTTCATGCCCGCGTCCATGCCCGCGAACGCGAGCACCGCCAGCAGCATCCACCACACGGCGGCGCGGGCATCGGTCGGTGGAGCGGCACGGGACATGGTCGCGAAGGATGAACAGGGGGCGTCCATCCTCGCATGGAAGCACGCGCCGGGCATCCGGCGCGCACGGGTCTTCAGCGCCGCAGCGTCTCGATATCGATGACGAAGCGGTAGCGTACATCGCCCTTGCGCATGCGCGCGTAGGCGGTCTCGATGTCGGCGATGCCGATGCGCTCGATGTCGGACACGATGCCGTGCTCGGCGCAGAACTCGAGCATCTCCTGAGTCTCGCGGATACCGCCGATCAGCGAACCGGCCAGGCGCCGGCGCTGCATGATCAACGCGCCGGCCGCGACCGGCGCCGGCACCTCGGGAATGCCGAGCAGAATCATCGTGCCGTCGACGCGCAGCAGCGACAGGTACGCGTTGTAGTCGTGCTCGGCCGACACGCTGTCGACGATGAAGTCGAACGACTTGGCCAACGCCTTGAACGTGCCCTTGTCGCGCGTGGCGGCGAACGCGTGCGCACCGAGCGCCAGCGCGTCGGCGCGCTTGGATTCCGAACTGCTCAGCACCGTCACCCGCGCGCCCATCGCGACCGCGAACTTGACTGCCATGTGGCCCAGACCGCCCAGACCGACGACCGCGACCTCGTCGCCGGGCGCGACGCCGAAGTGCCGCAGCGGCGAATACGTGGTGATGCCCGCGCACAGCAGCGGCGCGGCGGCATCGAGCGGCAGCGCGTCGGGAATGCGCAGCACATAGGCCGTATCGACCGTGATCCGGGTCGAGTAGCCACCGTAGGTCGGCCCGCTGCCATCACGCGCCATCGCGTTGTAGGTGGCGGTCATGCCCTCATCGCAGAACTGCTCCTCGCCTGCGCGACACTGCGGGCAGGTCCGGCACGAGTCGACGAAGCAACCGACGCCCACCGCGTCGCCGACCGAGAACGCGGTCACCGCGCTGCCGACCTGGGCGATGCGGCCGACGATCTCGTGGCCGGGCACCATCGGGAACATCGCCCCACCCCACTCGTCGCGGACCTGGTGCAGGTCGGAGTGGCAGACGCCGCAGTAGAGGATGTCGATCAGCACCTCGGACGGGCCGGGCGGGCGGCGCTGGATCGTGGTGGGCGCGAGCGGCGCGGTGGCGTCTGCGGCGGCGTAGGCAGGGGTCTCGAACATGACGGTGGTCTGCAACAGCGGGGGAGGCCGCCATTGTCGCGCGCGCGCGGCGAGCAGGACGCGGCGAGCGCGCGATGCAACGTTCCACGCCGGCTGCGTTACCCTGCGGGCCGTTTCCCTACAGCCAGGTGCCCCATGCCGTCTTTCGACGTCGTCTCCGAAGTCGACACCCATGAACTGACCAACGCGGTCGACCAGGCCAACCGCGAACTGACGACGCGTTTCGATTTCAAGGGCGTGGAGGCCTCGTTCGAGCGCGAAGATGCGGTGATCACCCAGTCGGCCCCGAGCGAATTCCAGCTCCAGCAGATGACCGAGATCCTGCGTCAGCGCCTGGCCGCGCGGAAGATCGATGTGCGCTGTCTGGAGTTCGGCGACATCGACACCAACCTCGCCGGCGCCCGGCAGAAGGTCACGGTCAAGCAGGGCATCGAACGCGACCTGGCCAAGAAGATCCAGACCACGCTCAAGACCGCCAAGCTCAAGGTCGACAGCCAGATCAACGGCGACAAGCTGCGCGTGACCGGCAAGAAGCGCGACGACCTGCAGGCGGCGATCGCATTGCTGCGCGGTACCGAGTTCGAACTGCCGCTGCAGTTCGACAACTTCCGCGACTGAGCGCCGCGTTCTAGAAGTAGCGCAGCCACGCCCAGTCCCGGCGCCGCGCCTTGAGCGCGGCGAACCCGCGCACGGCCGGATACAGCGCCAGCGCCAGCGCCGCCGCGACCGGCAGCAACCACGCCGGCGCACCGAAGCCGAAGACCGCGCCCTGGTTGTGACCCCACACGGCGACCGCCGCCAGGTACAGCAGCTTCAGCACGTACAGGTGCAGCAGGTAGAAGAACATCGGCGCCGCGCCGTAGGTCGCCACCGGCGCCAGCCGCCGGGCCAGCGTCGGCCGCTCGAACAGCCGCAGCAGCAACAGGCCCACACCCAGGGTCAGGCACAGGAACAGCAGCGACGGCGGGTACTTGGTGACATTGACCAGGCTCATCGCCGTGCGCAGCCCGTCCTCGCCGAGGCGCCAGGGCGCATCGCCATAGCCGTTGACCAGCCGCAGCACGGCGAACGCCGCCAGCGCCCCCACACCCCAGGCCAGCAGCCGCCGCTGGCGGCGCACGGGATCGAAGCCGGCCGAAAACCACGGGCCAGCGGCATAGCCGAGTGCGATCACCCCGATCCACGGCAGCACTGGGTACGAGGTGCGCACCCGCAGGCCCTCGATCGGCTCGAGCCAGGCGCGCTGGTGCAGCACCGCCCACACCCCGGACCAGGCGCCGTCCACGCGTACGCCGTCGAGCAGGTTGTGCCCGGCCACCAGGGCCAGGCCGAGTGCGGCCAGCACCGGACGCGGCAGCCACAGCAGCGCCGAGAGCGCGAGCATCGACAGGCCGATCGCCCAGATCACCTGCAGATACAACGTCTGCGGCGGGAACTCGAACGTCCAGGCGAAGTTGACCAGCGTCACTTCCAGCAGCACCAGGAACAGGCCACGTTTGAACAGAAACGCCGCGGTCGCCGCACGTGGGTTCCCCTGGCGCTGGCCGTAGAGCCAGGCCGACAGCCCGGTCAGGAACACGAACACCGGCGCGCACAGATGCGCGAGCAGGCGGAAGCCGAACAGCAACGGCGGCACCTGATCGATGTCCACCGGATCGGCCATCTGCACGTGCAGGAAGAATGTTTCGCGGACGTGGTCGAGCAACATCAACAGCATGACCAGGCCGCGCAGCAGATCGATCTGGACCAGGCGCGGACGAGGCGGAGAGACGGGAACGGGCATGGCAAATCGCAACGGCTGAACAGGTTATTTTATAACATACCAATTGCGGCATGCCGGCTGGTCTAGACTGCGCGCCCGTCCGCGCCGCCGATTGTCCGTGACCGCCCAGCTCCCCGACGCGCCCACCGCCGACGACCCGCTGACCGCCACCCGCCGCTGGGTCGAGCGCGCGGTGATCGGGCTGAACCTGTGCCCGTTCGCCAAGGCGGTGTACGTCAAGGATCAGGTGCGGCTGGTGCTGTGCGAGGCGACCACGCCCGAGGCCCTGCTCGAACGCCTGGCCGAGGAACTGCTCCACCTGCGCGACACGCCGGCGCAGACCACCGACACCACGCTGCTGGTCCATCCGCACGTGTTGCAGGACTTCCTCGATTACAACGACTTCCTGGACGCGGCCGATGCCCTGGTCGAATCGCTCGACCTCGACGGCGTGCTGCAGGTCGCCAGCTTCCATCCTGACTACCGCTTCGCCGACGCACCCGACGACGACATCGGCCACTGCACCAACCGTTCGCCCTACCCCACGTTGCATCTACTGCGCGAGGACAGCGTCGAGCGCGCGGTGGCGATCTATCCCGACCCCGATGCGATCGTCGAACGCAACATCGCCACGCTCGAACGGCTCGGACCGGACGGCTGGGCCGCCTTGCGCCGCCCCTGAGCGTCAGCCGCGCTCGATCACCCGGCCGATGCCGCTGGCGTCGATCTCCCGGGTCGCGGCCGCGAGCGCGTCGCCATCGCAGCCGGCCAGCAGCCCAATGCGGAAATGCAAGTCGCCGCCCGGCGTGCGCGAGGAATGGATCGATCCCAGGTTCACGCCGTGCCGCTCGAACACGTGCAACAGCGCGCGCAACGAGCCCGGCCGGTCCAGCGGCAGGTGCACGCTGACGAACCGGTCGCCGGCAAGATCGGCCAGCAGATAACCGACACGCTCGAAGGCGTAGTTCCCCTGTTCAAGCGCCGCTGCGCCCAGCGCCTGGCGCTGCGTCTCGAGCAACGCGCGGAACTGCGCGCGTGCGGCCTCGTCGCCGCGCGCCACCAGGCCATGCAGTTGCGCCGTGCGCGCGGCCAGGTCGGCCAGCACGCCGACCACGTGCGGATTGTCGAACTGGATGTCTTCGTAGATCGCCGGGTTCATCGACAGGATCCGCGCGATCATCGCCGCATCGAGCTCGAACGAGGCCGACCGGAACGGCAGCAGGGCCGCCAATCCGCCGCCGTCGGGCGCCTGGTCGAGCAGCACGCCGGCCTGGGCCAGATGCCCGGCGTGCACCAGCGCCTGCACCAGCGCCATGATCCGGTCGTGGCGCTCGGCCTCGGCATGCACCACCTGGCCCTCGAGCGCCGCGAGCAGGCGCGCGACCCACGGCCGCCAGCGCGCCAGACGCGCCTCGCAGACCACGAGTACGCGGCCGCGCAGCGTCGGCGACTTGGGCGGCGCGGTCATCGGGTGCAGGCCGACGACCTCGGCCTGGGCGCGCAGCATCGCCGCGACCGGCGCCTGCTTGAGCGAGGTCACGTCGAGCCACAGCCGCCCACGCTCACGCCCGGCCGAACGCGCGGTCCAATCGGCGACGACGGTCGCGGTCGTGCGGATCGGCGCGGCGAACACCAGCACGTCCGCCGCCGCGAGCAGCGCCTCGGGCGCATCGCTGGCCGGGTCCGCGGGGTCGTGGCCGAGCACCTGCAGCCCCATGCGCGCGGCGAAGAACCCGCGCAGCCAGCGGCCGTAGGCGCCGGCGCTGCCGACGATGCCCACGACCGGCGACTCGGGCAACGGCGCGTCAGGAGAAGGAGAGTCAACGGTCATGTCGCCATTCTCGCCGCTCGACGGCAGGCGTGCGCCGGCACTTCCTCAAACCATAAATACATGCTTATATGTCGACACTTTCACACCCCCCATTCTCCCGATGTCGCACGCCCACGACCCCACTGCGCACAAGGCGCATGCCCATGCGCACGACCATGATCACGCGCATGCCCCGTCGGTCTCGGCCGCGAACGAACGCGCCGTCCTGACCGGCTTCGCGTTGACCGCCAGTTTCATGGTGGTCGAGATGGTCGGCGGGGTCCTGTCGGGTTCACTGGCGCTGATCGCCGACGCCGGGCACATGCTCACCGACGCCGCGGCGCTGCTGCTCGCCTGGCTGGGCTTCCGCATCGGCCGCCGGGCCTCGGACGCACGGCGCACCTTCGGCTACATGCGCATCGAAGTGCTGGCCGGGCTGATCAATGCGATCACGCTGTTCGCGCTGGTGCTGTGGATCGCCTGGGAGGCTGTGCAGCGCCTGCGGCATCCGGGCGAGGTGCTCGCCGGGCCGATGCTGGCGGTCGCGGTCGTCGGCCTGCTGATCAACTGTCTGGTGTTCTGGATCCTGCATCGCGGCGACCAGTCGCACGTCAACATCAAGGGCGCGACGCTGCACGTGCTCGGCGACCTGCTCGGTTCGGTGGCCGCGATCGTCGCTGCGCTGGTGATCCACTTCACCGGCTGGATGCCGATCGACCCGATCCTCTCGGTGCTGGTCTGCCTGCTGATCCTGCGCAGTGCCTGGGCGCTTCTACGTGGCGCCTTCGACATCCTGATGGAAGCCACGCCGCCGGACATCGACATCGATGCGCTGCGCGCGCATCTGCGCGAGCAGGTGCCGGGCGTGGCCGGCGTCGACCACGTGCATGTGTGGTCGATCACCTCGGGCCGGGTGCTAGCGACACTCGAACTCGCCCTCGACGAGGACGCGCCGGCGTCGCGTGTGGTGCCGGCGGTCAAGCGCGCGCTGGCCGACCGGTTCTCGATCGGCCACACGACGGTCGAGGTCGTGCACGCGCTGCACGATGCCTGCGCGCTGGAGTCCGGCCATCGGGCATCGCATGGCCACGCGCACACGCACGACGACGACGACGACGACGACGACCACGACCACGACCACGACCACGACGATGCTGATGCCGCTGATCGCATCCCGGGTGCAGCGAAGCCGGGAGGCCCGCATTGAGCACGTCTGCGCCCGAAGTCGAGCCCCCGCACGATTCAGAGCATGTCGAGATCCTTGCCGGCACCTTCCGCCTGCTCGGCGACCCGACCCGGTTGCGCGTGTTGCTGACCTGTCTCGACGGCCCGGTGCCGGTCGGTGAGATCGCCCGTCGGACCGGCGCCTCGCAGCCGCTGGTCAGCCATCACTTGCGCCTGCTGCGCGGCGCGCGACTGGTGCGCGGCGAACGGCGCCAACGCCAGGTGTTCTACGCGACCGCCGATGCGCATATCCGCGACATGCTGGTCGACATGCTCGCGCACGCCGACGAGCCGCAGGACGATGACGATGTCCATCGCTGACCGCGCGTCGCAGACGCAGGCGGTTGCGATCCACCTCTATCCCGAGGTCGAGGTGCTCGACTTCGCCGGGCCGTTCGAGGTCTTCGCGACCGCGAGCCGGGTCGCCTCGCGCCTGCGCCCCACGGCCCCGCCGCCGTTCGCGGTATTCACCGTCGCACGCGAGGCCGCACCGGTCCGCGCACGCGCAGGGCTGCGGGTGCTGCCCGATCACGGCTTCGCCGACTGCCCGCGGGTCGACGTGCTGCTGGTGCCCGGCGGCGTGGTCGATGCCGAGCTCGCCGACGCGCGCACGATCGACTGGATCCGCGCGCGCGCCGACGAGGCCGGGATCGTCGCCTCGGTGTGCACCGGCGCGTTCCTGCTGGCCGAGGCCGGCCTGCTCTCGGGCCGCGCGGCGACGACGCATTGGGAAGACCTCGACGCCCTGCGCGCGCGCCACCGCGACGTCGACGTGCGCGCGGACGTGCGTTGGATCGACGAGGGCGCTGTCGTCACGTCGGCCGGCATCGCCGCCGGTATCGACATGAGCCTGCACCTGGTCGCGCGGCTCGCCGGTCGCGACCTGGCTGTACGCACAGCGCGTCAGATGGATGTGACCTGGCACGACGTGCCGTAACGCCGCAGTGGCCGCGATGCTAGCGCGCGGCCTCGATCAGCGCGCGGACCTGGTCGAGCGAATCGACGATGTGATGACCGAGTGCCCGCACCGTGTCGTCGGGCAGCAGCAGGTCGGGCACCTGGATCGTGGTCATGCCGGCCGCAAGCGCGGCGCGCACGCCGGTCGGCGAATCCTCCAACGCCAGGCACCGTGCCGGCGACACGCCCAGCCGCTCGGCCGCGAGCAGGTAGACATCCGGCGCCGGCTTGGGATGGGCGACATCGCTGCTGGTGCACACCGCATCGAAGTACCGCAGCAGACCGGCGGCGGCGAGCTTGCGCTGCGCCAATGGCGCCCGCGTGGAGGTTGCGACCGCGCGCGGAATGCCGCGCTCGGCCAGCAGATCCAGCAACGCGACGATGCCCGGACGATGCGCGATCCCGGCTTCGGCCCGCGCCAGATACAAGGCCTGACTGCGACCAAACAGCGCAGCCGCAGCCGGTTCGCCGATGCGTTCGACCAGACGTGCGCGGCAGATGCTGTCGCTGTGGCCGATCATCGCGCGCCAGTAATCGGGCTCGATGTCCTGCGCCTGCTCGGCGGCCGCCAGACGCATGCAATCGAGGATTTCGCGCTCGCTTTCGAGCATCAGGCCGTCCATGTCGAACACCACCCCGGCAGGCGGCGACGGCAGGGCGAACCCCTGCGGAGATGGCGACACGGTGGCGGACATCGAGGGCGTGGACACGCGTTCGATTCTACCCCGCATCGACGCGAAGGCCCATTCAGCGTACCCGTGCGTACGGGCAATGCCGCACGCATTCCGCAATAATCGCCGTCCGCCTCACTTCCCCGGTCCACGCGTCGATGAAGGATTCTTTCAGCTACGAACAACTGATCGCCTCTGGCGAGGGCCGGCTGTTCGCGCCGGGCAGCGGCCGCCTGCCGCTGCCGCCGATGCTGATGTTCGACCGCATCACCCACATCGACGACGATGGCGGTGCACACGGGCTGGGCCAGATCCACGCCGAGCTCGACGTGCGCCCGGACCTGTGGTTCTTCCAGTGCCACTTCCAGGGCGATCCGGTGATGCCCGGCTGCCTGGGCCTGGATGCGATGTGGCAATTGGTCGGCTTCTACCTGACGTGGCAGCAACTGCCCGGCCGCGGCCGGGCGCTGGGTGTGGGCGAGGTCAAGTTCACCGGCGAAGTCGGCCCCGACGCCAAGCTGGTGCGCTACGAGATCGACATCAAGCGCGTGATCAAGCGGCGCTTGATCCTGGGCATCGGCGATGCGCGCATGCTCGTCGACGGACGCGAGATCTACACCGCCAGCGACCTGCGCGTGGGGCTGTTCATGCGCGACGAGGCCGCATGAGCCTGAATCCGACCGCACGCCGCGTCGTGATCACCGGCGCGGGCATCGTCTCGTGCATCGGCAACGATCTCGACACCGTCGCCGCCTCGCTGCGCGAGGGCTGCTCGGGCATCGCCTTCGACGCCGGCCATGCCGAACAAGGCCTGCGCAGCCAGGTCTCTGGCATGCCCGATGTCGACCTCGACGCGCTGATCGACCGCAAGCTGCGCCGCTTCATGGGCGATGCCGCCGGCTACGCCTATCTGGCGCTGCGTGACGCGATCGCGCAATCGGGTCTGGCCGACGACGCGATCTCCGGCCCGCGCACCGGCCTGATCATGGGCTCGGGCGGCGGTTCGCCGGAAAACCTGATTGGTTCGGCCGACGTGCTGCGCGACAAGGGCGTGCGCCGGATTGGCCCATATCAGGTCACACGCACGATGAACTCCACGGTCTCGGCGTGCCTGGCCACTGCATTCGGCATCAAGGGCCTCAACTACTCGATCTCCTCGGCCTGCGCGACCTCGGCGCACTGCATCGGCGTGGCCGCGCAGCAGATCCAGGCCGGCCTGCAGGACGTGGTCTTCGCCGGCGGCGGCGAGGAGGCGCACTGGGGCATGGCGATGCTGTTCGACGGCATGGGCGCGCTGTCGAGCCGCTACAACGACACGCCGACCCGCGCCTCGCGGCCGTACGACGCCGATCGCGACGGGTTCGTGATCGCCGGCGGCGGTGGCGCGCTGGTGCTCGAGAGCCTGGAGCACGCGCAGGCGCGCGGCGCGACGATCCTCGGCGAACTGGTCGGCTTCGGCGCCAGCTCCGACGGCGTCGACATGGTCGCGCCTTCCGGCGACGGCGCGATCGCCTGCATGCGCATGGCGATCGATAGCCTCGACGGCAGCATCGACTACATCAACACCCACGGCACCTCGACGCCGGTCGGCGATGTCAGCGAACTGCGTGCGATGCGTACGGTGTTCGGCGAGGCGATGCCGCCGTTCTCGTCGACCAAGTCGCTGACCGGCCACTCGCTCGGCGCGACCAGCGTGCATGAAGCGATCTTCTGCCTGCTGATGCTCGAACGCGGCTTCATCGCCGGCTCGATCAACATCGACACCCTCGACCCCGAAGCCGAAGGCCTGCCGCTGGTCCGCGAAAGCCGCCCCGCCCAGCTGCGCACCGTACTGTCGAACAGCTTCGGCTTCGGCGGTACCAACGCCAGCCTCGCCCTGCGCCGCTGGGACACCTGACGAAACCAGGGCCCGAAACCAAAAACCGGGGTCAGAGTCGAATTTCTAACAGGATGTCCCTCGCCTGGTGGCGATCGGGGAAATTCGACTCTGACCCCGGTTTCGGGTTAACCGAAGAGGGTGCTCAGGTCGGTGGCGTCGAGGGGCCGCCATTGCCCTTCGGGCAGGTCGCCCAGCGACAGGCCGCCGATGCGGCTGCGGTGGAGGGCGACGACATGATTGCCGACGGCCGCGAACATGCGTCGGACCTGGTGGTAGCGACCTTCGACGATGGTCAGCTGCGCATGCGTGGGGTCGACGACCTCGAGCGCGGCGGGCAGCAGCGGCGTGGTCTCGGACTCGAGCATGAGTGCGCCGCTGGCGAACAGCGCGGCCTCGTCCCCGCGCAGCGGCTGCGCCAAGGTCGCCTCGTAGACCTTGGGCAGCGCCGCTTTCGGCGAGATGATCCGATGCAGCAGTTGGCCGTCGTCGGTGAACAGCAGCAGGCCGCTGGTCTCGCGGTCCAGGCGCCCGACCGTCGACAGCGCCGGCGCGCGCAGCCGAAAGCGCGGCGGCAGCAGGTCGTAGACCAACCGGCCGGTGTCCTTGGTCGAGCAGGTGTAGCCGGTCGGCTTGTGCAGCAGCAGCGTCAGGCCCTGCGGCGGGTCGAGCGGTTCGCCGTCGACGCGGATGGCCGCGTGCTCGACACGGTCGTCGGCGTAGAGCACCTCGCCATCAGCATCGGTGATGCGGCCTTCGCGGAACATCCACGCCACCTGCTTGCGGCTGCCGTAGCCGAGGTTGGCGAGCAATTTGACCAGCTTCATCGGGCCTGCTCCGCGTGCACGATCTTGAAGCCGCCTTGCGCGGCGACCTCGCGCACCTGGCCGAAGCGTGCGCCGAGCACGTCCTCGTAAGGCAGGTGCCGGTTGGCGACCAGCCACAGGCTGCCGCCCGGCGTCAGCGCGTCGGCAGCCGCGGCAATGAACGCACGTCCCAACTCGGGCCGCTCCTCGCGCCCGTGGGCATGGAACGGCGGGTTGCTGACGATGAAGTCGTAGCGCCGCGTCAGGCCCGCGGTGACATCGCGCCACTGGAAATCCAGCGCCACATCGTCGCGCAGCCCGGTCAGATTGTGTCGAGCCAGCGCCAGCGCGCGGCCCTCGGCCTCGATCACGTCGAGCGCGCGCACGCCCGGGCAGCGCTGCAGCACCTCGGCCGCCAGAAAACCGTAGCCTGCGCCGAGATCGGCGCCGTGCCCGGCCAGCGTCGTGGGCAGGTGCGCGGCCAGCAGCGCCGATGCCGGGTCGATCCGGTCCCAGGCGAACACGCCGGGCCGGCTGACAAACCGGCCACCGAGGATCGGGCGCGGCGCGTCCAGCGCCGCCCAACGCGCGCGCAATGCCTGGTCGCCGCGCGCATCGCGCTGCGCCCAGAACACCCGGCACTTGTGCTTGGACAGCGCGCCGATGTTGCCGGCGAGCGCGGCCAGGTCGGCCTGCGCGGACTTCGCGCCCTCGTCGTTGGCGACGCTGGCAACGACCCAGCCGCCGGGCACGACCGCCGCCAGCGCGCGTGCCAGCAACGCCCGCGCCTCGTCGCGCTGGCGCGGCGGCAGTGCCAGCACAAGTGGGCGTTCCGGCAGCGCCGGGTCCTCGCCATCGTCGGTCTGCGGCAGCGTCTCCAGGCCCGCGCGCTGCAGCGCCGTGTGCAGGGGCGCCAGGGTCTGCTCGCACAGCAGGCCAGGCCATCGGCCGCCGGTCGTCGCCACGCCTGGCCGCGCACGCAGGAACAGGGCTCCGGCCGACGGCCACGCCAGCAGCCGCTGCTCGAACGGGAGGAACAGCGCATCGAGTGCGGGATCGGCCATCGCGAGAGGTCCAGAGAAACAGCCGGCAATTCTACCGGGACCGCTCGATCGGGACCGCCGGCCAAGACCGTCGCCGATGCGCGGGCCGCGTCGGGCACGCCATCGCGATTCCAACGCGATGTTGATGCATCGCGAACATCCACGCCGGCACGATGACCGGGCCTTCCCCACCCAAAGGAGACCGCGATGCCCATCCGTGCACTGTTCGTCGGCGGCGTCATCGACAACAACGAACTCGACCTCGACGGCACGGAACCGCCGAAGCACTACCCGCCCGAGACGGGCAGCGGCCAATCGCGTTACCGCCTGCATCTGGTCGGCCGGAAACAGAACCACGTCGCGTACGCCGTCTACGGCGCGCCCGAACTGGCGGGCGAGGAAGTGCTTCGGGTCAGCACGGAACGCGAGTACGCGCGCCGCTTCGATGCGGCCGAGGACGTGATCGAGTGAGCCTCGGGCCGGGCAGCGCCCACGCGGTGCCCGGCCGTCTCAGTCCTGCAGTTCGCGCAGCGTCACCGACGGCGGCGCGTCGAGCACGCGACGGGTCGCCCACAGGCCGGCGATCAGCGTCACGCCGACGCCGATGCCGCCGCCCGCCGCGGCCAGCGCCCAGTTAGGCCGCCACGGCAGGTCGAACACCTGCACCGCGACGACGCCGGCCAGCACCGATGCGGCCAGGGCGGCGACCACGCCCGACAGCAGGCCGATCGCCGCGAACTCCGAGGCCTGCGCCAGACGCAACTGCGCGCGCCGGCCGCCAAGCACGCGCATCACCCCGCCTTCGAGCAGGCGTTCGTCCTGACTGGCACTCACCGCCGCCAGCAGCACCAGCACGCCGGCGGCGAGCGAGAACCAGAACACCACCTGCACCACGGTCGAGACCTGGTCGGCGGTGCTGCGCACCTGGGTCAGCACTGCGTCGATGTCGACCACCGACAGGTTCGGGAAGCGCTGCACCAGATCGGCGGTGAAGCGCGGCCGCTCCGGGGGCACGCGTACCGCGGTGATGTGGCTGGCCGGGTAGGTGTCGAGCGCGCCGGGCGAGGCGACGACGAAGAAGTTCGGCCGGAAACTCTCCCACTCGATGCTGCGCAGACTGGTGATCGGCGCCTCGAAGCGCTGGCCGGCGATATCGAACGCGATGCGGTCGCCGATCTGCCAGCCCAGGTCCTTGGCGAAGCCCTCTTCGACCGACAGTTCCGGCGTCGCCGGCACCGTGTCGCCCCAGTACGTACCCGCGGTGATCTGGTTGTCATCACGCAGCGCACCCTGCATCGACAGGTTGAACTCGCGCTCGGCCCGGCGCTGGGCCTGGCGGTCCTGCGCCTCGTCACCGCTGCGCCCCAGGTAATCGTCGCCGCGCACCGCCTCGCCATTGCGCGCGAGCAGGCGCGCACGCACCATCGGGAACAGCACCGGCGGCTCGACCGCCTGCTCGGCAATGAAGCCGCGCACGGCGTCGAGCTGGTCGGGCTGCACATTGATGATGAAGCGGTTCGGCGCATCCTGGCCGATCGACAGTTGCCAGCGATCGAGCAGGTCGGTGCGCACGAAGGTCAGCAGCAACAGCGCCATCAGGCCCAGGCCGAGTGCGCTGATCTGCGCGACGCTGGTGCCCGCGCGCCTGCTCACATTGGCCAGGCCATAGCGCAGGCTGCCACGCAGCCTTGAACGCAGCGCGCGCACCAGCGCGATCAGTCCCCAGGCGAGCAGCGCCAGCACGGCGAACGTGGCCGCGATGCCGGCCAGCATCGCGCCACCGAGTGCCGCCGAGCCGGCCTTCCACCACAGCAGCGCGGCCAGACCGGCAAAGCCGGCAAGCCCGACCAGCCAGGCGCTGGGCTCGAAGCCGCCGAGGTCGCGGCGCAGCACGCGCAACGCCGGCACTCGCCGCAACGCCAGCACCGGTGGCGCACCAAAGGCCAGCAACACCACCAGGCCGACGCCGTAGCCCTGCAGCGCGGGCAACACGCCAGCGGCCGGAATCGACAAGCCCAGCAGCGACTCGAGCCAGCGGCCGACGCCCCACTGCAGGCCGAACGCGATCGCAACGCCCAGGGTGCAGGCGACCAGCCCGAGCAGCAACAGCTCGCCGACGTGGATGCCGACCAGCGTGCGCTGCTGCGCGCCCATGCAGCGCATCACCGCCACCGACGACAGATGCCGGGCCGAGTGCTGGCGCGCGGCCATCGCCACCGCGACCGCCGCCAGGATCACCGAGACCAGCGCCGCCAGCCCGAGGAAGCGGCCGGCGCGATCGAGCGAGGAGCGCACTTCGGGACGCGCGTCGCCGATCGTCTCCACGCGCTGGCCACGGCCCAATTGCGCGCGCGCCAGGCGGGTGAAGCCGTCGACGGCGTTGGCGTCGCCGGCGACGACCAGCCGATAGCCGATGCGGCTGCCCGGCTGGATCAGCCCGGTGCCCGCGAGGTCGGACAGATGCAGAAACACCTTCGGCGCGACATTGAAGTAATCGATCGACGCATCGGGCTCCTGCAGCACCAGCGCGGCGAGGCGGAAGCTGCGCTCGCCCAGGTGCACGGTGTCGCCGACCGCCGCACCGAGCGTGTCCGCGCCGGCCCGGCTCATCCACGCGGTCCCCGGCTCAGGCACCGTCTGCGCGTCGCGCTCGACGCCATCGCCGCGGTCGATCCGGAAGCTGCCGCGCAGCGGGAAGCCGTCACCGAGCGCACGGACATCGCCCAGGCGCAGATTGGCCGCATCGCCCTCGCCGACGCGGATCATGCTGTCGAGTTCGACGGTCTCGACCGCGCGCAGCCCCGGCGCATCGGCAGCCGCACGGAGCGCGCCGTCGATCGGCGCATCGCCGCGCACCACCGCGTCGCCGCCGAGCAAGCGGTTGGCCTCGATCGCCAATGCGCGCTCGGCGCGGTCGGTGACGAAGCCCACCGCGGTGACCGCGACGACCGCGAGCACCAGGGCGGCGAACAGAATGCGGATGTCGCCAGCCTTGAAGTCGCGGCGCAGCTGCCGCCAGGCGAGGCCCGCGGTCCTCATGCGGCCAGCGCCTCGTCGGCGACGAGCCGGCCGCTGTCGATGCGCAAACGCCGCGCGCAACGCGCGGCCAGACGATCGTCGTGGGTGACCAGCACCAGCGTGGTGCCGGCATCGGCATTGAGCGCGAACAGCAGGTCGACGATCGCCTGGCCGGTGGCGGTGTCCAGGTTGCCGGTCGGTTCGTCGGCGAACAGCAGCGAGGGCCGGGTCACGAACGCGCGCGCCAGCGCCACGCGCTGCTGCTCGCCGCCCGAGAGCTGGCGCGGATAGTGGCCCAGGCGCTCGCCAAGACCGACACGTTGCAGCACCTCGCGCGCCGGCGCCTCGACATCGCGGTCGCCGCGCAGCTCCAACGGCAGCATCACGTTCTCCAGCGCGGTCAGCGACGGCAGCAACTGGAAGCTCTGGAACACGAAGCCGACCTTCTCGCCGCGCACCCGCGCCCGGCCGTCCTCGTCGAGCGTGGAGATCGGCGCGCCATCGAGCAGCACGCGGCCCGTGCTCGGTGTATCGAGCCCGGCCAGCAGCGACAGCAGCGTGCTCTTGCCCGAGCCCGAGGCGCCGACGATCGCCACCGTGTCGCCATGCCCGATGCGGAAGCCGACGTCCTGCAGGATCATCAGGTCCCCGGACGGCAGCGCCACACGCTTGCCCAGCCCATCGACGTTGAGCGCACAGTGCGCCGCGCGCGCGGCTTCATCTTGCAGGGGGGAACCGTCGTGCATAGATATCCTTCACTGTTCGCACCAGCCGGGCGCACCACCGCGACGCGGCACCGCCGACCAACCGGAGACATGGGAGATGACACTGGGAACTGCGGCCACGCGCCGCCCGATGCAAGCGCGCGTGGCGCGCTGGATGCTGGCGTGTCTGCTGGCCCTGCCCGTTCTAGCACAGGCCCAGGCCGCCACGGCGCGCCCTGCCGCCGATCCGCAGACCAAGACGCTGCTGGTCATGGGTGATTCACTGTCGGCGGGCTACGGCATGTCCGCAGCGCAGGGCTGGGTCGGCCTGCTCGCACAGCGGCTGCAGCACGAGGCGCCGGACTGGCGGGTGGTCAATGCGAGCATCTCCGGCGAGACCACCGCCGGCGGCGCGTCCCGGATCGTGCAGGCGGTCGTGCGCGAGCGTCCGCAGGTGGTGGTCATTGCGCTCGGCGCCAACGACGGGCTGCGCGGGCTTCCGCTGGCCGAGGCCCGGCGCAATCTGGCGCGGATGATCGGCGCCTCGCAGCACGTCGGCGCGCGCGTGCTGCTGGTGGGCATGCGCATGCCGCCCAATCTCGGCCCGGACTACACGCGCGGTTTCGAAGCCAACTACCGGCTGCTGGCCGACACGTTCGATGTCGCATTGCTGCCGTTCCTGCTCGAACCGGTCGCCAACGAGCGCGCCAACTTCCAGAACGACAACCTGCATCCCACCGCCGAGGCGCAGCCGAAGATCCTCGATCACGTCTGGCCGGCGCTGCGTCCGCTGCTCGCGCCTTGAGTCACGGCCGTTCGAGCAGCGGATACGGATTGACCGGCGCGCCGGTCCACCACTGGCGTTCGGGCGTCAGCCGGAACACCGCGAAATGCAGATGCGGGGCGGCGGGATCGGCGTTGCCGGTGCTGCCGACCCGACCGATGACATCGCCGCGCCGCACCTGCACGCCCTCCGCGATGCCGGGCGCGTAGGCCTGCAGGTGCGCGTAGTAGTACGACCACGTCCCGGTGGGCTCGAACTGGTAGATCGTCAGGCCACCGCGATCGCTGGTGAACAGCTTTTCGATCGTGCCGTCGGCCGCCGCCAGCACCGGCGTACCGGCAGGCGCCATGATGTCGAGCGCCTCGTGGCGGCGCTCGCTACCGCGCGCATCGTCGAACGTATCGCGCACGTCGGCGAGCGCGATGCCCTGCACCGGCAGCAGCAGCCGCGGCGGCGTGCCTGCATCCCCATCCGCGGCGGGCGCGGGCGTTTCTGGCGTCGTTTCGGGCGCCGCCACGGACGTGGTGCCCGCCACGGGCGCAGCAGGCGCCAATGCAGCGCTCGTTGCAACGGTATCGGCCGGCCTCGGATCTGAATCAGGCGGCGACGGCGCGGCCCCGGTGGTCATGGGCGACGTGGCGTCGTGCGCGGATCCGTCGCGCCACAGGAACACGGCCGCGTTCGCCAGCGCGAGCACCGCCGCGAGCGCGACCCACAGGCCGGCACGGGTCATGGTCTATTCCTCCAGCAGCACGACGGTGCCCGGCCCGACGACGCCGGCGACCCGGCGCGCGCTCCAGTTGGTCATCCGGATGCAGCCGTGCGACTGGGTCTTGCCGATGTTCGCCGGCTCCGGTGTGCCGTGGATGCCGTAGTGCGGCTTGGACAGGTCGATCCAGACCGTGCCGACCGGATTGTTGGGCCCCGGCGGCAGCGTGGCCTTGGCGTGTCCCGGGTCGGCATCCCAGAACAGGTCCGGGTTGTAGTGGAACGTGGGGTCCTCGGCCACGCCCTCGACCTTCCACTCGCCGATCGGCAGCGGATCGTGCTCGCTGCCGGTGGACGCCGGGAACTGCGCATAGACCTTGCCCGCGCCATCAACCAACCGCAACACCGAATCGGACTTGCTGACCACCACCCGCTCGGGCTTCTCCAACGCCGGAGCATCGGCCGTGTTCGGGACCACGATGCGCGCGCCGGCCTCGAAGCGGACACCGGGGTTGAGCCGGCGCAGCAGCGCGGGCGCGACATGGAAACGCTCGCCCAGCGCTTCGGCGAGACTCTCGAAGCCCAGCGCCTGGCGCTTGGCCTTTTCCATCATGTCCTCAGGCAACGCGACGAAGGGACCGGCGACCTCGTCGGCGGTCAGCGTGTGCGCCGTCAACGCCGGCACGGCATCGGCGGTGAGCGCCTGCCAGGTGCGCGCATCCAGCGTGCCGCTCGCCTCCAGGCCGTGGAAGCGCTGGAAGGCGGCGATCGCGCGTGTGGTATTGGTGCCGCCTTCCGCATCGATCTCGCCCGGCGAAAAATGCGCGCGGTCGAGCAGCACCTGCGCGCGCAGCATCGCCGCATCGCCGCCGTCGACCGTCGCCGCATTGACCGACTCGGGCGTCAGCGCAGTCCCGGCATCCGCCTGCGCTCGGTCCTGGGCGATCGCCGGCGCGCAACTCAGCAGCAGCCCCAGGCAGGCGGTCATCCAGCGGACGGGACGGGATCGGGATGGCGTCATCGGGGCGCTCCTGCAACGGGGATGCCGGCATGGTTCCGCGTCCGCTGCGCCGGCCATGTGAAGCCTCCGCCGCGCGTTCAGCGGGCCGGACAGTGCAGCAAGGCCGAGCCCTGTCGCCAGCCGGGATCGTCGGCATAGGCGAACAGCAGCTGGCCATCCTTGAGGGCATCGATCACCGCGCGCGCCACCGCCGTGCGCACCGCCGGACAACCCCAACTGCGCCCCAGCCGTCCCTGCCGCCGAGCCTGGTCGGGATCGACGTAGTCGGCCCCGTGCATGACGATCAGCCGCTCGCGGGCGCGGCCATTGATGCCCGGCTCCAATCCATCCAGGCGCAGCGAGTAACCGTTCTGGCCGGTGTAGGTCTCGGCGGTCGCGAACAGCCCCAGGCTGGACTGGTAGCTGCCCTCGACATCGGAGAAGACCGTCGGCAGGTTGCCGCCGCTGCCGCGTCCGTGGGCGACGTGCTCGGCGTGCAGCAGCCGCGCCTGCGCCAGATCGAACACCCAAAGACGGACCTCGGTCGAAGGCCGCGAGTAGTCGATCACCGCCAGCCGGCGACCGACATCGCGCGTCCGCGCGGCGCACGTGCGCGCTGCCAACGCGAGCGACAACACCTCGCGGTCAAGCTCGGGCGCGGCGGCCGCGAGCCGGTTGAGCACATCGTCGGCACGCGGCGCGGCCGCCGGCAGCAGCACGCCTGACAGAAGACAGGCGGTCCATGCAAGATGGCGGAGGCGCTTGGCAGGCATACGACGAGCCTACTGGCTTCGCCCGACGCCTGCGTGAGCGTCCTTTCCGGGGTGCGTGCGCGCCCGGGACGACCTGCCAATGTAGCGCGCAACCGCGACGGCGATGCCGCCCCGACATGCACGGCTGAACGGACACGCCGATTTGATTGCCGGTTAAGCCCACCCGGCGCATGCTCCAATTCCTGTCCGATGCGCCGTGCGGACACCGCACGCGAGGGAGTCACCGCCATGAACCGCCGTTCCCTGCCCCTGCTGCTTGCCGCCGCGCTGACCGCGATCGCCGCGCCGGTGCTGGCACGCAGCGACGTGACCGACCCCGAGATCCCGAGGGCGCTGCCCGGAGACAGTCCGGTGTCGGTGCAATGGGGCGACCCGGACGCGTTTTCCGACATCCGCCAGAGCGGCAATCGCTGGGAGGCGCGCCGCGGCAACTGGGTCGTGCAGATCGCCGAGCACATCCGCCGACGCGCCGAGCGCGAGTTGCCGCCCGGCAGCACGCTCGAGGTCACGATCAACGACATCCGCCGCGCCGGCATGTACGAGCCCTGGCGTGGCCCGCAGCTCGACCATGTCCGCATCGTCAAGGACCACTACCCGCCGCGGATCGATCTGGACTTCGTACTGCGCGACGCATCCGGCACGATCGTCGCCGAAGGGCCGCGCGAACTGCGCGACATGGGCTTTCTGCAGCGCGCCGGCAGCACCATGAGCAGCGACGCCTTGCGTTACGAGAAGCAACTCATCGACGACTGGCTGCGACGCGAACTACGCCCCGCCCTCGCCCAGCGCTGAACGCCCGCGCCCGACACATCATCTGGCCAACGACCCACAACAAAAGGCCGCGCATCTGCGCGGCCTTTTGCGTTGCGGTCCTGCGGGGCGCTAGCGCACCACGTTGAGGAAGTGGATGTGGCGCTGGTACTGGTCGAGCACGTCGTGGATCAGCTCATCGCGACGCCAGCCCATCACATCGTAGTCCTGTCCGCCCTCGCGCAGATGCACCTCGGCGCGATAGTAGCGATCGGAATCCTTCCTGCGCCGGCGCGGGTCATCGAGCATGAAGCTCGGCGGCTCGTACGACACCGGCCGCACCGAGTAGTAGAAGTCCATTTCCTCGCCGTGGCCAACCTGCAGCCAGACGCGACCGTCCTCGCCTTCGTCGACCGAGACCTCCAGGCCCTGCCGACGCAGCTCCGTCGCGACGTCCTCGAACGCCGGCTTGACCTGCGACTGCAGGAACGCGAGCACTTCCTTCTGCAGCGGATGGTGCGCCAGCGCACGCAAGCGCGCCTTCCAGTCGCCGCCGCCGGTGGCGACCGGGGCAATGCGCGCGTCACGGATGCTCGTGCGCTTCACCATCTCCAGCCGCATCGCCTTCACCATGCCCCAGCACATCAGGATCATGACCAAGGTAAATGGCAATGCACTGGCGATCGTGCCGGCCTGCAACGCCGACAGGCCGCCGGCAATCAGCAAAGCGATCGCGATCGCCCCCACCAGCAGCGCCCAGAAGATGCGCTGCCACACCGGCGATTCCTCTTCGCCCTTGGACGACAACATGTCGATCACCAGCGCGCCCGAGTCGGCCGAGGTCACGAAGAAGATCACCACCAGCAGCGTTGCGACCGCCGAGGTCACCGACGACAGCGGGTAGTCCTCCAGAAACTGGAAGAGGGCGACCGAACTGTCGGCAGCGACTGCATCGACCAGGCTCTGACTGCCTTCGACCATGACCTGGTACAGCGCGCTGTTGCCGTAGATCGTCATCCACAGGAAGGTGAAGCCGAGCGGCACCAGCAGCACGCCGACGACGAACTCGCGGATCGTGCGGCCGCGCGAGATGCGCGCGATGAACATGCCCACGAACGGCGACCAGGCGATCCACCAGCCCCAGTAGAACAGGGTCCAGCCGCCCAGCCAGGTCGGACGCTGGTCGTAGGCGTAGAGATTGAAGGTCATCGAGAACACGTTGGAGATGTACATGCCCGTGTTCTGCACGAAGGCCTGCAGCAGGTGCACTGTCGGCCCCATCACCAGCACGAACGCGAGCAGCGCGACGGCCAGGATCATGTTGAGTTCCGAGAGCCGGCGCACGCCGCGGTCCAGGCCGGTGAATACCGAACCGGTGGCGATCAGCGTGATCACGACGATCAGCACCACCTGCACCGTCGTGCTCACGCTCACGTCGAACAGGTAGTTCAAGCCGGCGTTGATCTGGATCACGCCCAGGCCCAGCGAGGTCGCCAGGCCGAAGATCGTCCCAAGCACCGCGAAGGTATCGACGGCATGCCCGATCGGACCATGGATGCGCTCGCCGATGATGGGGTAGAGCGAGGAGCGGATCCGCAGCGGCAGGCCATGGCGGTAGGCGAAGTACGCCAGCGACAGCGCGACCACCGCGTAGATCGCCCAGGCGTGCACGCCCCAGTGGAAGAACGTGATCCGCATCGCCTGGCGCGCGGCGGCGATCGTCTGCGCATCACCGACCGGCGGATCGGCGTAGTGCATGATCGGCTCGGCCACGCCGAAGAACATCAGGCCGATGCCCATGCCCGCCGCGAACAGCATCGCAAACCAGGTCGCATAGTTGTAATCGGGCCGGCTGTGGTCCGGACCCAACCGCAGCCTGCCGAACTGGCTGACCGCGATGCCGACGATGAAGACCAGGAAGCCGGCAACGGCGAGGATCGTGAACCAGCCGGCATCCTCGGCGACCCACGCCTTGGCACGGCTGAAAATGGTCTCCGAGGCCTCGGGCACGATGAACGACATCGCCACCAATGCCAGCACGATCAGTGCGGACGGGAAGAAGACAGGACCGAGAATGCGCGAGTGCCAGTGTTCCGGCGGCGCGGCCGGATCGGTCTCCGGGCGCACGGTGGGATCGTTCATGGTGAGTCCTCGATAGCGGGGCGCAGCGGCGGGCGTGACAGGACTGCGCCACGGGCCGTAGCGACCGGGTGAAAATGCCGGGCGGGCCCGGCGGTACGACGAGCGGCCCGGGCGCGATGCCCGGGCCAGGGATCAGAAGTAGAAGCCGATGTTGACGTTGAGCCGGGAGTGCCAGCCGTCATTGGCCGGATCGCGCACGCCGATACCCGGGCCGCCGGCGAACCACATGTTCTTGCCGGCGATCCAGTCGACGTAGGTCAGCATCACGCCCTTGCCGAAGCTGCAGCCGGTGACGTTCTGGATCGAATCACGCAGGCCTGGATCATGACCGGCAGGCAGCGTCGCGCTGGCGTTGTTGTAGCAGGTGATGCTGTCGAACCAGCCCGTGCGCTGCATGTCCCAGGCGACGTTGAATGTCGGCACATCGGCCTGCGCGGCGATCTCGAACGGGAACATGAAGGCCGACATCGCGATCCGCGATTCGGGGTTGTCGTAACGGTAGCGCGCCCACTGCGCCTGCAGCGTCAGCGGACCGCGGGTCCACTGCCCGTGCACCGCCGCGCCGGTGTGATCGTGCTTGCGGCCGTCAATGCGATTCTCGATGCGGCCGGCGAATGCCGATGCGCCATAGGCCGTCTCCCAATCGCCGCTCGTGCCGCTGCGCTCGTAGCGCACGATCGCGCGTTCGCGCTCGCGATAAGGCAAGTCCTCGGTCGTCGCGACGTCGAAAGAGTAGCGGTCGAAGTTGGCGCCGGTGCCGTACTCGTCGCCCGAGAAGACGCCCGCATGCCACTGGTGCGCGCCGTGCTGGCGCTGCCACACCACGCCCAGGTCGTAGTCGTCCTCGATGCCCAGGTAGTAGCCGGAGCCGAACCAGAAACTGTGCGAGGCCGTCGGCAACAGGCCGAACGGCACCTGCTGAACACCGGCGCGGATGTCGGACACGGGGCCGCCATCGCGACCGTCCTCCAGGCGCCAGCCCGCATAGGCGTGATGCACGGCGTCGAAGCCGTCGTACCAGCGGTATTGCAGGGAGAAGAACGCAGGGCCGGCATGGCCTTTGGCATCGACCCGGACCAGTTCGGTCTGCAGGCCGCTGGTGGGCCCGTAATCGAGCCATCCGTAGTTGAAGCGGACCGCGCCGCCGAGCTCGAGACTGCGTCCGGGGTCGGCGCCATCATCGGCCGACACGACAGGCATTGCGCCTGCCAGGACACCACATACCACCCATTTGAAACCACGCATCATCACAACAGGTCTGCCCTCCTCGAAACACTCGATGAATCGACACGAATCGGCCATTTTAGCGATTTTCGCGCTCGACCCCAAATCCGGCGCCGCGAAAACACGCCAAAACACCGGTAAAAACGCAGGGTTTCGCCACGCGAACCGCCGTGCCACGCGCGCGTTGCAGCCATTCGATGTCGGGGGAGAATGCGGATCGCACAGGCGCACGACCGCATCCGGGCGCTATCATGAACAACCGGCAATGACGCCGATGTGCAGGCCTGGCATGACCGTCTACGTCGACGATGCGGTGCACTTGTGGCGCGGCGAGCGCTGGGCGCACCTGCTGGCGGACACGCTCGACGAGCTGCATGCCTTCGCTGCGCAGCTCGGCATTCCGCGCCGCGCGTTCCAGAACCGCACCAGCGGCGCGCATTACGACGTCACCGCCGCCTTACGCGAACGCGCGATCGCGCTGGGCGCGACGCCGATCTCGCGCCACCACGATCGCGCGCTGGTGCGTGCGGTGATCGACAACGCCCGGCGCCAGGGGCGCGGCCTGGCGCCCTGACCACAGCGCCACAGATGAAGCTCGCGGTCGGCGGCGGTATCCTTCCGCCCTTTCCGATCGCGATGCCGCCCGCCATGACCGATACACCGCCCGACCGCCTGTCCAACGACCCGCGCAGCCCGCACTACGATGCGGACGCGATGAACCGCGGCATCGGCATCCGGTTCAACGGCAACGAACGCCGCGACGTCGAGGAATACTGCGTCAGCGAAGGCTGGATCCGGGTCGCGGCCGGCCGTGCGCTCGACCGCCGCGGCCAGCCGCTGACGGTCAAGCTCAAGGGCACGGTCGAGCCCTACTTCCACCTCGGCGGCTGACCCGACCGGGCACCGCGTCGGCCGATCAACTGCCGGCGCGGACCTCGGCCACGATGCGGTCGGCGATCGCCTGCACCTGCTTGGTGGTCATCGGCGCGAAGATGCCCTGCCAGGCGCTCGACGTCGTGTCGTAGCTGCGCGTGGCGACGACCTGGCCCCCGGGTTGCTTGACGAACTGCGCGCTGGCCTTGATGTGCGCGTTACCGGTCATCACGCCCAGGCCGATGCGGGCGCCGGTCGACACATAGCGGTAACTGTCCACGCGCAGCACCACCACGACGCCCGGCGGATCGAGCGTGGCCGGCCGGCTGTCGCGCACGCTGCCCTGCATCCCGGCGGCCGATGTCGCATTGCGGATCGCCTCGTCCCACAGCGCACGGAACTGCGACCAGTCGTCGGACGCGCGTGCGGTATCGCTGCCCTCGACCACCAGCACGACCTGGCGCACGTCGCCCCCGAACACGACCGGTTCCTCCGGCACGCCGGCCGGCCGCTGCACCGTGGCCGCACAGGCCGACAACAGGGCGAGCAGCGCAGTGGCCGCGACGAGACGCAGCGCGCGCGAGCGGCGAGCGGCCGCGGATGGGATTTGGCGACAAACGGTAAGCATGGCGATTCCTCCAATGGCGGGCATCGCGGCCGGACCCTCCCCCTGCGCGGCGTCCTGGCGCGCGTGGGCAGCCTAGCGCGGTCGCATGCGCATCGCGTGAACTGGCACTCGCCTCACAGCATGCCGTCGCGCTTGATCGCCAGATAGCGCTCGACGAGTGCGGACGGCAATTGCTCGCCAGTGACGTCGAGCACGGTCACGCGGTGGTTGCGCAGCGCATCGTGCGCCGCCTGGCGCTGGGCCAGATATCGCGCAGTGGCGCCGGCACGCACGGCGTCGTCGTGATCGCGCACTTCGGCGTCGAGCACCTCGTCGAGCGCGCGCTCGCGCAGCGAGGCGACGACGACCAGATGCCGCTTCTGCAGCATGCGCACCGCGGCCAGCACATCCTCGATGTCCTCGTCGCGCAGGTTGGTCACCAGCATCAGCAGGCCGCGCCGACGCTGGCGCAGCGACAGCTCGGTCGCCGCGGCCAGGTAGTCGGTCGCCACCGCCTGCGGTTGCAGGTCGTAGCTCACGCGCAGCAGCGTGTCGACCGCGCCCATGCCGCGCTGCGGCGCCATCCAGCGCGCGTCGCCGCCGGTTGCCAGCAGACCGACGGCATCGCCCTGGCGCAATGCGAGATAGGACACGACGAGCGCAGCATCGAGTGCGTGGTCGAAGTGCGACAGCGCACCGTCCTGGGCGAGCATCCGCCGCCCGGTGTCGAGCACGACGATCAGTTGCTGGTTCTTCTCGTCCTGATACTCGCGCGAGATCAGCTTGCGCGCGCGCGAACTGGCCTTCCAATCGATCTGGCGCAGACTGTCGCCGACGCGGTACTCGCGCATCTGGTGGAAATCGGTGCCCTCGCCGCGTCGCCGCTTGATGTGCGCACCGACCAGCCGCGAGGCCTGGTCGGCGCTGAGCAGCGCGAGCCGGGTCAACGGGGCAAAGTTCGGGAACACGCGCACGCGCTGCCGCGTACCGGCATCGCGCCGCTGCCGCCACAGGCCCAGCGGCGAGCGCAGACGCAGTTGCACGCCGTCGAATGCGGCCTCGCCGCGCCGGATCGGGCGCAGCCGGTATTCGACCCGGGCGACGGTGCCCGGCGCGAGTCGCAGCCGCCGCGGCAGGCCCGTGACCTCCCAGTCCGGCGGATGCAGGTCGTGCACGTCCAGATGCTGCACGCGTGCGCCGCCCTCGATCTGCAGCACCGCCGAGCGGGTCACACCGATCGGCCAAGCCTCGGGTACCGTGCGCACGACATCCGGCGTGGGTCGGCGCGCCAGCAATGCGAGGTCACCGATCGACAGCGCCAGCAAGAGCGCACCGATCGCCTGCCATGGCAGCACCGCAGGCGGCCACAGCGATGCCGCCACCCCGGCCAGGCCCCAGACCACGAGCAGCCCGATCAGGACCGGCGCCGGCCTCATGTCTGCATTCCGCGTTGGCGAACGCCCGAGGTCATCGGCGCGGCGCGTCGACCTTGGCCAGCACCGCCTGCAGCACCTGGTCGGCATCCTGACCTTCGATCTGCAGTTCCGGCGCAAGCGCGATGCGATGGCGCAGCGCGGGCGTGGCGATCTCGCGGATGTCGTCGGGGGTCACGAAATCGCGTCCGGCCAGCACCGCCTGCGCGCGTCCGGCGCGGATCAGCGCCAAGCTGCCACGGGGACCGGCGCCCAGCGCGATGCCCGGCCAACGGCGGGTCGCGCCGGCGATACGCACGGCGTAGTCGACGACCGCGGCATCGACGACGGTCGCCGCGGTGCCCTGCTGCAGCGCGACGATCTCGCCCGGGGCCAGCACTGTCGCCAACTGCGACAGGTCGAAATCGGCCGCGACCTTGCCGCCGCTGATCGCGGTCACCATCGCGACCTCGTCCTCGTGCTCGGGGTAGTCGATCAGCACCTTGAGCAGGAAGCGATCGAGCTGCGCCTCGGGCAACGGGTACGTGCCTTCCTGCTCCACAGGGTTCTGCGTGGCCAGGGTCATGAACGGCGGCGGCAGCTCGAAGCTGTGGCCTTCGATCGTGACCTGCTGTTCCTGCATCGCCTCCAGCAGCGCAGACTGGGTCTTGGCCGGTGCACGGTTGATCTCGTCGGCCAGCAGCAGGTTGGTGAAGATCGGCCCGCGGCGCACGACGAAGGTCTCGCTCTTGGTGTCCCACACGGCATGGCCGCTGACATCGCTGGGCATCAGGTCGGGCGTGAACTGCACGCGCGCGAAGTTGCAGCCCAGCGCGGTCGCCAGCGCACGCACCAGCAGCGTCTTGCCCAGGCCCGGCACGCCTTCGAGCAGCACATGGCCGCCGGCCAGCAGGGCGACCAGGATCTGGTCGAGCACCTCGGGCTGGCCGATGAAGGCCTTGGCCACCTCGTCGCGGACGGCGGCGACGCGTTCGGCGAGGGCATCGCCGATGATCGGCGCGGGCGGGGACACAGGCAGTTCGCTCATGGTCGGAGTCTCGTGAGGTTCGATCGCATCTGGATCAGGCGGGCGATGCGCTGGCGCAACGCCTTCGCATCGTCGGGACGGGGCGCGAGCAGGGCCTGGCGGACCTCGCGCGGGGACAGGCCGGTGCGCGCGGCAATGGCCTGGTCGCGGGCCTCGCCCTCGAGCGAGGCGGCCAGTGGGTCACGCCGGCGCAGGCGCGCCAGGAACGCCTCGCGGACCGCCTCGTAAAGCAACGGCGCACGGCCGTAGCGCACCAGGTGCTCGCCACTGGCGCGCACGTGTTCGAGCAGCGCGCGCCGTGCGGCCGGCGGAGACGGCCGCAACGGGCCCAACCGCTGCGTGCGCATCCACAGCCAGGCGGCCAGTGCCAGCAGCAGCGGCCCCCAGGCCATCCAGCCGCGCGTCAGCAGCAGGTACCACAGCGGCGGCACGCTGGCGGCGTAGACGAGGTGGACCGTCCCCTCGCCCCAGTTCGGCGCCAGCACTTGGCGCGCGAGCATCCAGTGCGGGCCCTCGCGCAGCGCATCGTTGGCGAGGAAATCCATGTCGGCGAGCACATCGACCCAGCCCTCGCCGTGGGCAAAACGGGCATAGGCCAGATGGCCGTCCGGGTCGCCCCAGGCCAGCCACGGCTCGCCCCCGTCGAGCTCGAAGCGGCGCCCCCCGCAGAACTCGGTATGCGGCGGCTGGCCTTCGATGCGCAGGTGTTCGCAGACCCCGGCGCCGTCGATCAGCCGCACGCCCAGTTCGCCGAGCAAGGTCCGCGGCCGCGTCGCCCCGTCGCGCAGCCGCGGCGGCGGCGTGCGCACCACCAGATGACCGCCGCCGTCGACCCAGTCGACCACGGTCGCGATCTCGGCCGGCGTCATTGCCCCCGGATCGCCGTAGATCAGCAGCGTGTCGCGCGGCCCCAGCGCGATCGTGTCCAGGCGCAGGCGCTGGCGCGACTGCGCCGGCACCCCGGCCTCACGCAGCGCCTGGCGCAACGCGTACAGCGGGTTGTAGGCCGCCTCGCCGCGCGGCGGCAGCGTGCGCTCCTCGTCCACGCGCTCGTGGGTGTGCAGGAACCACGCCACGCTCAGCGCGAGCACGAGCGCCGCCAGCACCCCCAGTCCGATGCGCGTCGGCCAGCCCATCAGGACGCCCACCCGAAACGCGGCGCCAACGCGGCAACGAGCGCCTCGAAGCCCTCGTCGTCGGGCAGCCGCCCACCGTACGCGGCGCGCTGCCAGACCCGCACCATGCCCGCAAACGCATCACGGTCGCTGGCCTCGGGCAGACGCCGCGACGCCCGCAGGCACTGCGCCTCGGTCGCGCCCGGGACCAGGGTCACCCCGGCCCGTTCGGCCATCGCCTCGACGCTGCCGCGGTAGAGCAGCGCAAGTGCGCGCCGCCGCTGGCCCTCACGCCACAGCGTCCGCGCAGTCGTCACCAGATCGTCGGGCAAGGCCTCGGGCAGCGGCGGCGCCGCATCGACGACGATCTCGCTGGGCGCGTCCGGTGCGGCGAGCCCGTCGCGCATCCACGGCCACCAGCGGCGTGCGGTCAACGCCAAGGCCAGCACGATCAGGCCGAACACGATCCACAGCCCGTACTCGGCGATCAGCGCAAGCACCTGTGCAATCGCCGCGAACACCCCCGGATCGAGCGTGCTGCTGCGATCGCGCGCCTTGTCCTCGCGCGTCTTGGGCTGCCAGCGCCGCTCGATCCGCCGGTTGTCGAGCAGGGGATCGGCATAGGCGCGCTCGACGGACTGGCCGAAGTCCGCCTCCTGCGCGAACTGGTCGTCGAACACGTCCTGCAGCGAAACCGCCGAGGCGTCCGGCTCGCGCTGCCGGTCCCGGTCCTCGGGCGTCCAGGTCTTGGTCGGCGCCAGCGGGTCGTCGGCCCGGGCCTGTTGCGCCTGCGAGGGCCCGGCGGCCAGCAGCAGGCCCGCCAACAGCGCGACCGCGACGGTGGAGGCTGCCGGTGCGATCCGCGCACGCACCCGCCGGAACGCGATCTCCAGGTCCCAGGCCTCCAACTGCGTGCGCCGGTTGAGGTACAGCCCGAACCCGGCGCCGACCTGGAACGGCGCGACCAGACCGATCGCCAGCCATAGCGCCAGATTGCCCAGCACCTGCGCCCAGCGCGGGGGCTGCTGGGTGATCAGCGCCCACATCGCGCGCGCCGACTCCGACAGCAGCTCAGCCGGCACGAACAGCAGCACCAGCGAGACCAGCGACAGCACCAGCACGCCGACGAACAGCTGACCGACGATGGCCAGCAACAGCGCATGCCCGCCGACGCCGTCGACCAGCAGTCGCCGGCGCTGCGCCAGCGCCGGTCCGGTCAGACCTTCGAGCAGTGCGACCGGCAGCGCCACCGTCCGCCACGGACTGAACCGCCGCCAGGTCAGGTACCCGAGCAGCGGCCGCCAGCCCCAGCGCAGTTGCGCGGCGAGCGTCTGCCGCAGTCGCGGCGCGGCGCCGAACACGGCGCGCGAGAGCACGAACAACGGAATCCGGTCGAGCAGCGGCGTCAGCCACCACAGCGCCAGTGTCGCCAGCCAGAGACGGTCGATCGCCAAGGCCGCGGCGTTGACCGCGACAAACAGCGGCAGCGCGCACGCCAGCCACGGCCCCCAGATCGCAGCCGCATGCCGGCGCACCAGCGCGTTGCCCAGTTCCATCGCTTCCCAGCCGGTCCGCGGGCGCAGCTCGACCTGGACCGACTCAACGCGCATCCACGCCTCCACGCCCACCGCGCCACAGCCACAGCAGCACCAGCAACCACAGCCCGCCGCCGACCCCGAAGCGCACCGGATCGGGAATCGACCCGGTCGACGACCAGAACGCCTCCACGAACGCCGCGAACACCAGCATCACCAGGATGCCGATGCACAGCCGGCCGCCATCGCGTCCGGCCTGCACCAGCGCATCGACCCGCCGCAACGGGCCCGGCGCGACCAGTGCCAGGCCCAGCCGCAGGCCGCCGGCCCCGGCGATCACGATCGCGGTGAGCTCGGGCGCCGAATGGCCGACCACGAAGCGCCAGAACGGGCCGCCATGGCCGATCGCCTGCAGGTGGCCGGCAACGACGCCGAAGAACACGCCGTTGAACAGCAGCACGAAGATCGTGCCCACCCCCGCCAGCAGCCCGCTGGCGAAGGTGCGGAACCCGATGCTGACGTTGTTCCAGATGTAGTAGCCGAACATCTGCACATCGGTCTGGCCCGAACGCTGGAAGGCCATGTCCGCGCCCGCCGGGTCGTACATCGATTCCATCTGCGCCAGTTGCGACGGCGAGAGCACCGTATAGGCCAGCTCCGGCCACCGCAGCACCAGCGCGAACAACAGCACCATCGGCAACGCGAACAAGGCCAGTGACGCCCACAGGCAGCCGCGCTGGGCGCGCACTAGGCGCGGGAACTCGGCCAGCAGGAACAGCAGCGCGCGCCGCCATGGCGGCGGCGGCGGGCGGTACATCACTGCATGGCCGCGCTGCATCAGCGCCTGCAACCGGGCGGTGAGCTGCGGGCTGTAGCCGCGTCGGCGCGCGAGCGCCTGTTGTTGGCACAACCGCCGGTAGCGCGAGGGAATCTCCTCGTCGCTCAGGCCGTCCCAGCCATGGCGGTGACGACGCGCGCGCCAGGGGCTGGCCGCGCGCGCATCGAGCCAGCGCTCGAACGCATCCCATTCGGCCGCGTGCCGGGCGACGAAGCGGTCCTGCCTCATGCGCGGCGCCCCAGCAGCCAATTGGCGATACCCAGCAGGCGCAGCACGCCCATCTCGCCGCGCGCACCGGTCACCGGCGAGACCACGTCGGCCAGTTCCTGCTGCCGTCCGGGCGTGAGGGTGCCCGCGCGCTCGGCGAACGCGATCACCGCGATCTGCTCATGCGCCTGCAGCGGCACGGCCGGGGCCTGCGGCTGCAGCTCCAGCGCGGTCGGCAAGGTCCGATCGCGAGGGGCATGGATCACCAGCGTGCCGGCGACCATGTCGCCCAGCCGCCGGCTCCAGGGATCGGCCAGGCAGGCCACCAGACCCGCGCCGTAGCCCATCGGCAGCATGTCGACGGTGCGCATCAGATTGCGCACGAAGCTGGCCATCCAGCCGATCGGTGCGCCATCGGCCGAGACCACGCGCAATGACAACGCGCGCTTGCCGGGGGTGCGGCCGCCGGCCAGGGCCTCGAACAGCACCGGGTAGCCCCAGAAGATCACGAATAGCGTGACCATGTAGACGCCCGAGCCGACCCGGCCCAGCAGACCGAGCACGATCGCCGCGGCCAGCAGCAGGACGCCGCGGATGCCCAGGTCGATCAGCCAGGCGACCGCGCGCGGCACCGGGCCGGCCGCCGGCAGTTGCAGCGCCACGCCCTCGGGCGTGTGCACCTCGCGCACGGTGTCGAGCAGGGCCATGGGCGCCTGCGTGCGCACTGCGGTCGCGGCCTCCCTGCGCCCCTGCTCCGTATCGCTCATGCGTCGTACGTCGTCCCGCTCAGGCCGCCATTGCGGCCAGATACTCGTCCTTGAGCCGGACGTAGTGTGCCGCGCTGTAGCGCAGCCCCTCGATCTGCGCCTCGGTGAGCCGGCGCACGCAGCGCGCCGGATTGCCGACCCACAGTTCGCCCTCGCCGATCTCCCGGCCCGGCGGTACCACCGCGCCGGCGCCAATCATCGCGTGACGGCCGACCACGACGCCGTCGAGCACGATCGCGCCCATGCCCACCAGCACCGCGTCGCCGATCGTGCAGGCATGCAGGATCGCCTTGTGGCCGACCGTGACGTCGCTGCCGACGATCGTCGCAAAGCCGCCGAGCTTGGCATGCGGGCCGGCGTGGCTGACGTGGATCACGGTGCCGTCCTGCACGCTGGTACGCGCGCCGATGCGCACGTGGTTGACGTCGCCGCGGATCACCGTGCCGGGCCAGACCGAGACGTCGTCGCCCAGATGCACGTCGCCGATCACGGTCGCGGCCGGATCGACATAGACACGGGCGCCGAGCTGCGGCGCGATGTTGCGATAGGGGCGCAGGTTCATCGCGCGAGTATGCCTGCCCGCGCACGGCTTTGCCCCCTCGCGCAGAGCCGCGGCGCTGCGATCCGCGCCTGTGCCCGGGACCGGCGCCTGCGCGAGGACTCAGCGCGCGGACGGCAGCCGGTACCAGCCGCGGTCGTAGGCGAGCGAGCCCCACAGCGCCTGGGCATGCGCCTGCCGGGCCAGCGCCGGCGACAGCGCGGCCGGACGCAGCACCCCGGTCCCGGGCGTGTAGCGGTACTGGCTCGGAGGCTTGTCCGGCTGGAACACCACCACGTCCTCGCCCTGCAGCCACGCGAAGTTGCGGTCGTACTGCATCAGCGCCCGTCCCGGCAGGTTGATCCGCGGATCGGAGAGGTCGCGGCCGGTCATCGGCGTGGCATCGCCGATGCCGATCAGCGACAGCAGCGTCGGCCCCAGGTCGATCTGGCTGGCGATGCGGTCGTCGCGGCGCGGCGCGATGCCCTGGCCGAGGATCAGGCCCGGAATGTGGAAGTTGTCGATCGGCACCAGGTCGCGGCCGAACACCCGCGAGTCGTGGTCGGCCACGACCAGGAAGACGGTGTCCTGCCAGTAGTCGCTGGCCATCGCGCGCGCGAAGAACCCGCCCAGCGCATGGTCGGCGTACTTGGCGGCGTTGTCGCGCGTGTGCAGCGGCTGCTCGTAGGGTGCGATGCGCCCTTCCGGGAACTCGAAGGGGTCGTGATTGCTGGAAGTGAACACAAAGCCGAAGAACGGCTTGCCCTCGGCGTGCAGGCGCGCGAACTCGCTGTCGGCGCGCGCGAACAGATCCTCGTCCGACACGCCCCAGGCGCCAACGAAGGTCGGGTTGCGGTAGTCGCGCTGCTCGATCACGCGACCGAAGCCATTGCCCAGGAAGAACCCGCGCATGTTGTCGAAGTGACTCTCGCCGCCGTAGTAGAACGTGGTGTCGTAACCGCGCCGGCGCAGCACTTCGGCCAGCGTGAAGAAGCCATGCTGGCTGCCCTGCCGCTTGACCACAGCCTGCGCCGGGGTCGGCGCGAACCCGGCGACGACTGCCTCGATGCCCCGCACCGAACGCGTGCCGGTCGCATAGAGGCGGGTGAACGCCCAGCCCTGACGTGAGAGCGTGTCGTAGTGCGGCGACAGCGGGCGCCCGCCCAGGCTGCCGATGAACTGCGCCCCGAGGCTCTCCTCGAGCACGATGACCAGGTTCTTCGGCCGCCCCTGCCAACTGGGCGTGCGCGCAGCGAGCGTGGGGATCGCCGGATCGGCGAACGCGGCCGCCGGCAGGCCGGTGTCGCGGCGCACCGTCGCGAGCACCTCCGCATCGGGCAACTCGCCGTACAGCGCCTGCGCGCTGTCCTCGTGGCGCAGCCACCCACGCACGGCGTCGCCCAGCGAGTAGAACGAGTTCAACGGCAACGTGTTGACTGTGGGGTCGCTGCTGAAGGCCAGCATCGCGGGGTTCATCGGCCGATGCCCCAGGGTCGAGCGCACCCCCAGCGCCGCCAGCGCGAGCACCACCAGCGCCAGCGCCGCGCGCACCGGCAATCCAGGCAGGGGCACATCGTCCCGCGGCCACCAACGGCGGACGAGGCGGGTGCTGCCCCAGGCCGCAAGGCCGGTGAGTCCCAGCACCGCGATGCACTCCAGCAGGCGGCCGCCGACCAGCATCGACAGCACTTCGCGCGGATAGGCCAGGTACTCGACGAACAGGCGGTTGGGACGCAGCCCGTACTCCTGCATGAAGCCAGGGGTGGCGAGTTCCAGGCCGGCCAGCAGCGTGGCGCCTGCGACCAACCACGCGATCACCGCGCCGCGCACCGCCCGCCAGGCGAGCACGCGCGCGGGCAGCAGTATCAGCAGCGCGGCGAGCGGGCCGAACAGCAGGCAGACGCTGGCGATGTCCACCCGCAGGCCCTGCAAGAGCACCTGCGCCCAGCCGTCGACTGCGGTGACCCGGGTGTGGTGCCAGGCCGCCAGGCCCAGCCGCGAGAGGCTCAGCAGCAGCAGGCCAAGCGCGCAGATCCCCAGTACAGGGCGGAGCCGGGCGAGCGTCCCGTGCAGCCTGGTCATCGCCGATTCCATCCGCCGGCAGGGGGCGGTGGCGACAGGATCGCCAGCGACCTGTCGGAAGCGCATGGGAAAGATGTCGGAAATCTGTCGTAACGCCGCGACCGCCGCCCGTATCATCGGACGCAGATACCGGGCACGACCCTGTGGGAAGGACCGATGCGACTGCTCGTGGTCGAGGACAACCGCAACCTTGTCGGCAACCTGTTCGAGTACTTCGAACCGCGTGGCCATGAGATGGACGCCGCACCGGACGGCATCGTCGGCCTGCACCTGGCGGTGACCCAGCGCTACGACGCGATCATCCTGGACTGGATGCTGCCGCGACTGGACGGCTGCACGCTGCTACAGCGGCTGCGCGAACATGCGATCGACACGCCGGTGATCATGCTCACCGCGCGCGACGATCTGCACGACAAGCTCGTCGGCTTCCGCGCCGGGGCCGACGACTACCTGACCAAGCCCTTCGCCCTGCCCGAGCTCGAAGTCCGGCTCGATGCCGTGCTCGCACGTGCGCGCGGCCGGCGCAGCCCGCGCGCGCTGCAGATCCACGACCTGCGCCTGGACCTGGACACGCTGGAAGCCACGCGTGCCGGCCAGGTCCTGCACCTGTACCCGGCCGGGCGCAAGCTGCTCGAGACGCTGATGCAGGCCAGCCCCGCCGCGGTCGAACGCCGACTGCTCGAACACGCGCTGTGGGGCGACGCCCCGCCCGACGGCGACATGCTGCGCTCGCATGTCTACGACCTGCGTCGCAGCGTCGACGGCCCGTTCGAGGTCAAGCTGATCCGCACGCTCCCGCGCTACGGCTACCGACTCGTCGCGCCCACGGATGCGTGCCTGCCCGGATGAGCCGAACCCGCAGCCTACGCACCCGCATCCTCTACTGGCTGGCGGCCTACGCGCTGCTGCTGGCGGCCGCCGTGTCGCTGCACGGCTTCCTGGTCAACGAGTACGCCGAACGCCTGCTATGGGATTCGATGCTGCGCACCGAGTTCGCCCGCCACCTCGAGCGGCGCGCCGGCGACCCGGCGTACCGCTGGAGCGATTCGGACAGCCTGCGCCTGTACGTCGGGCAGGCCGGCGCCCCGCCCGAGACCGATCGTCTGCCCGACGGCATCCACGACGAGGTCGAGCTCGCCGACGGCACCGAGATGCTGGTGCTGGTGACGCATGTCGACGGCCTGCGCCACGTGCTCACGCTGGACATCACCGAGATGGAGCGCGAGGAAGACCGGCTGACGCTGTTCATCCTCGGCTCGTCGGTGCTGCTGGTGTTGCTGATGGGCGCGGTGATGGCGGTGGGTCTGGGACGCGCCTTGCGCCCACTGACGACGCTGGCGCGCGACATTGCCACCCTGTCGCCCGACCGCGCAGGACAACGCGTCGTGCCCGGGCCGCAGGCCAGCTCGGAACTGGAGGTCATCGCCGCCGCGCTCAACGACTACCTGCAGCGCAACGAACACTTCGTCGAACGCGAGCGGGCGTTCATCCGCACTGCCAGCCACGAACTGCGCACACCGGTGGCGGTGATGTCGGGCGCAGCAGAGCTCGCGCTCGCCGCCCCCGAAATCCCCGCGGCAACCGCCCACCAGCTTCGACGCATCCGCCACACCGCCGACGACATGGACCGCCTGATCGCGCTGCTGCTGGCACTGGCGAAGGATCCGGCCCGCCTGCTGCAGGCCGGCCACCCGATCGAACTGTCGGCGTTGCTGCCGGCGATCATCGACGACCACCGCCACCTCACCCGCGACAAGGCGCTGGAGATCGTCCTGCACGCACCGCAACCGTGCACGATCCTCGCCCCGCCCGGCGTGGTCCGCGCGACGGTGGGCAACCTGCTGCGCAACGCGATCGAACACAGCGACGACGGCCGGATCGAGATCGCCCTGTCTGCCGATGCGACCGTCGTCATCCGCGACCCCGGCCACGGCATGTCGCCCGAGCAGATCAGCACGATCTACTCGCGCATGGCGCGCAGCGCGGCCCCCGTGGGCGACGGCATCGGCCTGGAACTGATCGCGCGCGTCTGCGAACACCTGGGCTGGGCGCTGGAGATCGAATCGGCGCCGGGCGGCGGCACCACCGCCACGCTGCGCATGCACGCATCCGGCAGCGCGCGTTGAGCGGCCGGCGCGTCATTCGCTCACTGCAGGGCGCAAACCGGCTGTCGGCGATGCAGGGCGCCACGGCACGGCCGGGTGCAGCAGTCCCACGCCGCTGCATGCGGCCTAGCTGTGATCTCTCAGTAGGTTGTTCATCCGGGGCATCTCTGGAAGATGGGGGTTACGACGCCAACCAGCCCCCAGGAGCCCCGGATGAACCTGCATAAACATGCCCGTTTGAGTCCTCGCGGTCGAGCCCTGCTCGTGGATCGGGTCCTCGTTCACGGCCTTCGGGTGGAAGAAGCGGCGCATGCAGCGGGCGTCAGCTACGGACCGCCTACAAGTGGTTGAAGCGGTTCCGGGAGGAAGGACCAGAGGGATTGACCGACCGCACTTCCCGGCCGCATACCTGTCCCCATGCCACGCCTGCGTCCATCGTGGCCCAGGTGCTGGAACAGCGCCGTTCGCGTCAGACCTACCGCCAGATCGCCCAGCAGGTGCCCGTGGCACCGAGCACCATCGCCCGGTTGTTGCACCGTGCCGGTCTGCATCGGTTGGCCGAATTGGAGCCGCCTGTGCCGGAGAACCGCTACGAACACGCCCGGCCCGGCCAACTGTTGCATCTGGACATCAAGAAGCTGGGGCGGATCGGCTCGCCGGGCCATCGCGTCACCGGCGACCGGTCGCACCGCCATCGCGGCATCGGCTGGGAATACGTACACCTGGCCATCGACGATCACTCGCGCGTGGCCTTCGGATCCATCGAGCCCGAGGAACGCGGCAGCAGCGCCTGCAAGGCGCTGCTCCGCACGGTTCGCTATTACCGCACCCTGGGCGTGCGCTTCGAGCGGCTGCTGACCGACAACGGCTCCTGCTACCGGTCCCGCCGCTTCCACCGCCTGGTCCGCAGGCTCGGCATGCGCCACTCGCGAACGCGGCCGTACACCCCACGCACCAACGGCAAGGCCGAACGCCTGGTCCAGACCAGCCTGCGCGAATGGGCCTACGCGTGCGCCTACGACAACTCCGAGCAGCGGGCCAATGCCCTCACCCACTGGTTGCACCACTACAACTGGCATCGCCCTCACGCTAGCCTCGGTTACAGGCCACCCATCTCCCGCATCCCGCTGAACAACGTACTGGGTTTACACACCTAGCTCTTCAGACCCGCCAGCAGTCCGCGCATCCGGCGTCCAATGCCTCCACTGACGGACGCGTGCAGCGCCGCCGGAAAGTCCGCGGGCAGTGCGCGTTCGAGCGACGCCAGCGCAGCATCCATTCGGGCGGCGATGTCTTCGATCGCATGGCGCACCAGCGAGGGCGCCAGTCCCGCCGCGTCGCCCGTCTGGAAGAAATGCCGGGCTTGGATCTCGTCGATGCGGTAGTGGTGGTTGTTGCCGACCGACATCGCGAGTTTCATCTGCTTGCGTTCGATCTGTCTCGCATCGAGGCTGAGCTGCGCAGTGAGCACGTCGTACATCGGCGTCAACGCGTACCCACCCCCCGGATGCAGGAAGATGCTGAAGTTCTTGGCGTGGCCGTCGGTTGCACCAATCAGCCAGAAGATCAATTGCGCCTGGAGCAATGTGCGGTGATCGTCGGCGGGCGCGTCGGCGCCCTTCAATAGGTCCGCGATTGCCACGAAGCCAGGACCGCCGTGACTCTGATACTTGCGCGCCGGCGGAACGGACAACGCCTGGCAACAATCCTCCTGCGGCAGGCGAACCAGGCGGCCTTGGCTCCAGACGCGGTCGAAACGCTGGACGACCAATGCCTTGGTCTGACCGAACGTCACGATCTCCGCATGGGCGACCGGCAAACCGAGGTGGCCGAGCAAGCGGAGGCAGTAGAACTCGTTCTCGACGCTGTTGGACAGATCGATGCCATTGGGCAATTGGCCGATCTGCGGCTTGATCAGATGCGTGGTCGGCGTGGTGCCATGCGGCTTCAGCCATTGTCCGTCCAACTGCAGCAGCGCGGTCTTCTCCTGCGCGCCGGCAACCGAGATCCGGAAGTCGTCATCCCGGCGCAGCCCCAACGGGGCCTGCGCCAGCGATTTGAGCAGTTGTTCGATGGCCGCCTCGTCGACCGCTTCGCCCGAAAGCCGCGACGTATCGATCGGCGCCGCATCACCTGCGATGAACTGCAGGGCGCCGATGCAGTCCCGGCCGATCTCGGCCAGCAGGCTGTAGGCATCGATGCCGGCAGCACCAACCTTCTCGGCCACGCGCTTTCGTAGCTCGTCCGAGTCCGGCAACAGGTTCTCGAACACCGCGACGACCGGCTCACCCCGCCAGGGGTCCTCGCGCAAAGGTAGCGACAGCGAGACCGGGAAGGCCTTGCTGCCGCGGTCCAGCCACGCGCGGTCGTAACGGAACTCGATCGCGCCGCTGGGCTCTTTTTGCAGATGTCCGACCAGCCGGTCGTTCTGGTAGACGCGTAGCGGCGGATGTCGGCGTGCCCGGGCCATGCTCAGACCAGATCCAGGGGGTCGGCCCCGCGGCTGCGGGCGGCGATCCGCAGTTCCAGATCGAGTGCCGCTAGCACGGCCAGCACCGTGTCGAGCCGGGTCGCCGGATTGCCAGTCTCGATCAACGAGATCGTCTCCTGTCGCAGGCCGACGCGCTCGCCCAGCGCGCGCTGGCTCATGGCAAGGCGCTTGCGGTGACGGCGGATGGTGGCGCCGATCTGCTTGGGGGTACGGGCCAGGTCGTGCATCGCGGTCTCCTTGGCTCAAGACTATGCGCCAATCGCGATAAGTTGACAATATCGGAATCAGCGCATATTTATGAATTATTAGCCAATCCCGATAATTATGCTTTATCGTACTTGGCGCATAGGATGTCGCGTTCGCGTTGTCGCACCAGGCCGCCCGGCCTCTCCAAGACATCAACAAGTGACCACTGAATGAAGATCGCCAGCTGGAACGTCAATTCGCTCAATGTCCGCCTGCCGCACCTCGAGCAGTGGCTGCGCGAGGCGCAGCCGGACATCGTCGGGCTCCAGGAAACCAAGCTCGAGGATGCGAAGTTCCCCGACTCCGCGCTCGCCGCGCTGGGTTACCGCAGCGTGTTCTCCGGCCAGAAGACCTACAACGGCGTCGCGTTGCTGGCGCGCGAGCGTGCGATCGCCGACGTGCAGATCGGCATTCCCGGCTTCGAGGACGACCAGAAGCGCGTGATCGCCGCGACGATCGACGGCGTGCGCGTGATCGACCTCTACGTCGTCAACGGCCAGGACGTGGGCACCGAGAAGTACGCCTACAAGCTGCGCTGGCTCGAGGCGGTGCACGACTGGGTCGCGCGCGAACTGGCGATCCACCCCCACCTGGTGGTGCTGGGCGACTTCAACATCGCACCCGATGCGCGCGACGTGCACGACCCCGAAGTCTGGAACGACAGCCACATCCTCACCTCGAGCGCCGAGCGCGACGCACTGCGCCGGCTGCAGGCGCTGGGCCTGCACGACGCGTTCCGCCTGCATCACGCGCAGGGCGGGATGTTCAGCTGGTGGGACTACCGCCAAGCCGCGTTCCGCCGCGACCTCGGCCTGCGCATCGACCTGACGCTGGTCTCCGACGCCCTGCGCGACCGCGTACTGGCCTCAGGCATCGACCGCGAACCGCGCACTTGGGATCGACCCAGCGACCACGCGCCGGCCTGGGTCGAGCTGCGCCTGGACCCGTAGCCGCGGGAAGACGCAGACAACACGCGCCGCACCGACACGACTCCAAAACCGGGGTCAGAGTGCAATTTCGCTTCGCAGAATTGCACTCTGACCCCGGTTTAAAAATCGACTCTGACCCCGGTTGTGGGGTCAGCGGCGGAACAGGTTGACGATCGCCAGCAGGATGACCGCGCCCAGGAAGGCAGTGACCAGGAAGCCGAGCCAGCCGCCGCCCACGTTCAGCCCGATCCTGGGCAACAGCCAGCCGCCGATGAAGCCGCCGACGATGCCGACCACGACATTGAGCACGATGCCCTGGCCGCGGCTGCGCATCAGCAGGCTCGCCAACCAGCCGGCGATGCCGCCGACGAACAGATAGAACACCCAGGACCAGAACGACGTCGGTTCCATGCCAGCCAACCTCCAACTGCGAAAGGGAACCGCCGGGCACGCCGGCGGCCGTCAGCACACAAACGACGCGCTCAGGCCACCGCGTCGCCGAGCAGAGCGTCCAGCGCGGCGCGCGGCAGCTTGCCGGTCTCGTTGCGCGGCAGCGCGTCCACCCGGCGCAGCCGCCGCGGCAGGAACACCGGATCGGTGCTCTCGCGCAGCGCGGCCAGCAGCGTCGCGTCGTCGAGCGCAGGATCGGCGACCACGACGGCCGCGATCCGCCGCACCCCGTAGGCATCGGCGGTCGTCGCCTGGCAGATCACGCCATCGCGCACGCCCTCGATCGCCAACAGCCGGCGGGTGAGATCGGCCAGCGACGCACGCTTGCCGGCGATCTCGATCATGTCGGCCTGGCGACCGCGCAAGACGAAATGCCCGTCGGCGTCGAGCTCGACGATGTCGGCCAGCATCCGCGGCTCGGGCAGGTGCGGCGCGGTCACCAGCGTGCCGTCGGGCACCGGCTGCAGGCGCACGCCCGCGAACGGCGTCCAGGCGGTCTCGCAGGCGGTCCGGCGGCGGGCGAAGATGCAGGTCTCGGTCGAACCGAACAGCTCGCGCACCTCGCACCCGAAGCGCGCCTCGGCCTGCGCGGCCAGCGCCTGCGGCAGCGGCGCGGTCGCGGTCGCGATCGCAGCCAGCGGCGGCAGTGCCACACCCGATTCGACCAGCGTGCGCAGGTGCACCGGTGTGGTCACCAGCAGGGCCGGCGCCGGCGCATCGCGCAGCGCCGCGGCGATGTCCTCGGGGAAGAACGGTCGCGCGTCATGCACCGCCACGTTGCCCAGCAACGGCAGCAGGACCGACATCTCCATGCCGTACATGTGCTGCGGCGGCACCGTCGCCACCACCGGCAACGTCGCCCCGCCGTGCAGGTCGGCCAGCGCCGCCAGATTCTGCGCGGTGCTGGCGTGGAAGCTGCCCCAGGTCTTGGCGTTGGCGGTCGGCACGCCGGTGCTGCCGGAGGTGAAGCCGATCGCGACCACCGCATCGGCGGCGAGCGTGGGCAGGTCGTCGCCGAAGGCCAACGGCAGGGCCTCGGGCAGGCGCAGATAATGCGGCGGCATCGCACCCGATGCGGGGGCGCCGGCCTCGCAGCCGCAGTCGCCGCGATCGCCGACGCAGTAACTGTCGGGGTGGCGCGCCCGCACGTCGTCGATCGCCCCGCGCGTGCGCGAGGGCGGCAGCAGCGTCGTCTGCCCGCGCAGCGCAACCGCGCAGAACGCGACCAGGAAGCGGTAGCGGTCCTCGCACAGGTTCAGCGCGCATGGCGCGTCGGGCAGCATCGCGGCCACACCGCGCACATGCGCCAGGAACGTCGCCAGCGGCACCGGGCCCTGCGCACCGAACGCGACCGCGCGTGCGCCTTCGCCCGCGGCCAGCGGCAGCCGCCCGGCATCTTGCGCTTCCCCCACGCCCCCCTGTTCCCACACGACTGCCGACATCCGCACTGCGCTCCTCGTGACCTGGCCCGCGCGCCCCGGCGGCATCGCGTATCCGACGTTTTAGCTTACGCTGGACGCCCCGCGGCATGCCAAGTGCGGATGTTCAGCCCATACAGCAGCCTGCGTACAGGCCCGGTCCGCTGCGCCTGGCGCGACTACCGACGTGGCCAGTCGGCCGAAACCCTGATCCGCCCCTGGCTGGCCGCCGAGCTGGCAACCGACGATGCCCGGATCGACCTGGCCCGCGATGCCCGCGGCCGGCCGCGGCTGCGCCTCGCTGCCGAGGCGCCTGGCGAGGCCCCGACCCGCTTTGACATCAACTGGAGCCACAGCGGCGAGGCACTGGCGGTCGCGCTCGGCGACGGCGTCGATGTCGGCATCGACATCGAATGGCTGCGTCCACGGCCGCAGGCGATGGCGCTGGCGCGGCGGTTCTTCGCCCCCGAGGAGGCCGACGCGCTTGCCCGGCTGCCGGCAGCCGAGGCCGAGACCGCGTTCGTCCAGCTGTGGTGCGCCAAGGAAGCGGTGCTCAAGGCCCACGGCCACGGGCTGTCGTTCGGTCTGGAGCGGCTGACCTTCGCCGCCCGGGACGCGCACTGGTCGCTGGTGGCCTGCGATCCCGCACTCGGCCGCCCCGAGGACTGGCGCATCGAGGCGTTCTCGCCGCTGCCCGGCTACCTGGCGACGCTGGCCTGGCGGCCGCGGCTTCTACAATGCCCGCCATGACCGACCCCCACGACCCCGCGCTGCGCGCCGACCTCGACGCTGGCCTGCGCGCCCTCGACCTCGACCCGGCCCTGGCCGCGCCGCTGCTCGACTACCTCGCGCTGCTCGCGCGCTGGAACCGCACCTATAACCTCACCGCGATCCGCGAGCCGCGCGAGATGGTCGTGCGCCACCTGCTCGACTCGCTGGCGATGACGCCCCATGCGGCCGGGCTGGCAACGCTCGCCGATCTGGGCACCGGTCCCGGGCTGCCCGGCATTCCGCTGGCGATCGCGCTGCCTGAGCTGCGGGTGACCCTGGTCGAGTCCAACGGCAAGAAGGCACGCTTCCTGCGCGAGGCTGTACGCCAGTTGCGTCTTCGCAACACCGAAGTGGCCGAGTCCCGGATCGAGGCGGTCGACCGGCCCGGCGCGTTCGCCGCGATCACCGCGCGCGCGCTCGCCACCCTGCCCGACATCCTCGTCGCCGGCGGCCACCTGCTGGCCGATGACGGCCGGCTGCTGGCGATGAAGGGCCAGCGGCCCGACGACGAGATCGCCGCGTTGCCGGACGCCTGGCGGCTGGAGGCGGTGCACCCGCTGCGGGTGCCGGGCCTGGAGGCCGACCGCCATCTGGTCGTCATCGCGCGCGCATCGGACGGCGACGGCGCCTGAACCGCATCGGCGCCGGCCGGTGCGCCCGAACCCCTGCCCGCCTTAGGGCATAATCCCCCTCCGGACGCCGCATGGCGCCCGGCTCCCGTCCTCAACCGCGCCCGGAGCCCATGGCCCGCATCATCGCCATCGCCAACCAGAAAGGCGGCGTCGGAAAGACGACCACAGCGGTCAATCTGGCCGCGGCGCTGGCGCGTACGCCCAAGCGCGTGCTGCTGGTCGACCTCGATTCGCAGGGTAACGCGACGATGGGCTGCGGCATCGACAAGTCGATCGTGCCGGTCTCGACCTGCGACGTGCTGCTGGCCGAGGTCGAGGCGATGGACGCGATCGTACAGACCGAGGAAGAGGTCGACCTGATTCCCGGCAACACCGACCTGACGGCGGCCGAGGTCGAGCTGATGAACGCCGAGGACCGCGAGCAGCGCCTCAAGCGCGCGCTCGCGCCGCTGCGCGACCGCTACGACTTCATCATCATCGACTGCCCGCCGGCGTTGTCGCTGCTCACGCTCAACGCGCTGACCGCCGCCGACTCGGTGCTGGTGCCGATGCAATGCGAGTACTACGCGCTCGAGGGCCTGTCGGCACTGCTGCAGACGATCGACGCCCTCAAGCAGAACCTCAACCCCGCGCTCGAGATCGAAGGCGTGCTGCGCACCATGTTCGACGTGCGCAACAACCTGGCCAATGCGGTCTCGGCCGAACTGACCGCCCACTTCGGCGACCAGGTGTTTCGGACCATCGTGCCGCGCAACGTGCGCGTCGCCGAGGCCCCCAGCCACGGCCAGAGCATCGTCGGCTACGACCGCGCCTCGCGCGGCGCCGTCGCCTACCTGGGCCTGGCCAGCGAGATCCTCCGCCGCGAGCGCGCGCGGACACCGCCCCACCAGGACGCCACCGCCACGGAGACCCCGGCATGAGTACGGCCAAGACGCCCGCCAAGAAGCGCGGCCTGGGACGCGGCCTCGAAGCACTGCTCGGCCCCAAGGCCGCCGCCGAGGCGCCGAGCCTGGAGGCCACCGAGGCCGACACCCTGCGCACGCTGCCGATCGATGCGCTGACCGCGGGCCGCTACCAGCCGCGCAAGCATTGGGACCCCGACAAGCTCACCGAGCTGGCCGAGTCGATCCGCGCCCAGGGCGTGATTCAGCCCATCGTCGTGCGCGAGTTGCCCGACCGCACCTACGAGATCATCGCCGGCGAACGCCGCTGGCGCGCCTCCAAGCAGGCTGGCCTGGCCGACGTGCCGGTGGTCGTGCGCAACGTCGAAGACCGCACGGTCGTGGCGATGGCGCTGATCGAGAACATCCAGCGCGAGGACCTCAACCCGCTGGAGGAAGCCCAGGCGCTGCAGCGGCTGATCGACGAGTTCGACCTCACCCACGCCCAGGCCGCCGAGGCCGTGGGCCGCTCGCGTGCGGCGGTGTCCAATCTGCTGCGTCTGCTCGAACTGCCGCCGGCGATCCGCATCCTGGTCGAGTCCAAGCAACTGGAGATGGGGCATGCGCGCGCGCTGCTCACACTCTCGCCCGAGCTGGCCAGCAAACTCGCCAGCGACGCGGTCGAGCACGGCTGGTCGGTGCGCGAGGTCGAACACCGCGCGCAACAGTTCGCGGCCGGCCGGGTGCCAGGCGGCAACGGCCGCAGCGCCGCGCGCAGCAAGGTCCGCCCGCAGGCCGACATCGTCTCGCTGGAAAACGAACTGTCGGAGACCCTGGGCACGCGGGTCTCGATCGCCAATGGTCGCGGCAACAAGGGCCGGCTGGTGATCCACTACGGCAACCTCGAAGCGCTCGACGGCGTGCTCGAACGGCTGCGCGGGGCGCGCTGAGTCTGGAATTGTGTAACGCCGCGCCTTGCCTCTAGGCTGCGCGGATGCACGTCTCCCCCACCCGCCTGTCCTGGTCGCGCCAGCTGCTGCTGGCGCTGCTGGTACTGGGCCTGGCGATCGCGCCGGTGCTGGTGGCGATGGGCAACACCTACGAACTCGTTCGCGGCGAGACTGCCGCCGAGCACGACGCGACGGCGCATGCGCACGCCGACGATGGCGACCTGCTGCATGCGGTCGCCCACTGCGCCGGCTGCGGCGCGCACACCCCGGCGCTGCCGCCGGTGCTGCCGGCACTGGCGCCACTGGTCCTGGTCCGGCCCGCCTATCCGCACCCCGGCGACGCCCCGACCCGCCGGCACGAACGCCTGCTGCGTCCCCCGATCGCCGCCTGAGCCCGCTGGCGTCCGCGCGCATCGCGTGCCGGACGGTCGCAGGTGCCCGACACACGTCGCCGTCCGGCGTCGTGAGGCAGGCCGACAGGCCAGGCCACGACCGACGCCAGGCCGCGCCATCGCAGCTCACCGTGCGCACGCACACGGTGCCGAGCTGAGCATCCGTCCGCACCCGTCCCGGTCCCGACACGCGCCCGACGCGCCCACCAGCGCTGCTGAGGCCCGGCGCGCGTCCGCGCGGAGCCGGTCCTGACCCTCGCACTGCTGCCGGCCGATCGCCGGCGGCGACCACGATCGGAGTGTGTCCCATGCTGTTGCGACTGGCGGCCTGTGCCGCCCTCGCCGTCGCGCCGTGCCTCGTGCCGGCGCAGGCGGCGCCCCCTGCTGTGCCCGTTGTGCCGATGTCGCCCGCCCCGACGGCAGCGCAGGTCCTGACCCTGGACGCGGCGTTCGTGCGCGTTGCGCAGGCCCACCCCGGCCTGCGCCTGGTCGATGGCCGCGGCGCGGTGCTCGCCGCCGAGCGCGACCTCGCCGCGCTGCGCCCGCCGCTGGAAGCCGGCTTCGAGCTCGAGAACCTGGTGCCCGACGCGCCCGGACGCACGCTGGAAGCGACCCTGTCGCTGGCCGGCGTGTTCGAGCGCGGCGGCAAGCCGGACGCACGTCGCGCGCTGGCGCAGACCCGGATCGATGCGCTCGCACTCGAGCGCGAAGCCGCGCGTGTGGACCTGCTCGCCGAAACCGCACGCCGCTACCTGGACGCCGTGGTCGCCGCGCGACACCAGCGTCTCGCCGACGACGAGATCGCCGAGCAGGCCCGCGTGGTCGCGGCCGCGCGCCGTCGCTTCGAGGCCGGCGCCGCGCCCGAAGCGGTCGCGCTCGCCGCCCAAGCGATGCAGGCCCAGGCCGAACTGCGCCGCGCGCGCGCACAGGCCGAAGGCGAGGCCGCACGACGCAGCCTGGCGATGCTCTGGGGCACGCCCGCAACCGACTTCGCGGTGACCGACGCCGACCCGCTGGCCCTGCCGGAGATCGCCACATTCGCCGAACTGCGCGCGCTGCTCGAGCGCACCCCCGAACTGCGCCGCTTCGGCGACCAGCGCCGCATCGCCGAGGCCCGTGTGCAGTTGGCACGCAGCGCACGCACCCCCGATATCGGCTGGCGACTGGGCGTTCGCCACGACCAGGACAGCCGCGATGTCTCGCTGCTGGGCGGCATCACCGTGCCGCTGGGCAGCCGCGCGCGCGCGCAGCCCGAGATCCGCGCCGCCGAAGCCGAACTGGCGCTGCTCTCGGTCGAACGCGAGGCCGGTGATCTCGCACTGCAGGCCACACTCGCCGAGGCGCACGGCCGCTATCTGGTCGAGCGCGCGCAGGTGCAGCGCTTGCAGGCCGACGTGCTGCCGCAGCTGGCACGCGCGCTGACCCAGACCGAACGCGCCTGGTCCGCCGGCGCCGCGACCTACCTGGAATGGGCGCAACTGCTCGACGCCCGCCGCGACGCGCTGCGCCAGCAGCTCGACGCCGCCGAAGCCGCCCAGCGCGCGCTGATCGAACTGCAACGCCTGACCGGCGAGCCGCTCGCGCGGTCCACCACGACCGGAGACACCCCATGACGATCCACCTCCCCGCCCGCGCGCTGGCCCTGCTGCTGTTGACGGCGCTGGCCGCCTGCGGCGCGCCCGACAGCACGCCTGCCACGGCAGACCAGCGCGATCAACATGCCGACAGCGACGAAGACGCACACGGCCACGACACCGCGGTCGTCGTGCCCGACGCGATCGCGCGCGACATCGGCCTGCGCACCGCGCCCGCCGGGCCGGGCACGATCGCCGACCAGCACGAAGTGCAGGGTCTGCTGACCACGCTCGAGACCGGCAATGCCCGCGTGACCGCCCGTTTTCCCGGGCCGATCCGCCGCCTGCATGCCGAACTGGGCGATGTCGTGCGGGCCGGCCAGCCGCTGGCGACCATCGACAGCAATCTCAGTCTGTCGGCCTACACCGTGACCGCGCCGATCAAAGGCACCGTGCTCGCGCGCGACGCCGCAGTCGGCCAGGTCGCCGGCGAAGGCGCGGTGCTCTACGAGATCGCCGACCTGTCGACGCTCTGGGTGGACCTGCACGTCTACGGCCGCGATGCCGAGCATCTGGCGCCCGGCTCGCCGGTCACGATCACCCGCCTGGGCGATGGCGCCACCGCGCAGACGCGCATCGAGCGCGTGCTGCCCGCGACCGCGACCGCCAGCCAGAGCACGGTGTCGCGCGCGCGCCTGGACAACGCCGATGGCCAATGGCGCCCCGGCGCCGCGGTCCGCGCGCAGGTCACCGTTTCGCTGCAGCAGGCCGCCCTCGTGGTCCCGCTGAGCGCGCTGCAGCGCATGGACGAGCGCGATGTGGTGTTCGTGCGCAAAGGCGAGCGCTACGAAGCGCGGCCGGTGTCGCTGGGCCGCCGCGATGCGCAGCAGGTCGAGATCCTCGATGGGATCGCCGCTGGCGACGACGTGGTGATCGCGCAGAGCTACACGCTCAAGGCCGAACTCGAGAAAGCGGGCGCGACCCATGCGCACTGACATGACGTTCCCCACGCTGTGCCGCGCCCGCGGACATGCCCATCGCGCGCCTGCGGCCGCCTTGTGCGCATGCACAGGACCGCACGCCGCCGCACCCGCGCCGCACGGAGGATGCCCGGATGCTTGAGTCGATGATCCGCCTGGCCATCCGCCATCGCTGGCTGGTGCTGCTGGCCACGCTCGCGTTGATCGCCGCCGGCGTCTGGAGCTTCCTGCGATTGCCGATCGACGCCACGCCCGACATCACCAACGTGCAGGTGCAGGTCACCACCGCCGCGCCCGGCTACGCGCCGCTGGAGACCGAGCAACGCATCACTTTCCCGATCGAGACCGCACTGGCCGGTCTGCCGCGGCTGGACCACACCCGCTCGCTGTCGGCCTACGGCCTGTCGCAGGTGACCGTTGTGTTCGAGGACGGCACCGACCTGTACTTCGCACGTCAGCAGGTGGCCGAACGGCTGCAACAGGTGCGCGGCCAGGTGCCCGACGGCATCGAGCCCACGCTCGGCCCCGCAGCCACGGGTCTTGGCGAGATCTTCATGTACACCGTCGAGGCCGAGGCCGGCGCGCGCAAGCCCGACGGCAGCGCCTACACCGCGACCGACCTGCGCACGCTGCAGGACTGGGTGATCCGTCCGCAGCTGCGCACCGTGCCCGGGATCACCGAGGTCGACACCGTCGGCGGTTTCGAGCGGCAGATCCACGTCACGCCCGACTCGGCGCGGCTGGTCGCGCTCGACGTGCGCTTCGACGACATCGTCGCCGCCATCGAGGCCAACACCCGCAACGTCGGCGCCGGCTACATCGAACGCAACGGCCAACAGTTGCTGGTACGCGTGCCCGGGCAGGTCGCCGACCTCGAGGCGATCGGCAACATCGTGCTGGTCCGGCGCGACGGCGTGCCGCTGCGCGTGCGCGATGTCGCCGAGGTCGGCGAAGGCCGCGAACTGCGCACGGGCGCTGCGACCAAGGACGGCGGCGAGGTCGTGCTGGGCACGGTGTTCATGCTGGTCGGCGAGAACAGCCGCACCGTCGCACGCGCCGCGGCCGCGCGGCTGGAGGCCGCCAATGCCAGCCTGCCGGACGGCGTGCACGCCACCGCGGTGTACGACCGCACGGCCCTGGTCGACCGCACGGTCCGCACCGTGGCCCGCAACCTGATCGAAGGCGCGCTGCTGGTGATCGTGGTGCTGTTCCTGCTGCTGGGCAACGCACGCGCCGCCCTGCTCACCGCATTGGTGATTCCGCTGACGATGCTGTTCACCGTCATCGGCATGCGCCAGGGCGGGGTCTCGGGCAACCTGATGAGCCTGGGCGCGCTCGACTTCGGGCTGATCGTCGACGGCGCGGTGATCATCGTCGAGAACTGCCTGCGCCGCTTCGGCCAGGCACAACAGCGTCTGGGCCGCCTGCTCGACACCGACGAGCGCCATGCCCTGGCGGCCAGCGCCACCGCCGAGGTCATCCGCCCAAGCCTGTTCGGCCTGGGCATCATCGCCGCGGTCTACGTGCCGGTGTTCGCGCTCGACGGCGTCGAAGGCAAGATGTTCCACCCGATGGCGATCACCGTGGTGCTGGCGCTGACCGGCGCGATGTTGCTGTCGTTGACCTTCGTACCAGCGTCGATCGCCCTGCTGCTGCGCGGCCGTGTGGCCGAGCACGAGAACCGCGCGATGCGCGCCGCGCGTCGCGGCTATGCGCCGCTGCTCGACGCCGCCCTGCGCCATGGCCGCTGGCTGGTCGCCGGCGCCGCGGCGCTGGTGCTGGGTTGCGGCTGGCTGGCCACCCGCCTGGGCAGCGAGTTCGTGCCGAGTCTGGACGAGGGCGACATCGCGCTGCATGCGATGCGCATCCCCGGCACCGGCATCGAGCAATCGGTGGCGATGCAGCGCGCGCTCGAACGGCGCCTGTTGCAAGCGCCCGAGGTCGCGCACGTGTTCTCGCGCATCGGCACCGCCGAAGTCGCCAATGACCCGATGCCGCCCTCGGTCGCCGACACCTTCGTCATCCTGCATCCGCGTAGCGACTGGTCACAGCCGCGCAAACCGCGCGCCACGCTGGTGGCCGAGATCGAAGCGCTGGCGCAAGCGATGCCCGGCAGCAACTACGAGTTCACCCAGCCGATCCAGATGCGCTTCAACGAGCTGATCTCCGGCGTGCGCAGCGACGTGGCCGTGCGCATCCAGGGCGACGACCTCGACGTGCTGCAACGCCTGGCCGGGCAGGTCGAGACCGTGCTGCGCAGCATCGACGGCGCCGCCGACGTACGCACCGAAGCCGTCGACGGCCTGCCGCTGCTGGAGATCGCCCCCGACCCGCGCGCAATGGCCCGCTACGGCCTCAACCCCGGCGACGTGCAGCGCGTGGTCGCCGCCGCGATCGGTGGCCAGACCGCCGGGCAGTTGTTCGAAGGCGACCGCCGCTTCGACATCGTCGTGCGCCTCCCTGAGGACCGGCGTACCGACCCGGCCGCGCTCGCCGACCTGCCGATTCCGCTCGGTACGGCGCCCTCGCCCGACGAGGCCGGCCGCGACGACACCTGGACCGCAGGCGCTCCGCGCACGGTGCCGCTGCGCGAGGTCGCCGAGATCCAGACCCGGCTGGCCCCGAACCAGATCACGCGCGAGAACGGCAAGCGCCGCATCGTCGTCACCGCCAACGTGCGCGGCCGCGACCTCGGCGGCTTCGTCGAAGACCTGCAGGCACAGGTGCGCGCGCGCGTGCCCCTGCCGACCGGCACCTGGATCGACTACGGCGGCACCTTCGAGCAACTGGTCTCGGCCGGCCAGCGCCTGCGCCTGGTGGTGCCGGCGACGCTGGCCGCGATTCTGGTGCTGCTGTTTCTGGCGTTCGGCTCGCTGCGCGATGCGCTGGTGGTGTTCAGCGGCGTGCCGCTGGCGCTGACCGGCGGTGTGCTGGCGCTGGCGGCGCGCGGCATCCCGCTGTCGATCTCGGCCGGCGTCGGCTTCATCGCGCTGTCGGGCGTGGCCGTGCTCAACGGCCTGGTGCTGGTGGGCTTCATCCGCCGGCTGCGCGCCGACAGCCTGCCGCTCGCGGCCGCGATCCACGACGGCGCCCTGACCCGCCTGCGCCCGGTGCTGATGACCGCCCTCGTCGCCTCGCTCGGCTTCGTGCCGATGGCCTTCAACGTCGGCGCCGGCGCGGAAGTGCAACGCCCGCTGGCCACCGTCGTCATCGGCGGCATCGTCTCCTCGACCCTGCTGACGCTGCTGGTACTGCCCGTGCTGTACCGCTGGGCGCATCGACGCGAGCACCGAACCGCGGAGGCGGGTGTGTGATCGATCCCTGGCGCAATGCCCGCCGAGACACAGCCGAACTGCACCAGGGACAGTGCAGCCCGCCAAAGTCCGGAAAATGAAGACCGCTGCATGACTCGGTTAAGGCAGGCGCTGCTTGGCGCCTGCATCCTCCAATGTCGCATGCTGCATCAGCAGCATGCGCGTCGGGGCCAGCCGACGGCGCCCAGTCGCCTGTTCGATTTCACCCGGGAGACGATGGCCGTTGTTGGGGGCGGACGGGGCGACGTCTTCTGAGTACCAGGCCACCCGCGACCCCGACGCGGTCAACCCAACTTCCTGTAAATCGCAGGATTGAGGTCTCGGCATGACCCGCTTTCATTGCCCCGGTTCAACTCGACCCTGACCCCTTCGCTAAAGTCCGGCCCCTCCTGGAGACGCACGCGCAGAGCAACTCCGCAATCGAACCAACGATTCGTCTCGAGGATCTTTTCAACTTGGATCTGCGAGCCAAGCGTCAGCCGCCGCCGATATGCCACCTCCGAGCCGCCGATGCCGGGCGGGGGAATCAGGGTGACATAACTCGTAGCAGCGCCGGAGTGCGCCCTGACCCCGTACGCATCGATGGCGCCCACGATTTCGTATCGACTACGACCAGAGCTCTATACGCAGGCTCATCACTGACGTCTTCAAGTGCGACCTCCGAGCACGATTGCACCAGGAGTAGCACCGGCAGTAGTCGAGCCCACTTGGATACTCTCTTCACGTGTCCACCGCGTCGCGCGATACCTGACGCTCACTCTAGTGGAATTGCCTCACACCGACCGCGGCGTTGAATCACCACCATTCCACCGTTGTCCTCGACAGGCGGCTGGCGACACGGCTTTGCGCCTGCCTGGCGTTCGCAGCCGAGGTTGACTAGAGTCTGCAGATCAACCGTGCGTTCCAGCATTCCGACATGGCAGCAGGCCCGTCCACAGATCGCTAAGCCGCAGCGACGTGTTCCACCAGTCGTTGCGGCGGTCTTTCCTCGATCTCGAATCACCGAGCAGGCAGATCGCCGCCAGATTCCATTCTGCGCGGGTGCTTTGCCATGTCCGAAACTAAATCTCCCAACTGGGCTTACTCCCTGCCATCGACATTGCTGTTGATGGTCCCCTTCGATCTGCTCGCCTCACTGGCGATGGATGTCTATCTGCCGGTGGTGCCGCAGATGCCGGCCGCGCTGGCCACCTCGCCGACGATCATCCAACTCACGCTCAGCGCCTACATGCTGATCCTCGGCCTGGGCCAACTGATCTTCGGCCCACTCTCCGACCGGATCGGGCGACGCCCCGTCGTGCTGGGCGGTGCAGGCGTCTTTGCGCTGGCCTCCTTGCTGGTGGCCATTACCAGCAGTGGCGGCCAGTTCCTCGTGCTGCGCGTGATTCAGGCTCTGGGCGCCTCCGCCGCGCTTGTCGGCACGTTCGCCACCGTGCGCGACGTGTATGCCGACCGGCCCGAGAGCACGACGATCTACGGGTTGTTCAGCGCGATCCTGGCGTTCGTGCCGGCGCTGGGCCCGATCCTGGGCGCAGTGGTGGCGCTGACCCTGGGCTGGCGGGCGATCTTCGCCCTGCTTGGCGTGATCGCGGTGATTGCGCTCGTCCGTGCATGGCCACGCTGGCATGAAACCCGCCCCAAGGCCGCATCAAAGCCGGGGCCGCGCCTTGCATCGATCCTGCGTAACGGGGCGTTCTGGGTCTACACGATCGGCTTTGGCACCGCGATGGGCAGCTTCTTCGTGTTCTTCTCCATCGCGCCGCGTGTGCTGATCGACGGCGCAGGCTGGGGCCAGATCGAGTTCAGCCTGGCCTTCGCCTCGGCGGCACTGGCGATGATCCTCACCACGCGCGTCATCCCGCACTGCGTCAAGCGGTGGGGCATCCAGGGCTGCTTTGTGCGGGGAAGCGGCACCCTGGCCGCCGGCGCGATGGTGCTGGCCGCATTATCCGCGTGCACTGCGCCCAGCTTCGTCACCTTCGTCATGCCGATGTGGCTGATGTGCGTGGGCATCGTGATGATCGTGTCCGTCACCGCGAACGGCGCCCTTGCCGATTTCGCGGATGCTGCCGGCACCGCCGTCGCACTGTACTACGCCATCCAGAGCCTGATCGTCAGCGGCGTGGGGACCCTGTCGGTGCTGATGTTCAATGGCGCGACGCCCTGGCCGCTGGTGGCGTACGGCCTGGTCATGCCCACGGTCAGCCTCGCCGGCTTCGCAGTCCTGCGGCGGACATCTGCCTTGGGACGGCGTCCGGGAGACTGAAGGTGGCGCCGACGCCCAGTTGGCCGCATCGGCGCACCCGGCAGCACACGCATGCCAACCCGCGCCCTGCTCGCACTGCCGCTGGTCTCGGCCATCGCGCTGCCGCTGCTCGCTGCCTTGCTGCTGGTGGTGCTGGCGTTCGACCGCTGGGTGCGGCCGCGTGTGGCCCTGTTGCGGTGGTTGCAGTGAGTGCGCGCTACCAGGCCGTGAGCGCGCACCTACGGCCTGGATGCGCGTGAAATGTAATGTTATTACATGATAGATTGCGCGCCCGCGCCGGCCCCGAGGTCGGCATCTCCCCCATCCCCACGCCATTCCCATGCCCGCCCACCCCCTGCATCTCGCCCTGATCGCCGCCCTGACGAGCGGCGCCGCCCACGCCCAATCGGTCGACACCACGATGGGCACCCTGCATGTGCACCAGGCCCGCGGCCAGCTGACCGCACACGAAGTGCTGACCTCGGTCGACGTGCTCGGGGCCGAACGCATCGAGGACCAGACCGTGGCACAGAGCTGGGAACTGCTCGGCCAGATGCCGGGCATGCAGCTCACCGAGACCCGCCAGGGCGCCGAGTCGGGCAAGGTCAGCTTCCGTGCGTTCAATGGCGAGGGCTATCTCAACGCCATCAAGACCCTGATCGACGGCATTCCCAGCAACGTCAACAGCGGCAACCAGCGCTTCATCGACATGCTGTTTCCGCTGGAGATCGACTACATCGAAGTCGTGCGCGGCACCAACGACCCGCGCTACGGCCTGCACAACATCGGCGGCAACATCAACTTCGGCACGCGCCAGGGCGGCACCTACACCGATGGCCGGCTGACCTACGGCAGCTTCGCTACCCGCCAGGCACAACTGGCCGTGGGCCGCGAACACGGCGACTTCGCGCAGAACTACTTCGTCGGCGTCCAGACCTCGGACGGATACCGCGACCACGACCGCTCGGAGAAGTACGCATTGGGCGGCAAATGGTTCTACGGCAGCCTCGAGGACGGCATGCGCATCGGCCTCACCGCACGCGCCTACCGACACCAGGCCGACGAACCCGGCTTCATGACCGCCGAAGAACTGCAGGCCGGCCGTCGGCGCTCGGCGCCGCGCAATGCTCACGATGGCGACGACCGCAGCATGCGTCAGTTCGGCCTGCACATGGACCTGGCGCTCACCGAACAGCTGATGCTGGGCACCAAGCTCTACCACAACCGCTACCACGACGACCGCCGCATCACCTTCAGCGACATGCCCACCGGCAACGCCCCGCGCCAACGCCGCGTCTGGGACGAGGCGCAGTCGGGCCTGCTCGCCACACTCACCTGGGCGGCCCACCCGGCCCTCACCCTCGAAGCCGGCGCGAACTACGAGCAGCAGCACAACGGCTACGTGCGCGAACGCTTCGCCTACAGCGTGCCGACCGATTTCGATGCCACGCCCGCACGCATCCAGAACGACGACCACCACACCTTCAACAACGCAGGCGCGTACCTGCAGGCGATCTGGCAACCGACCGCGTCCTTGAAGATCGTGCCGGCCTATCGCATCGACCGCTTCGACGGCGCCACCCAACTGCCCGGCGGCGTGCGCGCCCCATTGCAGGACTACGGCACGATCGGCCAGCCCAAGCTCAGCGTGGTCTACGGGCTCGATGCCGACACTAACCTCTATGCCAACTGGGGCCGCACCTTCCAGGTGCTCACCGGCAGCACGCCACCGGCCTACCTCACGCCCGGGCAGGCAGCGATGCGCCCCTCCACCAACACCGGCATGGAAGCAGGCCTGCGCTTCAGCCCGTTCGCCGGCACCCGCGGACGCGTGGCGGTGTGGCAGCAGGATGCCGAGAACGAAGTCTCCAATATGCCCGCCACCGGCACGACCGTGGTGCTGGGCAAGACCCGCCGCCGCGGCGTGGACCTGCAGTTCGATGCGCAGATCGGCGAGCGCTGGACGCTGTGGGCCTCGCACGCCTACCAGGAGGCGAAGATCGAACGTGACGGCCGTGCGCCGGGCGTGTCGATCGAAGGCAATGAAGTCGCCGCAACCCCCCGCACCATCAGCAACCTCGGCCTCGACTACCGCGCCACCGATGCCCTGCAGTTCGGGCTGCAAGGCCGGGCGCAAGGCGACTACTACCTCGAAGAGCGGAACCTCACCGACAAGTTCGGCGACTTCGCAGTGCTCGACCTGAGCGCCAAGCTCCGCCTCACCCCGAGGACCAGCGTGGACGTGCAACTGCGCAACGTCACCGGACGCGAGTACGTCTACGCCTGGTACGACAGCTTCTTCTGGGAAGAGGCCCGGCCCATGTTCTCGCCGTCGGCGGGGCGGAGTGCGTTTGTGTCGGTGACGGTGAGGCTGTAGCGAGCGTTGCCTGCGCAGCGCCATGACCGCGACTCAGAAGCCGATATCAATTACGTCATGTTTGATGCGCTGAATAGATGTCGTCTGCCAGATGCAAGAAACGGAAGAGGCGACGTGCGAGCCAGGCAGTTTCGCTTCCTGCATGAACGCAGACAGCCTTAAGGCCTATTCTGCAGACAGGTATTGGGCGCGGTCCTCAGGCTGGGCGAAGTCCTGAAGTGATCATCAAAGACCGTCCTCACCCAACGATCGGCCTGGGCGATCTCTTCCTCGTCATGGGGAAAGACCGGCCGTTCCATGACGTTATCCAAGTAGCGGGCGTAGTTGCCAACCGCACCCATCCTCAGAAGGCGATTCATCCTGTAGATCGTGAGCTGGTCAACCGTCGTCAGCTGGTAAACAAGACCTCGTTCTTCGGCGACGCCTCGGCTGGCCACTCTCAGGATTTCAACGACCCGCCAATCGCCTCTCGACAAGGCGGCCTCCACGTACTGCGGCGCGCGGTCCGCGTAGTCCGTGTGCTCTTGCGCTGTCCAAGGCCTTGGCAACTTGAAGTCCGCATTGACGTAGCAAAGCTGAGCGTCGACATCCCCCAACGCTGCAGCTCGTGAGGTGTACTCGAAATTCTTCTGCTCCGCCTCGCCTGGGTCCAGCGAGCTGCATGACGACAGTCGCGCGTTGTCGGCAGCTGCTGACCCCAGGATAAGGGCTTTGCGCCGTTCGCAGAACGCCTTCAGATCCGCATCGCCCTCCGCCCCCACACTGTTACACATCCCAAGCTGGTGCTCAGCCAACGCAATCTTCCGCATCGCCATCACGCATTGATTCGCGTCTTGGAAATCCTTCGCGGCAGAGCGTCTAAGCTGAAGCAACGCGGTATCGGGACGGAGATGCGCCGCGTTCGGCGACAGCGAAGACGTCGTTTCAGCGCCTTGTCGGCGGTCGTGGGCCGCGAGGCCGGCCCCTGTAGACACTGATGCCTGAGCAGCCTCGGCGGCATTCACCGACCTGGGTGCCGTGAAGCTGAAGTACAGCAATGCTGCCGCGCCGACCGCCAGCGCCGCGGCGGTCATGATTCTTGAGACACGGCGATCAGGCATCTTCATGAACGTTCGTCAGCGTGCGACTACAGGATCGAGCGTATGCGGCCACGTCGGCGAACTCGATATCATCTCTGGCAGGCAATCGGCGGGCAAGGCGTCCATATGATCAGACACGGCGGCCAAGAACGGCATGCGGGAGCGCCATGATGGGCTTCCAGCTGGTCGGCAACCGCCTGACGATCGCATCGTGCGTGGTGGCAATGGTGGCCGGATGCCGAACTGAATCTGCGATCGATCCTGCCCAGGTGCGGCTCGCACGCACCGCGCCTTCGGATAACGCCATCACATATGGACTGGCGCCCCTTCGCGGCACGGTGACTGTGGAGCGAGGATGCCTGAGCCTGGAATCCACCGATCGGGGCACTGTCGTACTCGTCTATCCGCACGACTACCGTATGGGTACGGTTGACGGAGGATTGAGCGTGCTCGACGCAGACGGCGAATCGGTTCTGGTCGCTGGTCGCCCGGTGGAGATCGGCGGCGCATTGCTTGACTCTGAGCCGGCAGCACGAACTGTACCCGCCGAGGACAGGGCGCTGTGCGAAGGTCCGTTCTTTCTCGTGCTGCCACAGCCGGCCCGATACCTGTGATCTAAGCCGGCGGCGTCAGGCCAATCGCCATCTCAAATGTGGCCGCAATCGCCTCCGCGCCCAAGCAGCGCCCAGCATGCGTCCCCCTCGCCCCCTCGCCTTGCCGGAATCCAGGCTGCAGTATGGAGCAGCGCAGTAACTCCTGCCGCCCAGCACTCTAGCCTGCACGAGCCTACTCAAAGGCCATGCCAGCTCCGAGCAACGCATAACCGCTTTCGATGGCAGGCCGCACCACCAAAAATGGCATCGAACTCATGCCGGTCTCGGCTAAAAAATCAAGGAACCATAATTCAGATTCTACTAAATGGCGTTCTTGCTAAAAATTTAGTTCGTGCCGCAACGCGCCCTCTTCAACATCTATAATCCCCCTCTCCTGCCGTTCAACAATGTAGTCCAAGAACGGCTGAATCGATCTAGATGCCGGCACTTCAGCTGCAATCAAGCCTACGTGCTGATTGTACTCAGAGCTACATCCCAGCGCCTTTATGTCATCTCGCAAATTTTCGCTATCCGATGGGTCGACGGGGATGATTCTAAAAGTGGATGCGCCGGAAGGCTTTATCAATCGATCAAAGAATAGCTCATCACCTTCATTCTTAACCGAGACCTCATCGCCGGCGCTTAACCCCATAACAAAGAACGGAATATTGTCGATAAGATAGTTACCGCTGGGCAGTGGCGTAGCCCACAAGCGCTCGTAGTCAGAGGGCGGATAACCGTCCTCATCGCGCTCCAAACGGAATACAATCTTTTTATGACCCGTCATTTCATTCACCTTCTTGTTTCATCGCGCGGATGTGGCTTTGGTGCATCAGAGAATCTCCCATTACATTCCCGGCAAGCATGTGCTGCGTTATCAGGCGAGTTGTCTCCCCCACGAGAGCGAGGTTCAATATGGTCTGTAACGCCCTCGTTCTTGGGCGGAGTAACGCCACGCTCGGACCTTTTAGCCTGAACGGTGTCAACACCGCAATACTCACACTTGCGTTCAGCACGATCTGCTGCAAATCGCTTCGTTGAACGAGAGAACCTTCCACTAGGCGTGTATCTGCCTTTGGTTACAACGCCGACCATCGCATTAGCGGCTGCGCCAGCAACTGCTGCGCCGGAGTAGTCGCCTGTGTCAACGAACTCCCCTGCCGCCAACCCCATCGCAGCGCCTTGCTCTGCGATACTTCCTTCCGTTGTCGCAGCTGCCTCACCACCAGCCCAGATGCGTAGCTTGTCCGGATCATTCCGCAGCATGTACGCGACTGCTGCGCCATAGACGCGATCCGCTGATTCACGCCCGTCAGGATCGGTGAATCTGTACGGATTGTTCTTGGCGTACTGATAGCGATTAAACATCGCAACAGGGCTGCTGTGCGCCGTCACCGGATCAGCGCTCAAGAACCTTCCGATCCCCGGATCGTAATAGCGCTGCTGCATGTACGTCAGCCCGGTCGCAGCATCCTGAACATGCCCGGTGTAGCCCGGCCCATCTTGAACAGTCGGGGCGAGCTGCTGGCCGTACGGCTCGTACTCGCGTCGCGACACCACCTGACCTGCGGAGTCGCTCTCGGCGACGATGCTGCCCAGCGCATCGGTATGCACGTAGTAGATCGTCTGTGCGGCTGCCGCGTGACATAAGCAGAGCAATCCGAGCAGCCAAACGCCGTGGAAGCGGCTCCAGAACTTGCGTGCGCTCATGACGATCCCTCCGAAGTTTCTCCATCTGTCCCCAATGACGCCCTAGGCCCGCCTGGACTGCCTGGATCCGTTGGTGAGGGCGTCATTCCCTGCACAGTCGCCGGCTCCGACCACGGGGCGCACCCGGCGGGGTTGCAGTAGCGAACTCGATACCGGATATCGCCGTATGGGCTGCGACCTGAAACCGTATAGCTGTTCTGCGTGCCTCGGTAGATGCTGCTCCAGCTGCCACCAGCGACCTGCTCCTCCAGCTCATAGTTGAAGCCGGAGCTCCCGCTCGCTATCGAAGTCCAGGTAACAATAAATGGCGTCGCACTACGCACTTCCGGTGCGCTCACAACGGGACTATCAAATGTCAGAACCGTGACGACCTTCGTGCTCGACCAATCACCGCACCCATGAGCACTGCATGCACGAGCGCGGTATCGGTATGTGCCACTGTCCTTTCCACTGAGGGACTTCTGTCGCAGCCCCCCCTCGTAGATTGCAGTCCAGCCAGAAGTATCTGTCTGCTCTTCAAGCTGGTACCGCGTCGCCCCTGTCGATGCGGTCCAACTCACAGAGTAGCTGCCAGTGTTACTGGTGGCCGGCACAGTCAGCGTGGGCGCGGGCGGCGGCAGCAGCACGGTGATTGTGCCTTCCGCAGACCAGGCTCCACACTCCGTAGCGCAGCCACGCACCCGGTAGGCATAGGTGCCGTTAGCGCGACCGGAATGGGTTTGGCTGGTGTCGGCTCCCGAATAGATCTGCGTCCAGCTGTCCGAGCCAACGCGCTCTTGCAACTCGTACCGGGTCGCCCCTGTCGATGCGGTCCAGCTCACTGAGTAGGCGCCAGTGTTGCTGGTGCTCGGCACTGCCAGCGTGGGCGCGGGCGGCGGCAACAGCACGGTGATCGCGCCTTCCGCAGACCAGGCCCCGCACTCCGCAGCACAGCCACGCACGCGGTACGCGTACGTGCCGTTAGCGCGACCGGAACGCGTTTGGCTGGTATTGGTTCCCGAGTAAAGCTGCGCCCAGCTTCCCGAGCCAACCCGCTCTTGCAGCTCATACCGCGTCGCCGCCGTCGACGCGGTCCAACTCACCGAGTAAGTGCCCGTGTTGCTGGAGGCTGGCACGGTCAACGTGGGCGCAGGCGGCGGACGCAGCACGGTGATCGTGCCTTCCGCAGACCAGGCCCCGCACTCCGTAGAACAGCCACGCACGCGGTACGCGTACGTGCCGTTAGCGCGACCGGAACGCGTTTGGCTGGTGCCGGCTCCCGAATAGATCTGAGCCCAGTTGCCCAAGCCCACGCGCTCTTGCAGTTCGTACCGCGTTGCAGCCGCCGATGCGGTCCAACTCACCGAGTAAGTGCCCGTGTTGCTGGAGGCTGGCACGGTCAACGTGGGCGCAGGCGGCGGAAGCAGCACAGTGATCGCGCCCTCCGCAGACCAGGCCCCGCACTCCGTAGCACAGCCACGCACCCGGTACGCGTACGCGCCGTTAGCGCGGCCGGAACGCGTTTGGCTGGTATTGGTTCCCGAATAGATCTGCGCCCAGTTCCCCGAGCCAACACGCTCTTGCAGCTCATAGCGGGCCGCCGCTGTTGATGCGGTCCAACTCACCGAGTAGCTGCCACTGTTACTGGTGGCCGGCACTGTCAGGGTGGGCGCAGGCGGCGGGAGCAGCACTGTAATCGTGCCTTCCGCAGACCAAGATCCACACGCCTCCGCGCAGCCCCGCACGCGGTAGGTGTACGTGCCATTCGCACGGCCGGAGCGCGCCTGACTGGTGCTGGTTCCCGAGTAGATCTGAGCCCAACTGCCCGAGCCAATGCGCTCCTGGAGCTCATAGCGCTGGACGCGTGCCGTCGTGCTCCAGCTGACCGCGTAGTTCCCAGTACTGCTAGTCGCCGGAACAGTCAGTATTGGAGCGGCCGGCGGGGGAAGCGCGATCTCAAGCCAGCCCTCGTTCGACCACTGCCCACAGACAGCCGCGCAGGCACGCACGCGATAGCCGTACGTGCCCGCCGACCGGCTGAGGTCAACACTCAGGGCAGCACTGTCGGCGATCTTGGTCCACGGCCCGTTCCCCTTCCACTCCTCGAGCTCATAGCGCGATGCAAGCGGGACCGAGCTCCAGCTCACAGTGAACTGCCCGCTCGAGCTGTTCGCCGGCACCGCCAGCTGTGGCGTGCTCGGCGGAATGTGGGTCTCGATGCGTGCAACCTGGCTACCGGCAAGATAGACGTACTCGTTGGTGACGCCACGATGCTCGTCCCTCTGGTAGCGCAGCACCCCGTCATGTCCATAGATCGAGTAGATGCCCTTGCCGCCGCGGATGGACTGCACGCGACGGCCATGGCCGTCATACCGGTAGTCCTCGACGCCCGCCACGGATCGCAACCGATTGCCATAGTCGAACTGATACGTCCGACCATCCTTCGATGCGAGGTTGCCCTGGGCATCGTAAGCCAGGGAAGAGACCACGCCACCGCCTGGGCCACGTAGCGCACTCAGCCTATTCTTCGCATCGTAGGCATAGGTCAGCTGGCGGCTTCGAGGTCCGGCACTGACACTCATCGAGGTGATGTTCTCGAGTGCGTCGTAGGCGTACTTCGCCGTCCCGAACATCGGCGAGACGGTTTGAACAAGGCGGTCCAAGGCGTCGTACTGCATGGTGCGGTCACCGCGGCCTCCCGGCCGGCCGTCGCTGATCGCCGCGACGTTTCCGTGGCCGTCGTAATCCAGGCTGTCGTCGTGCAAGGTCGTTCCCGCGATCACGTCCCGGCTACGCTCGGGAAGCCCGCGCGCATTCTGCGTCGATGTATGCGTGGCGCCATTTCCGTAGGCGAACTGCTTCAGCCCACCGTTCGGGTAATAGCTCGCACCGAGCGCAAAGGCACCGGCGCGAGTGGCCTGGCCCAATGCGTTCGGCGCGTATTCGATGCTGCGACCTGTCAACGAGTGCGTGCTGGTCGCGAGATGCCCGTGAGGATCGAACCCATAGCCAATGCCCCACTGGATATCACCGACACCCACAGCTTCGCCAACGACCATGCCGAGTTCGTTATGCGTATACACCGTGGTTGCCAGGCTCCCCTCGGCGTTTCGCACCAGCGTCTGCGCCAGTAGGCCCGTCGGCGTGTACCAGTTGTCGGTGTTGCCAAGCCCGTCCGGGAACCGAACGGACAACACACGATTCCGTGCGTCGTAGGTACGGTCGACACGTCGCCCACCGCTCTGCGCTTGCGCCAGGTTGCATTGCCCGGGATCCGTCAGTTCGTGATGCCCGGCTGCGGACCAAGCGAGATTGCCGGCGCCGTCATACGCCATGACCGTTGCACCGACTTCCGGCTCGATACTCTTACAAAGCTGCTGATGGGCGTCATACACATAGCGACGCACGGCAGAGATGCTGCCCGACGCATTGCGCTTACGAATGAGCCGGACCTTGCCGAAGACATCGCGCTCGATATCGAGCGACGATTGCTCCGGTCGTCCAGCTGCCTGGTCGATAATGATCGGAAGATCGTAGCTGGGCTCGTCCCAGGCTTGGTACCGCGTCAACGTCTGAGTCCCTTTCGGGCTCGTGGCCCTGGTAAGCAGGCCTCCGAGATATTCCGTCCTTGTCGTCAGCAGCCCGTTCTCGCTGTCGTCCGACACGGACGTGACCCGCCCCAATGGGTCGTACTCTGTCCAAGTACCAGTCGCCGGATGACTGACGGCGCCGGGATAGGACGCGAATGTCGTTCTGCCCGCATGGTCGTACGCATATCGCTGGAAACGCTGCGTTCCCGCCTCGTTGGTGGCGTCATACTCACGCACCAGCAGCGGCCGCCACAGGGCGTCAAAGTAGGTCAGCTTTCGGGCGTTTCCTCTTGAGACAGCCTGCCGCCAGTGGCCTGCGGGGATCCCATACTCGGCACTACCGACCTGCTGGAACGTCTGCGTGGTGCGGTGCCAAGCCACGCCACCACTTGAGGATGGATAGGCAATGCCGGAGATCCTGCCCATCGCGTCGTAACTATAGCTTGTGGCGAAGCCGTTCTCGTCGGTGACCCGCGTGATCCAGCCGTCATTGCTGATAGTTGCCGACTGCGTTGCACCGTCCGGATGAGCGATCCTTCCCGGAATGCCGCGATGCCATCCGCTAAGCGACGTGAGGTGCCCGTTCCCATCCTCAACCGTGGCCACGGTCCCGTCTCCGTGATACCCCAGGACATGGAGCGTCCGGCCAAAACTCTTGACATGTACAGGGCGTGCATTCGAGTCGTAACTTGTTTCCGACACGACGATGCCATTGACTTCTTCCTTAGCCACCCGCCCCAGGATCCACTTGGCAGTATCGTCGCGATAACTGATGGACTCGGTACGCGTGAAGCTCTGAGCATGCGCCAAGCAGGGCAAGCAGATCAGGGCTCCCAGCCAGATTCGCAAGCAGCACCTACTGATACTTCCCATAGAACTCCCTTTCCGTTCAACGCCGGCAGCGATTGAGCGCCCAGCACCATTGACCAACTGCACCGCAACCTTAGTTTTCATCTATCGTTTGGCCGGGAGGCTGAGCGGCCGGTGTCGACCCCGCTTGCTGCATAGATGAGCTCGCGATTGGGCCACTCGACTTGGTGACACTGAGTGGGCGAGCGAAATGATCGAACGCATTTGCGCGCCAGGAAAAGGTGACTCCTCCCTGCGTTGTGCGCCTCTCCCGCACGGGCCGATTCTTCAAAGACGACGGATCAGCACCCAAAATCGATGTTTCCCCGTAGACACTTGGGAACGGCATCGACTGCTGCTCGGCGTCTGTCACATAATCAATCTCCTGGGCCTGATACACCGAACCCGCGCCATCGCGCACCCTTGTTCCCAGAAGACGGCCATCGTTGGACTGATAGAGCACACCGAACAGGCTCTCCTCGACATGGCCGTCGGGTCGCGTAACGGAAACTGTCTTGAAGCTTTGGCAGTTGCTACACGGGAGCACCGCGTTCCAAGGCAGTCGGCCACCCGTGACACTGCCGTAGTCATACTGCCATGTCATCGAAGACAGTCCGGGGCCCTCGATACGCTTACTGAGCAAGCTCAGGTTATCGAAGTAGTTTGGGACAGCGAGCGCGTGTGTCCTCCCGCCCCCCACCTGAATTGGGATTTCCTGCCAATTTGGTACCAGCGCATAACAGGTGTCTGGAACGCCACTTCGGAGATGCCGGAGATACCTGAATCGAAAGCTCCCCGTGGCACCCGACGGATGCACAAGGTCAAGCCCAACGTCGTTGTTAGATCTCAGCAACGGCGCTGGACAGTTTGGATTGACATTAGCCGTTCCAGCGAGCTTGGGCGACTCCAGGCTGCCCAGATAGCTCATGCGCCAACTCGACCCATCAGGAAGCACCACGCTTGTCAGCAGCGCCTCCCGCAGATTGTTGAATCCCTGCCCTGGCTCTGGCTTGAGATAGTGATACTGCCAAGACCGGCCATTCGCAGTGGCGCGAACGATCTCCTTGCCATCGTAGAAGAGATCAATCTTTCGCCCGTCACTCGCGGTGATCGAGCTCAGTTTCCCAGATGCATAGTCGAAGGCCACCCAGTTCCCATGCACATCTTCGATCCTACTGGGAAGAAGAAGTACCTTGACCCGCATTACGTAGTACGCCCTGCCTCCGTCCATGATGGGCGCTAAGCGCTCCAAGCCGATGTCAAATGTGTAACGAACGCCCTCTGGCGAGATTGCGACGAACGCCTCGCCAGCGTAGCCGTTCTTCATCGATGGCAGGCAGGCAAATCGATAGCCCTCCCGCGTCCCCCAGGTCCTGCTGGCTCCTTGGGGAACCGGATGGACATCGCTAAGCCAGAGGACCTCCTGCTGTCCGACGCCCGGAATATAGAGGTGGTTGCCAGACCAAACCTCCAGAATCTCTGCAGCTGGATCTGTACGCGGATACCAGGCTTGCGAGCATCTTGCAGTGCTACCGTTGGCAGCCACGTTCCATTTGAAATTGACATCGAACACGCCCGACATATGCGGGATGTCGAGATCCCAAATGCCGAATCCACCAACGCTCTCCATCCATTCTCGAGACTCGATCTTCAAGCGCCTGCCCAGCCTCACCGGCAGCGCACTGTTGCCTGGAATATCGATATCGACGGCAGAGAACTCGCTTTCTCCGTTATAGAGACTGGTACTGTCACCGAAAATATCTCCGCCCAGCGGCGCCACCATCTCGGCGGAATTCACAAGCTTCGAGTACTCCTGGTACGGCGTGACGGCGCCTTGCTGTGCCAACCCTGCGATAGGTACCAAGCCCAGGCTCAAGACCACTGCATGACAGAAGCGACGAGAAAGCGAATCGACCCGGATCCTGCGCCCAAGGATCAGTCCACGACAATGAGAGTGTGCGATGGTATTGCAGTATCCGTTCTCGCGGATTGAAAAAACACGGGCGCGCGACAGATGCTTGAACTCCATTTCCCCTTCCCTGATCTATGCGATTTTATGATGGACAGAACATTAGGATCTGTCGAAACGACTCGTGCGAAATCGGAACTCAAGTTCCGCCCCATTGCCGTAACCGCATAATCCTAGAATTACGCGCGGCGGCATGGCATCGCTGGTGATCGTCACCGGCAATCAGACCAAGCTGGATTAGGGGAATCCCACAAATCCCAGGCTACCGGGCGCGCGACCCAGAGGACGTGGGCTGCTGACGCGAGTGATCGCAGTTGGGCGCATAGGCGACAGCGATAGGCTGACAAGTAGTGTCAATCCCGTGCACGCCCTTCTCCACGAGCGCTCCGGCGGAAACCAAAGCGCAAGACGGAACTGTCCGGACACGCGTGCGCCCGAATTCAATACACATTCTTATTCCCCCTGTAACGCAAGTAGCCAGGCCCGAAGAATGCTCTCCAGCATCCGGACGGCAGGCGACGCGAACTTCTGGCAGCGCCATGCACATGAACATTAACAGATCTTCACGCCGCTGAACTGGGCGGCGTTGTAGGAATTCCCCTAATCGGCTGTAGGTAAATTCCTACCCCCCTACTTGCCGCTCACCCGACTTCCTCATGCTGCGGAGGCCCGTACGGATGCAGCTTGGCTGCAACACGCACGCGACAACGAGGCAACACAGACTTAAGGAAGTGCAGCCACAGCTATGGCGCGCGGGATTGCATTTGAATCAGCGTCATTGTCGACGCCAACCCAGCGCGCTTGGCCGGTCATATCACCGCCGCCACTCAAGCTGCACCTCAGCCTGACCCAGGCCGGAACAAGGATCACGACCGAGGTGGTGCCAACTGGCGCGTCACCCCTCGCCCGCCTCCCGCTGCCGCTCCAGCGCATCCTTCTTCTCCTGCTCGTCCTTCTTCGCCTGGTCGTGGTGCCACTTGATGGCGTAGAACATGCCGACACCGAGGACGACGACCTTGAAGATGATGAAGACGATGGGGAACCAGTCGTACATGGGAGGATGTCCAGGTCTCGATGCCACCTGGGTAAGGCGCGGATTCGCGCCTCGTCTTGCCGCGTCAGCGGCGCGGTGGCATCGCAAGGTCGTATTTTAGGCCACCCGTCTCGCGCCTTCGCGCGACAGTTTGTCGCACCTTGCGTGCTGCTTCAGCCAAGCGTCGGCGCACCGCCGCATGCCCAGTCGTTTGCTGGGCCAGTCGATCGGCGCCTCGGCGGCGTCGACGCCGCGACTACTCCACCACGCCCGCCGCAGCTGCGATACGACGCGCCTCTGCGGCTCCCTTTCGCTCGCTGTAACGGTCCACCAGGTAATCGCTGCGCCCGCGGACGAGCAGGGTGAACTTCATCAGTTCTTCCATTACATCGACAACGCGGTCGTAATAGGGCGAGGGCTTCATGCGTCCGCGCTCGTCGAACTCTTGCCAGGCCTTGGCCACCGAGGACTGGTTGGGAATGGCGACCATCCGCATCCATCGGCCCAGCACGCGCAGCGTGTTGACGACATTGAAGGACTGGGACCCGCCACAGACCTGCATCACCGCCAGTGTCCGACCTTGCGTGGGGCGCACACTGCCGTCCTCCAGCGGCAACCAATCGATCTGGTTCTTGAATACCCCGGTGACGGTCCCGTGGCGCTCAGGCGAGACCCAGACGTGGCCCTCCGACCATTGCGACCACGCGCGAAGCTGCTGCACCTTGGGGTGGAGGCTGTCGACGCCGTCCAGGATTGGCAGATCATGCGGGTCGAACACACGGGTTTCGGCACCAAGGTGCTGCAGGATCCGCTCAGCCTCCAACGCGAGCTTTCGGCTGAACGACTGCGGTCGGAGCGAGCCGTACAGGATCAGGATGCGGGGTGGGTGCGTGCTGTCGGCGCCCAGCACCTTGTGCCGGGGGGGCGGCAGCAGGCCAACGTCCAGATGGTCAGGAAGATCGAACGGGGATTGCTCGGGCTCATTCATTCCACTATTCTAGAAAAATGGAAACAAAAGATGCAATCGCCTCCTTGACCGCCCTGGGCCACGCGACCCGGCTTGCCGCATTCCGTTTGCTGGTCGAGGCCGGTCCGGCCGGCCGCATGGCAGGCGAGATCGGCGAGGCCCTGGGCGTCCCCGGCGCCACGCTGTCCTTCCACTTGAAGGAGCTGGTGCATGCCGGCCTGGTGGAGAGCGAAAACCAAGGGCGCTACGTCTGCTATCGCGCGAACTTCCAGGCCATGAACGGCTTGGTCGAGTACCTCACCCACAACTGCTGCGCCGGTTCGACCAGCGCCGCGTGCACGCCGCCCTCCGATCCCGCATGCGGCTGCTGACCAGGCGGCCACCTCCCTGTCGCCCACCGCCTTCCCGCCAACGACCCCGCCACCATGACCCACAACGTCCTTTTCCTGTGCACCGGCAACAGTGCCCGCAGCGTCCTGGCCGAAGCCACGCTGCGCGCATGGGCCGGCAACCGATTCAAGGTGTTCAGCGCCGGCAGCCAGCCGACCGGCACCGTCAACCCCTTCGCCCTGGCACAACTGCAGGCCGAAGGCATGTCCACCGCTGGGCTTCGCAGCAAGTCCTGGGACGAATTCACCACGCCCGACGCGCCGCCCATGGATCTGGTCGTAACCGTATGCGACTCGGCCGCGGCCGAGGCCTGCCCGGTGGTATTCGGAGATTTCCTGCGGACGCACTGGGGGCTGCCGGACCCTGCGGCGGTCGAAGGCAGCGATGCGGACCGCGCGGCGGCGTTCCGGCAAGCGCATCGGACCATCCAGGCGCGCCTGATGGCGTTCCTGGCCCTGCCCGCTGCGGTATGGCAGGACCGAAACCAGCTCAAGACAGCCCTGGACAAGATCGGTTTCGTCGACGCGGACGAGGCGGGCCATGCGTGACGCCGCGCCGCGCATGGGCCTCTTCGAGCGCTACCTGACCCTGTGGGTTGCCCTGTGCATTGTGGTGGGTACCTTGCTGGGGCATCAGTTCCCGGCCGGATTCGCCCAGCTGGGGCGCGTCGAGTGGGCCCAGGTGAACCTGCCGGTCGCATTGCTCATCTGGGTGATGATCGTGCCGATGCTGATGAAGATCGACTTCGGCGCGCTGCGGCAGGTCGGTCAGCACTGGCGCGGTATCGGTGTCACGCTGTTCATCAACTGGGCGATCAAGCCCTTTTCGATGGCGCTGCTGGGCTGGTTCTTCCTGCGCCACGTCTTCGCCCCGTCGCTGCCAGCCGACCAGGTGGACGCCTATATTGCCGGCCTGATCCTGCTGGCTGCGGCGCCATGCACGGCGATGGTCTTCGTCTGGAGCAACCTGTGCCGCGGCGATGCCGCCTTCACACTGAGCCAGGTGGCCTTGAACGACGCCATCATGGTCGTGGCGTTCGCGCCGCTGGTCGCGCTTCTGCTAGGCATCTCCTCGATCACGGTGCCCTGGGCCACGCTGGCGATCTCGGTCGGCTTGTACATCATCGTGCCGGTGGTCATGGCCACAGCGCTGCGCGCGTGGTTGATGCACCGCGGCGGCCAAGCCCGTCTGGACACTTGGCTGGCCAAGCTGGGGCCCCTCTCGCTTGCCGCACTGCTGCTGATGCTGGTGCTGTTGTTCGGCTATCAGGGCGAACAGATCCTGGCGCAGCCTCTGATCATTGCGATGCTGGCAGTGCCGATCCTGATCCAGGTGTACTTCAACTCGGGGTTGGCCTACCTGCTCAATCGCCGGCTCGGCGTGGCCCACTGCGTCGCCGGGCCGTCGGCGCTGATCGGCGCGAGCAACTTCTTCGAACTGGCCGTGGCCACGGCAGTGAGCGTCTTCGGGGTGCATTCCGGCGCGACCCTGGCCACGGTGGTCGGCGTGTTGATCGAAGTGCCGGTCATGCTCTCGGTGGTGCGCATCGTCAACCGGAGCAAGGCTTGGTACGAACGGCCCGGAGCGGTGCTGGCGGCGAACGACCGCACGCGCTGAAACTACCGCCGGGCCGCTGCTGCACGCATGACGCGCTTGCCGCACTTGCGCGCCCAGCAGTAGACTGCGCGCGCTTTCCTGCGACGCGATCCCCGCGAATGACTCCGCCCTGACACCTCGTTCGAGCTTTGCATCGCAGCCGCCACGCGGCTGGAGGGTCTTGTGCCAATCCTTTTGATCCAGGCGCGCGCCGGCCATTGCCGATGCGTGCGGAGCCATTCATGTCTGCGTCCTATTCCCTGCGCGAGCAGTGGTTCGGCAATGTCCGCGGCGACATCCTCTCGGGCCTGCTTGTCGCGCTTGCGCTCATTCCCGAAGCCATCGCGTTCTCCCTCATTGCCGGCGTCGATCCGAAGATCGGCCTGTATGCATCGTTCTGCATTGCACTGGTAACCGCCATCGCAGGTGGGCGGCCGGGCATGATTTCCGCCGCAACCGGCGCCATGGCGCTGCTCATGGTGGACCTGGTGAAGGACCACGGCCTGCAGTATCTGTTCGCGGCGACCATCCTGGCCGGCCTGCTCCAGCTGCTGGCAGCGGCCCTTCGCCTGAACACGCTGATGCGCTTCGTGTCGCGGTCGGTCGTGATCGGCTTCGTCAATGCGCTGGCGATCCTGATCTTCCTCGCGCAGCTGCCGGAGTTGATCGGGATGCCTTGGCCCGTCTTCGCCGTCTGTGCCGCCGGCCTGGCCATCATCTATCTGCTGCCGCGTCTGACGCGGGCCGTCCCCTCACCGCTGGTGGCCATCGTGGTGCTCACTTTCGTGTGCGCATGGCTGGGCGTGGACATCCGCACAGTGGGCGACATGGGCAAGCTGCCCGACAGCCTGCCGACCTTCTTCGTGCCCGACATCCCGTGGTCGTGGGCAACGTTGCAGATCCTGCTTCCCGTCTCCGCCACGCTGGCCGTGGTGGGGTTGCTGGAATCGCTGATGACCGCCCAGATCGTCGAGGACATGACCGACACGCCCACCGACAGGCGGCGCGAGTGCGCCGGCCAGGGCCTGGCGAACGTGGCGACGGGTTTCCTGGGCGGCATGGCCGGGTGCGCCATGATCGGCCAGTCGGTGATCAACATCACATCCGGCGGCCGAGGCCGGCTGTCGTGTCTGGTCGCGGGCGTGGTGCTGCTGGTGCTGGTCGTCTACGCCTCGCCGTGGGTCTCGATGATCCCCATGGCCGCGCTGGTCGCGGTCATGATCATGGTGAGTATCGGCACGTTCCACTGGAAGAGCTTTTCGGAGCTCAAGACGCACCCGAAGGGCGCGAATCTGGTGATGATCGGGACGGTCATCGTCACCGTGGCCACGCACGACCTGGCCAAGGGCGTGCTGACCGGTGTGCTGCTCACCGCGCTCAACTTCACCCGCCGCGTCAGCGCCCTGCTCTCGGTCAGCAAGGAGGAGACTGCAGACGGCGGGCAGCGCTATCGCGTGTCCGGGCAGGTGTTCTTCGCATCGGCGGTGCAGTTCGTCAACAGCTTCGATTACCTGCATACCAAGCCCAAGGTGACCATCGATCTGACGCATAGCCACTTCTGGGACCCGAGCGCCGTGGCCGCACTGGACCGGGTCGTCCTGAAGCTCAGACGGCATGGCGCCGATGTGGAGATCGTTGGGCTCAACGCGGCCAGCGAATCGATCGTGGATCGACTCGGCACGCATCGCGATCCGTCGTCGCCCCTGACGTCCTGCCACTAGGCTGCGGCCCGCAGGCCTCCCCGTGCATATCCGCGCTTCCGGCGGCGAAGCGCTCGCGATTGCGCACGCCCCCGGTGCGACACAAGGTCGCACTGGGGCCGTCAGCCGGCGCGCCCTACAATGCACCGGGTGCGCCCTTTGCCCTTGCACCGCAGCTTCACCATCTTGGCGATCATCGCCATGCTGCTCATTGTGGTCGCCCCATTCGTGAGCCGGTGGATCGCGCACTGCGGGGCCGGCACGCACGGCCAACAGGTGCACGCGGTCGAGCACAACGCGGTGATGCAGGACGATCACAGCGGCAAGCATCACCGCCACGGCGGTGGCAACGCGCATGAAATGGCAGGGTCGGGCGGCCGCCCCCAGCATGCGATGGCCGAAACGCCCGCCGCCCACGGCCCGCACGACGACAGCAGTCCGACCGACAAGGACCGCCATGCCGACCATGACATGGGCGTTGACTGCTGCGAGTACTGCCTGATCGCAGCGCGCATGGTCATTCTGCTGGTGGCGCTGCTGATCGCATTGATCGGCTGGCGCCCACCACGCTACGCGCGCGTCTGGTCGCTGCATGGGGGCGCCGGCATCACCGTCGGGCACCTCGGAGCCCGCGGGCCGCCACTGCGCGCCTGATGGTCCGCGCCACAGCGCGGATGGCCTCCTGATATCGCCCCATGCCCGCGCGTACTTGCGCGGGCGTGCCGACGTTCCTCAATTCCGCACCAACCGGCATGCACCGGATGGTGCCGCTTGCCGTGACCATGACCCAGAAACCGACCCACACCTCGCTCTTCCTCAGCCTGGCCACTGCGCTTGGCTTCCTGTCCTGTCTGCCCACCAGCGCGTATGCGCAGGACGGCACCGCACTCACCCTCGGCACCGTCCAGGTGACGACCGAAGGCGCCCGAGAGCGCAATGCCCACTCGATATTCAGCTCTGTCGACGTCATCGGCGGCGACCTGCTGCAATCCCAGCGCGTTGAACACAGCTGGGAACTGTTGATGAACGCCCCCGGCGTGCAGGTGACCCAGTTCAAGATGGGCACCGATGCCGGACGGTTCTCGTTTCGTGGCTTCAACGGAGAAGGCCGCATCAACGCCGTCAAACTTCTGATCGATGGCATCCCCAGCAACGACAACGCGGGCGGCATGCCCTACCTGGATGCGGTGTGGCCCCTGGACATCACCGCCGTGCAGATCGTGCGCGGCACCAACGATGCGCGTTATGGGCTCAATGCCATTGCCGGCGACGTCAATGTCTTTACCCGCGAGGGCGGGAATGACGGCCAGCTCAGCGTGACCGCGGGCAGCTTCGGCACGCTGGATGTGCAGTTGGCCAAGGGGTTCGAGCAGGGCCCCTGGACGCAGAACTACTTCGTGGGTTGGCGTCAGTCGGATGGCGAGCGCGATCATGCCGATGCGACCCAGCGCAGCTTCGCGGGCAAATGGTTCTATACCGCCACCGACGACGCCTGGCGCGCCGGTCTGACGACCCGCTACTACAAGAATGCGGCGCTGGAGGCCGGCTACCTGAGCTATCCGGAGATCCGCTCCGATCCGAAGCAGTCCCCTGACTACGCCAAGGATGACCGCAGCGAACGCGAGACCCGGCAGACCGCGCTGCACGCCGACGGCCGCATCGGCGCGGCGTGGACCTGGGCCGGCAAGGCCTATCAGAACGACTACCGCAACCAGCGCTGGGTCACCTTCACCGAGGGTGGCGCGCAGCAAGAACGGCGCAACGACGAAACCCATCGCGGCCTGATCCTCAATGCCACCTGGCGCCCGGACACCGCGCTTGCCGAGTTGGTGATGGACATCGGCATGGACGGCCAATGGCAGGACAACACTGCCCAGCGCTTCCGCACCGTGCGGCGACAGCGGCAAACCACGCTGCGCGACTGGGAGTTCGACCTCGATACCCGGGGGGCTTACGTGCAGGCCGTGATCCGCCCGATCGACCGGCTGAAGCTGGTGCCCGCCTACCGCGTGGACCGCATCTACGGTCACTTCACCGACGTGGCGGCCGGCACCACGGCACCGGTCTACGACTACGGGCTGATCAAGCAACCCAAGTTCAGTGCCTCGTATGCCCTCAGCGAAGCGGTGGTGGCCTATGCCAACTGGGGGCGCACGTTCCAGATCGGCGCCGGCAATGCCGCCTATCGCACACAGACAGGCAACCTGGCGCCGTCCATCAACGAAGGCTGGGAAGCAGGACTGAAGTGGTCCCCGGCTGCGCATCTGCAGACCCGCATCGCGATCTGGGAACAGACCGCGTCGGACGAAGTGGCGACCATCCTGGGCGTCAACGGAACGGTCGGCAGCAACGAGGTCGGCAATGTCGGCCAGACCCGGCGCCGCGGCTGGGATCTGCAGGCCAACTGGCAACCTGCCGCGTACTGGCGCGCCTGGGCCTCGTACTCGCGGCAAAAGGCGACCATCGAAGTACCCGATCCCAGCGCACCGGCGACGGCCGGACGGCAGATCGAGAACGTGCCCAACTGGCTGGCCAGCGCAGGCGTGGAATTCACTCCAACCGACGACTGGAGCTTCAGCGCCTGGGGCAACGGCCAAGGCGATTACTACGTGGAGCGCACCAACACGCTGGGGCGTTACGGCGGCTATGCACTGCTCAACCTGAGCGCCGCGTACCGGCTCGACACGCGCAACCAACTGGCGCTGCAGCTGAAGAACGCCACCGATCGCGCCTATCTGTACGCCTGGTACGACAGCGGCGCATCGGGCTACTCACCCGGCGATGGCCGCGCGCTCTACCTGACCTGGACCCGGGAGCTGTGAGATGACGGCCACTGCCACACCGCCCCCTGTGGACCGCCTGCGCTTCTACCGTGCGGTGTGGCGGTGGCATTTCTACGCGGGGCTGTTCGTCCTGCCTTTCATCGCCTGGCTGGCGCTGACCGGCGCGGTCTACCTCTACCAGAAGCCGATCGATCGCTGGATTCACCACGGATTGAAAGTGGTGGAGGCGGGCAGCGTGAGCAGGGCGCTGCCCAGCGCCCATATCGCCGCCGTGCGCACGGCGACCCAAGGCGAGGTCTTTCGCTACAGCACCCCGGAGCGTGCCGACAGCAGTGCGGAGATCGGCGTCATCGAGGCGGATGGACGCCGAGCGGTGTACTACGTGGCGCCTGCGACATCGCAGGTGCTGGGTCACCTGCCTGAGAAGGGGACGTTCTCCGGTGTCGTCCGGCGTCTGCACAGCCTGGATCTGCTGGGCCGCTACGCCAGCGCACTGATCGAAATCGCCGCCGGCTGGGCCATCCTGCTCGTGGTGACCGGCGTCTACCTGTGGTGGCCGCGCGGGCAGAAGGGCGGCGTGACCACCGTGCGCGGGCAGCCGGGCCAACGCCTCTTCTGGCGGGACCTGCACGCGCTGACCGGCGTAGGGGTGGGCCTGGTGCTGCTGTTCCTCGCGCTGACCGGCATGCCGTGGTCGGTGGTATGGGGCAAGCAGGTCAACATCTGGGCCAATGGACACGACAACGGTTATCCAGCGGGTGTGCGCGTGGACGTGCCGATGTCGCACCAGCGTCTGGCCGACACCACCGTCCCTACCTGGTCGATGCAGCAGGCCCACTTGCCCGTCTCCGATGCATCGCATGCCCAGCACACGGCGCGGCCCGGCAATGACGGCCACGAGGGACATGCGGGGCACGACGTCAACGCTCTGGGGGAACTGACACCGCAGCCGGGTGCCATCGGCATCGATGCCGCCATCCAGACATTCGAGCGCCTGGGCCTGGCGCCCGGCTACAGCGTCAGCCTGCCCCGCGGCGCGCTCGGGGTCTACAGCGCATCGGTCTATCCCGAAGCACTGGCCCAGCAGCGCGTCGTGCATCTGGACCAGTACAGCGGCAAGGTCCTGCTGGACATGCACTACGCGGACTACGGCCCACTGGGACGGGCGCTGGAATGGGGCATCAACGTGCACCTCGGGCAGGAGTACGGCACGGCCAACCGTCTGGTCCTCCTGATCGCCTGCATGGCGATCGTGCTGCTGTGCGTCAGTGGCGCGGTGATGTGGTGGAAGCGACGTCCACGGGGCGGCCTGGGGGTGCCTCCACTGCCACGACAGGGCCGCAGCGTTGCCTGCGTGTTCGCACTGCTGTGCCTCGGCGGCCTGCTCTTTCCGCTGGTGGGCGCATCCCTGCTGCTGGTGGGACTTCTCGATGCCCTCGCCACTCGGGGCTGGCGCTCGCCGCCGGCCTCCTGATGCGCGCGGACTTCCTCACCTTCATCGAATCTGGAAACTTGCCATGACCCACAAGACCCTGAGCCGCGCCGCCATTGCACTGGCACTGGCGTGCGCGGCGCCGGCGGCCTTCGCCGAAGGCGATGAAGCGCCACTTGCGCCGCGTGCACCGGACGATGCGCCCAGCTGGACGCTGCCCCCCGTGCAGGTGACTGCCAATCGCGGCGGCTATACCGCCCCCTCCACCTCCGCAGCCACCCGCACCGAAACGCCCCTCACCGAAGTGCCGCAATCGGTGCAGATCATCACCAGCACCCTGCTGCGCGAACAGGACCGGCGTACGCTCGGCGATGCGCTGGTCAACGTCTCGGGGGTCACACCCACACGCTCGGACGAGACCCTGTTCATTCCGCCGATCGTGCGCGGCTTTCCGGCCGAGGTCTATCTCGATGGCCTGCCGCTGTTTGCAGGCAACCAGCAGGCCTACGACCCGCCGGGCCTGGTGGGGGTTTCCACGATCAGTGTGCTCAAGGGCCCGAGCGCAACGCGCTACGGCGGCGGCCTGGGCACCCCGCTGGGCGGCGTCATCGGCATCGAGAGCAAGCGCCCCGAACCAACAGCGGCAGGCGGCAGCGTCGCCCTGCGCGGGGGCAGTTTCTCCACCTGGAACCCCTATGCGGACATCAACCTCCCGCTGTCGCCCAGCATCGCCGCACGGATCAGCGCCGAATACCAGAAGAACGACAGCTGGATCGATCAAGTCCACGGCGAGCACGGGTCGCTGCAGCCCAGCCTTGCGATACGGACGGGCGAGGACACCGAACTGCTGCTGCAGGGCCAGTTCAACCGCCGCCGCGGGCTTGAATACTCGGGCCTGCCTGCCGACGCGGCACTGGCTGGCATGCTGGACCGCAACGCCTTCCCCGGCTCGCCGGAAGGCCAGCCACTGACCAGCAACGACAGCAAGATGGGCACGGCCACCTTGCGGCACGCGTTCACCGACCGCGTGGACCTGACCGTCACAGCCCGCTACTTTCGCGGCAAGGTCGATGAAAGCGGCAGTTTCGTCTTCCCCGGGCTAGCGCCAACGGCCACGATGGCCCCCGAATACGACGTCTTCCCGATCACCATGGTGAACCGCACGAAGGAAGCGACGCTCGATGCCAACCTCGCGGTCAAGGCGGACATGCTCGGCGGCGAGCACACGCTGCTGGCTGGTCTCAATTACGACCGGACCCGTTTCTACAGCGGCATGGGGCTGTTCGTCAGCGACAGCCCCGCCGGCACGATCAACCTCGCCGATCCCCGCTACACCCTGCGCTACACCGCGCAGCTGCCGGTCAACGCCTACACCGATGACCGCTTCACGACGGTGGCCGGCTACCTCCAGGATCAGGCCACCTACGGCCGCCTGCACCTGACCGGCGCGCTGCGACTGACCTCACTGAAGTTCGTGGAGAACAGCAACATCGGGGTCGCCAACGACAAGACCTTCCGTCACCTGTCGCCGCACGTCGGAGCCACGTACGACCTTGCGCCCGGCATCGCCCTGTTTGCAGGCTATGCCACGGCCTTCCGCGCGCCCTTCGGCTTCATGGGCCTTGCCACGCCCGAGCCGGAAACCTCCACCAATGTGGAAGGCGGCCTGAAGCTCGCACTGCCCACCAGCGGCCTGTCGGGCACCATCGCGGTGTTCCGGCAGACGCGCGAAGAGGTGGCGGTCTCCGACCCGGACAACGTCGGCTTCTCCATCCAGAGCGGGCGCCAGCGCGCCCGCGGCCTGGAGGTGGACATGGTGTGGGAGCCGACCCCCGCGTTCTCCCTTCTGGCCAATTACGCGCACACCAGCACCCGCGATGACGGGCTCGCGCCGGGCGACCGCGTGGCCCGCGTGCCCGACCACAGCGGGCGTGTTGCCGCACGTTATCGCCTGCTGGACGGCCCCGCCAAGGGATTGGCCTTCGGCGCGGGCGTGACCGCTGTCAGCGCGCGGGAGCTGACACTGCCCAACACCGTGGCTGTGCCCGGCTATGCCGTGTTCGACGCACAGGCGTCGTACGATTTTGGACAGGTCACGCTCGGGCTCTCGCTGGTGAACCTCACCGGCCGGAAGGCATGGGATCCGCATTCCTACATGGGCTATCCGGTGGTGGCGCCCAACCAGCCACGCTCGGCGTTCGTCACCCTCAGCATGGAGCTGTGATGATGGCCACACTGAAACACCGACTGGCCGCGGCGGGCCTGATCGCAGCCGCCACATGGGTGTGCCAGCCCGCTGCCGCACAGGCGCCCAGCGCGGGGGGCGAGATCATCCCGCTGTACCCGCCCGGAAGCCTGCAACCGCTGGACGTGCAGGAGCTGCGCGACACGCTCGAGACCGGCGAGACGCTGATCTATGACGTAAGCGAACCCACGCTGGAGATGTACCGCCCCGCGCCCGAGCGACGGAATGGAACAGCCGTGATCGTGGTGCCCGGCGGAGGCTTCGTCGCCCTGGGCTACGTCCGAACCGGCACGGAAGTGGCCCGCGCGCTGGCCGCGCGCGGGATCACGGCCTTCGTGCTCAAGCACCGCACGGTGCGCAGCGGGGAGGGCCCGATGCGTATGCCAGCGGTGCATATGGAAGAGATGGCACGGGTGATGTCGCGGGCCAGCACGGGCATTCCCATCGAACTGCCCCCGTTTGCCGGCGAACCCAAGGCCGTGGAGGATGGCGAACGCGCCATGACACTGGTGCGGCAACGCGCACATGCGTGGGGGATCGCACCCGACAAGGTGGGCGTGCTGGGCTTTTCCAGCGGCGCCTATCTCGCCGCGGACCTGGCCATCGGCCCCGCATCATCGCGCCCGGACTTCGTCGGCTTGATGTACGGCGGTCTGCGCCTGCCTGTACCTGCCGATGCCGCGCCCGCGTTCATCGCCGGCGCCGCCGACGATGCCTACCAACCAGACGACCCGCTCCTGCTCTACAGCGCATGGCGACGCGCAGGCGCCCCCGCAGAGTTGCATCTGTATGCGCGGGGCGGACACGGCTTTGACCTGCATGCCCAGGGAACGACCAGCGATCTGTGGTTCAACCAGTTCGTCGCGTGGATACAGACGCGCGAACCAGAGCCCGACACTGACCTGCCGCAGCGCCGGCCCCCCCGTCGGTAAGCGCGGCATGACAGGCCAGCGGCAGGCCGACAGCGTCTCGGCCTGCCGCATCACACTACGCAGCGATCTGTCGCAGGCGCACGCCGCAACGCACTGCCTTTCGAATCCGCGGCCCCGGTCACAGATCGCACGCATCACCAGGCTGTAGTAATTTCCTCACAGGAACACAGTTCTACGCCGACATGGAGTTCTGCGATGAACGCGATGCACACCAAGAGCGCGTTTCTGTTCGAACGCATCCGACGCGTGCTGCGGGAAGGCCGCTACCTGCCAGGCCAGCACATCGAGCCGCTTGCACTGGCACGCGAGTTCAAGACCAGCGTGACGCCTGTCCGCTATGCGCTCCATCAACTGGCGGGCGCGGATCTGATCGAGATGCATCCGCGCGGTGGCTTCCATGTGCCGATGCTCTTCGAGTCCGCCCTGGAGGGACGCTACGCGTGGCTGGAACGCCTGCTCCTCGATGCCATCGACGGAGGCAGCGCAGCGCGCACAGCCGCCGAACTGCCCGCCGCTCCTGATCCCACCGCCATTCCGGACGCAGCCTGGGCGCTATTCAATGCGATCGCAGACGCCACCGACTACGAAGAGCTGTGCACGGCGCTCAAACGCACCAACGACCAGCTCGCGCCAGTGCGCCATGCCAAACACGCCTTGCTCGACGATGCCCACGACGAACTGAGCGCGTTGTACCGGCATTGGGCAGCGCGGGACGTCGCCTCCCTCAAGGCCGGCGTGCGCGCCTACCACCAGCGTCGCATCGCCATGGTGCCGAGGATCGTCTCGCATCTGAGTCAGAAACGGGCCAAGACGCACTGACTGACTGCGGCCCTTGCGTCATGCACCACAGCAGCGTTCGCGACCGCTGTCACAAAGCGGGAAGTATCAACTCTGCATCAATCAAATATTATTTGAGCATCACCGCATTGGGCTCCTAGCTTGAAGCCGCCATGGATGTCCATGGCTTAGCAAGGAGACCGTCATGAGCACCACCGACAACACCCGCACCCAGGTGCAGGACGATGTGATCGAGCTCGGCGTTGCGAGCGTCGAGACGCAGGGCGGCGCGTTCAACCCCGGCGAAGTGATGGGGCTGAACATCACGCCGGGAATCTCCGAGGAGTGAGCAGCCGGGGCGCGCCGAAAGGCGCGCCTCGCACCCCGAGGTGCCGTCATGCGCTACGGACTCCGCGAAGGCCTGTCGTTCTGCCGCGTCGACGATGGCCTTATCTTCCTGGACCTCGAAGCCGATCGCTACTTCCGGCTGGGTTCTCGGCTCGAGCAGGCGCTTCTCCAGCATCTGGAGGGCAGCAGCCATTGCGCCACCGGCCTGGAAGCGCTTCTTCAGCGCAACATTCTGGTGCCCGCACACATAGGCGCAGACGCCACGCTCGAAGCAGCCGTGACAGCGCCCTCGCAAAGCCTTGTCGAACACACCCCGGCCTTATCCGGCGGCAAGCAGACGGCACTGCTGGAAGTCCTCGCCATCGTCTGTCGCGTGCAGGTGCAGCTGAAGACGCGCGCGCTCGGTCGCCTGCTGGGTGACATGGCCACCTATCGCGATCGCCGAGTCTCGAGCGCGCCCGGAGACCATGACCAGGCGTCGGATCCCGACATGGTGCAGGCAGTGCAACGCTTCCGGCGCACGCGGCCATACGTCCCGATCAACACCTGCTGCCTGCTGGATTCCGTCTCTCTGGTCTTCTTCCTCGCCCGGCGCCGACTCCGGGCGTCCCTCGTTTTCGGCGTGACGAACAGGCCGTTCGCGGCCCACTGTTGGGTCCAGAACGGCGACTGGGTGCTCAACGACACCGTGGGCAATGCGCTCGCGCACACGCCGATCCGGGTGATCTGATGGGCTACCGCTACCTGGGCCTCCTGCCGATCGAGCCTTCACGGAACGGGATCGCGCTATCGCCCGAGCAGTCCGCTTCCCTATGTGCCCAAGGCATGCGACAGGTCGATGCCCCCTGGCCGATGACACTCTTCGTCGGCGAGGAAACCCCCGCCCTCCCTGTACCAGCCGGCGTCGTGGTCGGCCACGTGTTCTCGCGCGACGGCGCCCAGCTCGAAGCAAACACATTCGCCAGCACCGCCGGCCCGCGCACGCTCGACGACCACCTGCTGACTCAGTGCTGGGGCGAGTACCTGCTGATCCGCCGCGCCGCGCCGCCTGCACAAGGGGTGACGCTGTTGCGCGAACCATCCGGCGGCGTGCCCTGCTTCTACTTCAGCGGGGAACGCGTGACAGTCGTGACATCCGATGTCTCGCTCGCCAGCAGTCTTGGGCTCTACCGCCGGCAGATCGACTGGAACGTCATCGCATGGCTGCTGGCGTATACCCACGTCAACACAGCGGAAACGCCCCTCGACGGGGTCAAGGAGCTATTGCCAGGATGCGCACTCACGCTCCATGACCGGACTGCCACCGTGGTGCCCGCTTGGTCGCCCTGGCGATTCGCGCAGGCGCCGCATCGGCATCACAGCCCCGAGCGTGCAGCTTCGGCGATCGGCACCGCCGTCCGCACCGTAGTCGAGACCTGGGCCCGCATCGACAAGGCCGTGCTCATGGAATTGTCCGGCGGCCTGGACTCGTCCATCGTGGCTGCGTGCCTGAAGGGCGACTCGGCAAACGTCACCTGCAGCACCTTGGTGACGCCGGTGCCCGGCGCCGACGAGCGCCGATACGCGCAGCCCGTCGCGGACATGCTCGGTACGCAACTGCATACCACCATGCTCGACATCGATGAAGTCAGCATCGACTTCGACCTGCCAGTCCAGACCGCAAGGCCGCGCGTCTCGGTCCTGCAGCAGGCAGCGAACACGGCCATGACCGCGGTGGCGACCAGCCAAGGCGCCAACAGCTTCTTCTCCGGTGGTGGCGGCGACACCGTGTTCTGCTACTCGTCGGGCGCGGTGCCCGCAGCCGATGCTTTCAAGGAGCGCGGCGTCCGGGCAGGCGTGCGCGCTATCCGCGATTTGTCCGCGTTGCACGACTGTACCTATTGGAAGGCCGGCCGATTGACCCTCAAGAAGCTGGCGCGTGGCGCACGCACGCCATGCAAGCCGAACCCCATGTTCCTGGATGCATCCGCGGTGTCACCCTCACCGCCGGTCCATCCCTGGTTCGCACGGCCCAATGGCGCGTTGCCCGGCGACCTGGAGCGCATCGCCGAACTCGCGGGCACGCAGGTCTTCCGCGAAGGCGCCCCGCGCGGTGCGACCCGCTGGCTCCGGCTTCCCCTGCTCTCCCAGCCAGTCGTCGAAGCCTGCCTCCAGGCACCGACATGGATGTGGATCGCCGGCGGCAGGAACCGCGCCCTGGCGCGCGACGCGTTTGCCGACCGGCTACCGCGTGCGGTGCTGGAGCGCCGCAGCAAGGGCACCTTCGTCAGCTACTCCGGCGCGATCTACCAGCGCAAAAGGCGCGAAATGCGTGCCTACCTGATGGAGGGCCACCTACGCCGCCAAGGTCTGCTGGACGCCCGCGTCCTGGAGGCGTTCTTCGCGACGAACCTGCATCCGCGCGACACCGCGTTCATGCGGATCTTCGACCTGTGTATGGTCGAAAACTGGCTGCGGCACCCGCGTTAGCGAGTCCCACCTTCGGGCTCTGCGCCAGCCAAGCCGGCACGCATCGCTCGCCAACTCGCGTACTGCCCCACCTTGGACGGGTGCCCGTCCTCGTGCCCCTGCAGCCAGAAGCGGAACCAGTCGAGATTGCGCTCATAGGCGGCCAGCTTGTGCCGCGGCTGGAACTTCTGGTGCGTTTCGTTGGGAAACACATACAGGTCCGCGCGCCCCTGCCGGACCAGCGGCAGCGAAACGCCCAAGGCATAGAGGTATTCCTGCTCGGGCATCTGGAACAGCACCGGCGCCCGGATGCGCTCGACCTGATAGGCCGGCGACAGCAAGCGCCAGCGTTCGGGCGTCTCGTCCGGCGCGCCCAGGCCCCAGGCATTCTTCATTTCCGCGAAGAACGCATCGCTGCGCAGTGCGTTGAACAGGTGGTAGTTGGGCTCCACCGTCGGCGATGTCACCGAGACCGCCGCCAGCACATCGGTCTGGATGGCCGCCCACAGCGCGACCTCGCTGCCGAAGCTCAACCCGCCCATGCCCACCTTGGCCGGATCGATCCGGCCCGCCGCAGCAAGCTGCGCTACCGCCGCGGTCACACCGGCGACGCCGCGGCCGTACCGTTGCACCGCGTCGAACACGTAGCCCGGCGGGTCGTTGATGCACAACGCGGCAATCCCTCGCTCCGCCAGGCTGGCCAACGGCCACTCGTCCCCTACGCCACCGCGCAGGAAGCCGGCGCAGTTGTAGTAGGTGACGAACAGCGGCGGCGGGGCTCCGCCGATGGCGCGGGGCGGGAGGAACTGCCCTGTGTACGTCTGCCCGTCCGCACTCTCCCAGCGCAGCAACTCGGCCGGCGGCACTGCGGACAACGCGTCCGCCAGGGCCACATTCGGTTCGAACAGCACCTCGCGCCGCCCGCTCTCCAGGTCGACGCGCTCCAGCCGTGGCGGGCGGTCGGGCTCGGCGATGACGCAGGCCATCGCGTCGGCCGACACGCCGCAAGGGCGCCCGCTACGGCCACCACCGATGGTGCCGCGCGTGGTTACCACGGGATCGACAGCGCCAGTGCGCACATTCCAGCGATGGATGGACTGCGCCAGCCCCTGCAGCGGATCGGTGACGGTAAACAACACCTCGTCGCTCTGCGGCCGCCACTGCAACGCGCCAATCGCCTTGTCCACGCACGCGCCAGCCGTACAAGGCACAGCCCGACGTGCGGCCTGTCCGGGCAACATCGCCATGGCGCTATGGAGCCCGTGGCGGAAGCCGGGCGGCGGCGCCGAGCGCGTCAATATCGCCAAGCGCTTGCCGTTCGGCTCGGCCGCCAAGGCCCAGGGCGGTGGCAACGCAGCGTCCAGGTCGGAGATCGCAGGCGGCATCGGCGGCCGCTCTGCCGCCGGTGCGTCACGGACCTCCAGGGTGACGAGATCCACCACCTTCCAGCGATCCGGCGCATCCGCCAGCAGCGGCGCGCGACCGAACCACATGCCGGCATAGCGCTGCGTGGCCCACCGCCCCTCGATATTGATGGAGCGGAACAGCCCCTGGCCAATGGGCACATCGCCATCGATGCGAATGCCGCGGTCGTACTCAAGCTGTTCGGCGTCGGCAACCGCCTCGCGCGTCGCACCGACACGGTAGAACAGGCGCCGGCCATCCGCATCCAGCACGTAGCCGCGCACATCGGCCGCGTCATGGGTGACGCGCTCGGCGAGCGACCCATCTGCCGCCGCACGCCAGACATCGATCCTGCCCTCCAGCAACGCCGTGTAGTACAGCCAACGCCCATCGGGCGACCAACTCGCCGCAACCGGCACCGCCACCCCGGCCACATCGCGCAACGGGACACCGCCGTCCGCCACGCGGCGCGGCGGTTGCCCGCCCGCCATCGCCTGCACGTACCACGCCGAGTCGTAGCTGTTTCGCTCGATGGACGCCTGCTCCACCCGGAAGGCCACCTGCCGGCCATCGGGCGAGACGACCGGCGGGCCGAAGTCCACGACCTCCAGCAACTGACGCGGCGGAATGGACCGCGCATGCGCAGCGATGCCGGCCTGCATCAGCAAACCGCCCACCACCAGCGCACGCATCCACCGCGCCGAAACGCCCGGACGCCGTACCGCACATCCACACCGACCTGACGTCTCCATGGCCACCTCAGAACGTCTTGGAGATGGCGAGGCTGATGAAGCGCCCGATCGCCGAGTAGTTGGTGCCGTCGTAGGGCGGCGCGTACTCGGCGAACGACGTCGGCGTGTAGAGCGGCGGCGCGCGGTCGAGCAGGTTCTGCGCCGACAGCGAGATTTCCAGGCCGGACCACGCGCCTTCGCTGCCGGCATGCCGGTAGCGCAACGCCGCATCGACGGTGGTGAACGAGGCCGTCTTCCGGCCATCCACGGTGTTGGTCACGCCGCCGCGGTAGTTGGCGAACGCAGACGTGGTGAAGGCGCCCCGCTCCCACACAACCCCTGCCCGGCCGGACAGCTTGGGCGGGTTGAACAGCGTGCCCGACAGATCGAAGAAGTCCTGCGCGCCGGTGTTCTGCTGCCGGCTGTCCAACCATGCGGCTGAGCCGCGCAGCGTCAGCCTGTCATCGCCCAACGCTAACCGATACGAGCTCGACAGATCGGCCCCGGTGATCTCCTGCCGGGCGACGTTGACGTAGTTGCCGTAGATCACCGCAGCGATGCGGTCCGGATCGAAGGACTGGCCGGTGAAGTTGAAGAAGCGCGCCAGGCTGGCGATGCGGGTCAGTTCCTCCAGCGTGGGCTGCCGGTCGATCACCTGGGCAAACGCAGGATTGGCCAGCACCTGCGAGTAGTCGGTGATCGGCTGGACCACACGGTCGGTGTAGTCGATCCGGAATGCCGTGAGCTCCAGCTGCAGCGCGGGCAACGCTTCGGGGTGATACGCCAGCGAGGCGGAGAGCGTACGCGCACGCTCGGGCTGCAAGTCCGGATTGCCGCCGCCCACGCGGACCGCCATGTCGCGCCCGGCCTCCGGCGTGCCGCCGTAGTCGCGCGCAAAGCCCAGCTGGGCGAATTGCCCCTGGTTGACCTGCAGCAACGTCGGCGCCTTGAACGAGCGCCCCCACGAGGCCTTGGCCGTGAAGTCGGCATTGGGGCTGTAGATCAGCCCGAGCTTGGGCGTGGTCACACCGCCGAAGCTGCTGTAGTCCTCACTGCGCACGGCCGCGGTGGCCTCCAGCCGTTGCACACCCGGCACGCCCTGCCCCGCAGCGACCACCGGCACGCTGATTTCCGCATAGCCAAAGCGCGCCCGTTCCTCGCCTTGGGTCGCGACCAAGCCGGTGCCCAACGCGAACTGGCGAAACGCATTGCTGCGGTAGCCCACGCCCGCCGCCAGCCGCATCTCGCCCGCAGGCAACGTCAACAGCGGCCCCTCCACGCTCGCCTCGTAACTGCGGCTTTCGTTGCAGAAGCAGTCGTTGACGACCGGCGTGGTGGCCCCTGTTGCCGGGGCTTCCCGCACCTGACGCTCGTGATGCTCGTCCTTGGCCCACGCCCCACTCAGCGCCAGCGTCCAATCGCGCGGCAGCCGGAACTCGACCCCCGGCGACACCAGCGAGGTCGTGGTGACCGGCGTCAGGCGGTTGATGCCCATGTACTCGTATAAGGTCTGCTGGTGGCGCCGGCTCCGCAGCACATCCAGGCGCAGTTCCACGCCCTCTCCCAGCCCCTGGTACGCACTCAGCAGACCACTGCGCAGGTCGCTGCCGGGATAGAGCGTGGTCGGCGGCCCCAGGTGCCGGGTGTAGGCGCGATCGGCCGCATAGATCGGATCGACGGATGCGTCCTTGAACGTGGCGATGACGCCACCGCTGGCCCAGTACGTGCCGGCCGTGGCCGTGTACTCGCGGGTCTCGAGGCCGCCGCCGCTGGCAGCGCCATAGCGGGCACCGAGCGTTGCACCGTCGTAGTCGCGGCGCAGGATCACATTGCCCACGCCACCCACCGCATCCGAGCCGTAGATGGCCGACGCGCCGTCGGCCACGATGTCGATGCGCTCGACCGCCTCCACCGGGATCGCGGTGATGTCCACCGCCTGCGCGAAGCCGCTGTAGGCCATGCGCCGCCCATTGAGCAGCGTCAGCGTGGCGTCCGGCCCCAGGCCGCGAAGGTTCAGCGCCGAGCCGCCGGTGACGTTCTGGTTGGCGAACCCGGCTCCCGAGAAGCCGCCACTGCCCGCCCCGGGGTTCTGCCCGCCCCCGAAGTTCTGCGGCACGCTGCGAATCACCTCGCCCAGGTCCCGAAAGCCCTCTTCCTGGATCCGCTCGGCACCAAAGGCGATCACCGGCGACGGCGTGGTGCCGCCCCGGATGCGGGTGCCGGTGACCTGGACGGTGTCGAGCTGGGTGGCGGCGGTGTCGGTCTCCCGGGTGTCTGCGGGTGCATCGGACCCACCCGCCGCGTCCGTCTCCTGCGCTAAAGCGTTAGGCGCCGACAGCGAAAGAGCAGCGACGCCCAAACACGCTAACGCCAATCCCATATCAGGATGCCAAACCACTTTCGTGCGAGGTGCAGGCACGGCACTCGTATCAGCCTTCGCCGGCAAGTAGCTTCCCTCATTGGGGCGTCTCTCCAACGTCGACAGTACAAGAGCGTCGCCGTCCAGATTACTTCTCCGGAACGGGCAGCTGCCGCACTGCGCATGGGCGCATCCATTGGTATCGAACCAAAGCGCGTTGCTACATTTAATGTAGCACAAAAGACGAAAGCTCAGCGTCCGCATCATCGGCACACATCCCTTCTAAGTTCTGGTTTGCCTTCCTCGAGAGCAGGCTGCCCAGCTATAACTTGCCTGCTACATTTACTGTAGCATACATGCTGCGGGTACAGAAGCCATCCTGTCATTGGTACAGGAACGGCTTCGATGGCTCATGGCGCCTCGCATCAAACTCATGTTTACCAAGCGGCTGAAAGAGGCGCGCTTGGCCTCGGGACTCTCACAAAGAGAACTTGGAAGACGAATTGGTCTGTCGGAGGATGTCGTGGCCAACAGAGTCACAAGATATGAGCGCGGAACCTCCGAGCCCGACTTTGAGACAACTAGCAAGATGGCCAAGGTACTCGGCGTCCCGTTGGCCTATCTCCTAGCGGACAACGATGTGCTGGCGGACATCATCCTCGCAGCAGCAAGCCTGCCGCCAAGAGAGCAGAAGAAGCTCGCTGCGGAATTGAAGTCAAAGGGCAAGAGCTGAGCTGCAGCGTACTGACTTAATCCTCGCCGAGCTTTCCTTTAATCCAGTCAGCGAGATCCCTGCGCTGCTTGGCTGAAAGCGACGAGAGGGACAGAACGATATCGGCCGTAGCATCGTCTTCTGCTACCAGATAAGCCATTGGTACTTGCAATGCTTCCGCAAGCTTGGCGAGCCCGTCTAAGTCGACCCCGCTTGACTCTCTCTCGTAGCGGTTGATTCGACTGCTGGCGCGCTCCCTATCTAGCCCCATCATTAAACCCAATGCTCGCTGGCTCTCGATGCCACGCAGCTTCCGCGCCTGCTTGATGCGAGCGGAGAAGATAGCGCGGGGAGAAGCCTTCGACACGTGATCTGATGCTTGGAACAGGGGCTATCAGCATGCCTTGCTCCTCTCCTGCGCGGCAGTCTCTTCATGAAATGTAGCATCCCAGCATGTCACTAGCCAGAGAGTCGCAGCTCGGGCTATCTGGCTTCATTTGAAGACTAGAGCCGGCCTAGGTACCTAGGTAGGAAAATTCCGACATGCCATTGCGGAGGACACCGATGGCGGCATATGCATGGAAGGAGCATCCTCTACTCACGCCAGCAACGCGTGATCCCCGTCCACGGGCGGGTCGCCAGACACGCGGGCCAGGGAACGGAGCACCCCGGCTGCTGGCGCCTCCACTCGGATCCTTGGGCGACATCGAGCGGTCGTTACTTCCACGAAACTCTGCCGCACCTATGTCGGCAGGTCCTCCTGTCCCCCTACGATGCGGGGATGTCGTAGAGCCAAGCGGGAATGCTACTGATCTCAGCAGCTGAGACGGAAATCGGACACAATGTCCGAATTCGATCCCCCCGTGAGGCCTGTTCCATGCAAGATGTTCGCCAGCTTCTTACCACGCTCCGAGGCCGGTACAACCAGACGGAGCTGGCCCAAGCCTTGGGAATCACCACCCGCACACTTCGCCGGTGGGAAGCAGGTGAAACCGAGCCACCCTCCTATGCCGCCGACGCTATTCGCCAGCGGCTGATGCCGCTGGCCGGTCGGCAGGCACAGCAGGATTCCGACTTCCGCTTCGTCGACCTTTTTGCCGGCATCGGCGGCATTCGTTTGGCTTTCGAGGCACATGGCGGACGTTGCGTGTTCACCAGCGAGTGGAACTCGTGGGCCCAGAAGACCTATCTGGCCAACTTCCCGGAGTCGGCGCACACCCTAGCAGGCGACATCACCGAAGTGGATGCGGCGGAGATTCCCGACCACGACATCCTGCTCGCCGGCTTCCCCTGTCAGCCCTTCAGCATTGCCGGAGTCTCCAAGAAGAACGCACTGGGGCGCGCGCACGGCTTTGCGGACGAAACACAAGGGACCCTGTTCTTCGATGTGGCACGCATCATTTCGACGAAGCGGCCTACGGCCTTTCTGCTGGAGAACGTCAAGAATCTGGTCAGCCATGACAAGGGCAACACCTTCCGAGTCATCAGGAAAGTCTTGGAGGAAGAGCTGGGCTATCACATCACCTACAAGGTGGTTGATGGTGCGCACTTCGTGCCTCAGCACCGGGAGCGCATTCTGATCGTGGGATTCCGCGAGAAGACGGATTTCAGCTTCGACGATCTGAACTTGCCGTCTGACAAGCGAACGATGAAGGACATCCTGCATCCCGAGGACGGAAGCGAGGAACCCGAGTCGCACTACACCGTGGGCCCGAAGGCCAAGGTTGCCGACCGCTACACCCTCACCCCGAACCTGTGGGCCTATCTGCAGGCTTACGCAGCGAAACACCGGGCCGCGGGCAACGGCTTCGGCTTCGGTCTGGTTGGCCCGGACAGCGTCTCGCGCACACTGTCGGCCCGCTATTACAAGGACGGGTCGGAAATCCTCGTCTCCCAAGGGCCACGCAGGCGGCCGCGGCGCCTCACACCTCGCGAATGTGCACGACTTATGGGCTTTCCCGATAGTTTCATCATCCCCGTCAGCGACACGCAGGCTTACAAGCAGTTCGGAAACAGCGTGGTCATGCCCGTCATGCGGGAAGTGGCGCGCGTGATGAAGCCGCGAATGATGGAACTGACGACACCGGAGCTAGCAGAGCGGAAGACCCAGCTCGCTGCCTGAACCGATGGATATCGTTGACCGCGCCACGCGTAGCAGGATGATGTCCGGCATCCGCGGGAAGGACACCAAGCCGGAGATGATGGTTCGCACCTACCTGCATCGCGTGGGGCTGCGATTTCGCCTGCATGCGAAGCTGCCCGGCAAACCCGATCTGGTCCTGCCGAAGTACCGAACCGTGGTATTCGTGCACGGCTGCTTCTGGCACCGACACGAAAACTGCCGCTATGCGACCACGCCTGCAAGCAATCCGGAGTTCTGGCAGAAGAAGTTCACCGACAACGTGCAACGGGACGAGAGGGTGAAGCGACAGCTTGAGGAAATGGACTGGCAGGTCGAGACTGTGTGGGCCTGCCAACTGAGCGAGCCAGAGCTTTCGGATCTGGCAGACAGAATCAGGAACAACGAATCAGGGGGACTCAAGGATGACGATTGATGCAACGGACCGATGGCTGTCCGAACTCGAGCTTTCCACAGTCTTCGAAATGCTCCGGGACAATGGAGTTACCGAGGCCGTGTACAAGGTGCTGCCGCGCAATGCGAACAGCAAGAACCAGGTCTACTTGGGAACGGATCTTTCGCAGCTCGGCAAGCTTCCTTCCGGTGAAGTGACAGCACATCTGTCTGTCTCCGAGAAGAGTGGCAAACAGGAAGCAGTCTTTCGTGCCCCGCTGGAGTTCTATTGGCTCAACGCCGAGGGCCTGCCGCAACTCGCGCCGAATGCACAGCTGATCTTCTATCCACAGTATCCCGAGGTGAGGTTCTCCGGCTTCCTGAGGGGCTGCAGAACAGCTCCCAGCTCGCTTTGGGTGAAGGAAAAGCGGGGTCAGGAGCCGGACCGCATCCTCGTGCTGGGAATCGGAGATGACCGCAAGATCATCGCCCTCACTCTGCCACCAGAATCACCAGCTGCGAGAGAGATTCGGGCAACGGAGCCGCACGATCCCTACGGTGCGCTATACGTGCTGCGCATGCCTGGCGAGGCGCACATCGATGGTTTTCGCGACCTCATGCGCGAGCTGTGCAGGATCCATCGGCTTCTGTGGGTCCCCTCTACACGTCTGGATCCGAGCGGCGCACTTGTTCCTTGCAGCGGATCGAACTGCAACGGCAATACGCTGGAGTCTCTCCTCGGAATCCGTTCGAACGGATACTCGCTGCCCGACTTCCGCGGTTGGGAGGTCAAGGCTCGACAGGTTACCAACGTGGACAGTCCCGGTGCGAGCACCGTTACCCTGTTCACTCCCGAACCGACAGGCGGTGTATACATGGCGGACGGGCTTGCAACCTTTCTGAAGCGCTACGGCTACCCGGACACGAAAGGTCGAGAGGATCGTCTCAACTTCGGTGGTCTTCATCGCTCGGGCCGGGCTCCCCATTCACGTACCGGTCTTCGACTCGTTGTGAGCGGGTATGTCTCACCGAAGAAGTTCGCACCCGACGGTTCCGTTCAGCTGATCGATGCACATGACCATGTTGCCGCATCCTGGTCCTTCGCCAAACTGATGGACCACTGGAAAGTCAAGCACGCGGCCGCAGCCTTTGTGCCGGTGCAGAAAAAGAATGAACCGGAACAGCAATACCGCTTCGGCCGTCAGGTTTTGCTGGGCGAGGGGGCGGAGTTCGGTCTTCTCCTCGATGCCATGTACTCGGGAAAGGTCTATTACGATCCGGGCATCAAGTTGGAAGGCGTCAATACGGACAGTCCGAAGCCCAAAAAGCGTAGCCAGTTTCGTGTGGCTAGCAGAAATCTCCCCTCGCTCTACGAATCCAGCAGACTTGTGGACGTGTGTGATCAGGCCTCCCGCTGACCGCGCAGTCTGGAGGCAAGGGGTGTCCGATTCGCCTTCTAGAAGGTCAAAGAAGACGTGCATGCAGTTCTTGGAGGTGACCTGCGCCTACGCCAAGTGCATTTCGCAGAACCTATCTTCTTCTGCTAATTTGATATACCGAACACGCTACTAGATCTTGCGTGCCCGCTACCTACTGTTCTCCCGCGAGCTCGATGCAAAGCCCTCAGAACCGTGATCTGCACCGCCTTCTGACAGCAAACGCCAGAGATCTTCGAGTCAATGGCAAGGCCACTCAACGCAGCATTGCCGCCGCTTTCTATCAGGGCTTGATTGACTGCCAACACCCCAGCAACACTGCGCCGCTAGCTGCTTTTATGGCAGCCGAGGGTTCGAGACGAGTACCAGCATTCGTGTTCGAAAGTCTATTTGTACGCGAGTTGCGGCTGAGCAACGAAGTCTCAGAGAGCTGGCATGTATGCCAGCCTCGAAATCCAAGCGCCCCATCTATCTGGTTCAAGTTATTGTCCGACGACAGAGGCTGGAGCGACTTAGACGAATCGTTCTCTCAACGACTTATATCGCGCGACGTGCATGTATGGAAATCTTGGTATAAGGGCAATCAGCTTTTTCTTGCACCCGCCGATAACGAAAATGCGGCCGTCAGCGCCCGCGAATTTATTGAACTGAATCCTTGCGACATGCCAGTACATCGAGGAGAGGTACGAAACATGCTCGCAGCGGACGAGCTCCCTATGAACGCTCTCCGGATGCTTGAAGAAGCCGGAAAGCCTAGCATTGACCAACTGATACGGAGCAGAGTCTTCATCAACTGCTTTTTAGAGCTAGCAGGAGGCCGTCCCTTCGACGTAGACGCGATCTGCCGCAATCGGTCGGGCCAGATTTTCGCAACCGAGTTCAAACGCAAGTACCCGTCGCGTCATGGATTCCTGGGCATTGACCAACACCTGCTAATCCTCCCTCGACTGCTTGAAGACATATGTCCGCTGCACCATTTCGTACTACTAGATCGTCGAGGCAGAGGCGGAAAAGGTAATGATCCTACTTGCGCACTGCTGGAGGAAGGCATCAACGGACCTAACTTCGAATGGCTTGTTCTTCTTATTGAACCGAACTCTCAAGATCGCTTTAAAAAAGTACTCCAAACGACAGGCCTGGATAGTGGCCAGCGAGGAGGGGTGCGTGAGCAGATTGCCATTCCTCGCAGCGCCTTCAGCGTTCTCAAATCTTTGCAGGATTTTGAACTCCGAACACAAGACCCCGCCTAGCTCGAAACTTTCAATGATCCCTTTCAAAGATAGCTCTAGCGCCGCTTCTGGAGAAGCGGCATACCAAGCCGCATATCTCACCACAAAAGGCATCGAGCCCCGCCACGGCGCGATCAAAATGCAACTAGAGCACTTGCACTTGCACTTGCACTCTATAGAAAAGGGAATTTCTCAAAGCAGCGAGCATCAATGCTGTCGCAAAGTTGCCCCCTAAGAGCTATCCAAAAGCCTTCGCACGTACAACTTCAGCGTCGATTAGCTCGAGGAAGCGCCGTTCATCGCTGTCTATACTTCCGTCGCGCTCAAAGTGCGCACGGAGAGCGCAACGCATTGCAGCGTTAGCATCGCTTTCAGTATTAAAAGGACTTCTGAGATGCACCGCAGTCACACGGTTCGAATTTGGCTCAAAGAGCAGGTGAGCGTCAGGGAAAATCTCTTTCCGAGTTCCGCCATTTTGGGGAGTCAGATAAGAGAATAGGTAATGCGCCCGCTTTTTATCATCGATCTCGAAACCGATCTTTTGTGGAAGCTTATAGATGGAAAAAAGGTCAGTTTGGCTCAGGATCTTCCATTTCATAGTTCACCCCATTCAATGGCGCGAGATAGCATTCCTAGCATAAGAAGGTCTGTGCGTGTTGGCTTGTTGCCTTTTGCAATTGCCGGTTCTACCGAGGTATCAACCACAAGTACGCCCCAGCGAATGCGATTTCCAACTTCTATCCGTCCGCCATAGATGTAACGAGACAACGAGTGCCCGCTACGCTTGCGAGCCTCGTACTCTTGCTGCGTGAGCAGCATCATTTTGGGCAAATTTCTTTCGTAAGCCCCATGCTTTCTTCCGTCAGCTGGCTTCTCGCCAGCCCTGAAGTAGTAGAAACCTTTTGCCCATGCGCCACCCGTAATGCCGTGAACCGACGCGCCGACGGTGTCCGCTCTAAACACGGTGGCACTCGCTGGACGCAAACGGCTTTGCCCTGAACGAAGCACTGGAATCAACCAGCCGGACCACGGATGCCGCCATCGCCCCCAACACAATCGGTACCGAAGAGTGGCCAGAGGGCTGAAGCGACGATAGCGGTAGAGCGTCGCCTTGCACTCGTGATCATCATACTGGCCATCCGGAAGATCATGCTCGACAGCCGTATCCAATATGTACTTGAGAAGCTGCTTCTTCTGCAGGCGCTGCTCGCGGCACTTCAACAGCAACAGCCCAAAGCCCAACAACACAAGCACGCCGTAATATTCTAACCAATGCTCAGTCAGATTCTTACCGACAGAACTCACAGCAAGCTTTGTCTGAACGCTGGCGGTAGAAGCCAGCGCTAACCACACGTTGGCTAAAGCAAGCAGACCAGACCCGTACTTTCCCAAGCCCCTCATAACTCTTCCCTGAGTCAAATGCGCGTAAGGTATCTAGATCGGCGGAGGCTGGATTATCGCAAATCAGACCCCAACCGGATTCGCCTTCTCCGGATCGATCTTGTACAGCTTGATCGCCCTGGCCACATCCTTGCCGGTCATCTTGCCGTCCTTCGCCAGCGCGTCGATCGCCGCCTGGGCGATGTAGTAGCGGTCCACCTCGAAGTGGCGGCGCAGGTTGGCGCGGGTGTCGGAGCGGCCGAAGCCGTCGGTGCCGAGCACGGTGTAGGTGTGCGGCACGAAGGCGCGGATCTGGTCGGCGAAGGCGCGCACGTAGTCGGTCGCGGCGATCACCGGGCCGGGGCGCCCTTCGAGCTGTTCTGTCACGTAGGGCTTGCGGCGGGTCTTGGCTTCGGGGTTGAAGCGGTTCCAGCGCTCGGCGTCGAAGCCGTCGCGGCGCAGCTCGGTGAAGCTGGGGCAGGACCAGATGTCGGCGGTCACGCCGAAGTCCTTGTCCAGCAGTTCGGCCGCGGCGATGACTTCGCGCAGGATGGTGCCCGAGCCCAGGAGTTGGACGTGGGGGAGGTTGGAGGCTTTCTTCTTGCCCCCACCCGAAGCGGCGGTGCCGCTTCGACCTCCCCCGCTTGCGGGGGAGGTGTCCGACTTGCTGGCGGGGGAGGTGGCCGCGTCGGTGGTGCTGGAGAGCAGGTACATGCCCTTGATGATGCCCTCGGCGGCCTCGGGGGTGACGGCCGGGTGCGGGTAGTTCTCGTTCATCAGGGTGATGTAGAAGTACTCGTCCTGCTGTTCGTCGAGCATGCGCTGCATGCCGTACTGCAGGATCACTGCGACCTCACCGGCGAAGGTGGGGTCGTAGCTGCGGCAGTTGGGAATGGCGCCCGAGAGCAGGTGGCTGTGGCCGTCTTCGTGCTGCAGGCCTTCACCGTTGAGCGTGGTGCGCCCCGCTGTGGCGCCGAGCAGGAAGCCACGGGCGCGCATGTCGGCCGCCTGCCAGGCGGCGTCGCCGATGCGCTGGAAGCCGAACATCGAGTAGTAGATGTAGAACGGCAGCATCGGCAGGTCGTTGGTGCTGTAGCTGGTGGCCGCGGCCATCCAGCTGGCGAACGCGCCGGCTTCGGTGATGCCTTCTTCCAGCACCTGGCCGGCCGCGTCTTCGCGGTAGTACATCAGCTGGTCGCGGTCCACCGGCTTGTACTTCTGGCCCTGCGGGGCATAGATGCCCAGCTGGCGGAACAGGCCTTCCATGCCGAAGGTGCGCGCCTCGTCGGCGACGATCGGCACCACGCGCGGGCCCACCTGCTTGTCGCGCAGGATCACCGAGAGCGACTGCACGAAGGCCATCGTGGTGCTGATCTCGCGCTCGCCGGTGTCCTGCATCAGGCGGTCGAACACCTTGAGTTCGGGGGCCTTGAGGCTTTCGGTGCTCTTGCGGCGGCGCTGGGGCAAAAAGCCGCCCAGCTTTTCGCGGCGCTCGAGCAGGTACTGCACTTCCTCCGAATCCTTGCCGGGGTGGTAGAACGGCACGTCGCCGTCCTTGAGCGCGGCATCGGAGACCGGGATCTTGAAGCGGTCGCGGAACGTGCGCACCGCGTCGTCGTCGAGCTTCTTGGTGTTGTGGGTGGGGTTGAGCGCCTCGCCGGCGCTGCCCAGGCCGTAGCCCTTGACGGTCTTGGCCAGGATCACCGTGGGCTGGCCCTTGGTGTCCATCGCGTTCTGGTAGGCGGCGAAGACCTTGTGCGGGTCGTGGCCGCCGCGGTTGAGGCGCCAGATGTCGTCGTCGCTGAGGTTGGCGACGAGGTTGGCGGTCTCGGGGTACTTGCCGAAGAAGTGCTCGCGCGTGTACGCGCCGCCGAAGGCCTTGCAGTTCTGGTACTCGCCGTCGACGGTCTCCATCATCAGCTTCTTGAGCATGCCGTCCTTGTCCTTGGCCAGCAGCGGGTCCCAGTAGCTGCCCCAGATCGTCTTGACGACGTTCCAGCCGGCACCGCGGAACTGGCCTTCCAGCTCCTGGATGATCTTGCCGTTGCCGCGCACCGGGCCGTCCAGGCGCTGCAGGTTGCAGTTGATCACGAACACCAGGTTGTCCAGGCCTTCGCGGCCGGCCACCGAGATCGCGCCCAGGCTCTCGGGCTCGTCGGTCTCGCCGTCGCCCAGGAAGCACCACACCTTGCGATCGGTCTTGGGCATCAGACCGCGGGCTTCGAGGTACTTCCAGTTGCGGGCCTGGTAGATGGCCGCGATCGGGCCCAGACCCATCGAGACGGTCGGCAGCTGCCAGTAGTCGGGCATCAGCCAGGGATGCGGGTAGGACGAGACGCCCTTGCCGTCGACTTCCATGCGGAAGTTGTCGATCTGCTCTTCGCTGATGCGGCCTTCCAGGAACGAGCGGGCGTAGATGCCCGGCGAGCTGTGGCCCTGGGTGCAGATCAGGTCGCCCGGGTGGTCGGCGGAAGGGGCGCGGAAGAAGTGGTTGAAGCCCACGTCGTAGAGCGTGGCGCTGGAGGCGAAGCTGGCCAGGTGGCCGCCCAGGTCGCCGGGCTTGCGGTTGGCGCGTACGACCATCGCCATCGCGTTCCAGCGGATGATCGAGCGGATGCGCCATTCCAGGTCGCTGTTGCCCGGCATCTTCGGCTCGAGGTGGGCCGGGATGGTGTTGACGTACTCGGTGGTCGGCGCGAACGGCAGGTGGGCACCGGCGCGGCGGGTCAGCTCGACCATGTTCTCGAGCAGTTGGTGCGCGCGCTCGGGGCCGCCGACGTCGATGACCGCCTTGAGCGACTCGATCCACTCGCGGGTCTCGGTCGGATCGGGGTCGTTCTGCAGGACGTCGTTCAACCAGTTCATCAGATGTGCTCCAGCGCGGCGCGCGCGGCCGCGTGCAAGGGGTCGTTGTCGAACGGTCGATTCTAACAGGCGCGTTCTGCCGGGCGCGCCGGCCGCGGGGGAGGGACAGCGCGTTCCAGCGGTGCGTCTGCCCAGGTCCGGCTCGCCGACCGGGTCCGGCAGCCATTGCCCGATTGCGGGCGGCCCGGCCGTCCGCCATGATCCCGTGTTCAGGGGAGGATGCGGCATGATTGCGCCCCCCGCCCGCGCCCGAGCCCATCCCGATGCCCCATACCGCCTCGCGTTCCAGCCGTTGGCAGCTGCCCGCGCTCGGGGTGGCGATCGTGCTGATCGTGGTCGGGCCGTTCCTGATCATGCGCGCGGCGATCGGCGAGGCCGACGAGGCGACGCTCGAGGTGGTGCACACGCGCGAGATCCAGACCCTGGTGCAGTCGGTTTCGGCCGACGCCCGGAGCCTGGAGGCGGCGGCGATCGCGCTGACCCGCGGGATCGATTCGCCGCTGCTGCGCGAGCGGATCCGCGATGCGCGCGAGCGGATCCTGCCCAATGTCGAGGCGGTGCTGGAACTGACCCGGGACAACCCGGCGCAGCAGGCGCGGCTGGGCGCGCTGCGCAACATGCTCGAGCAGCGCCTGGCGCGGATCGACCAGGTGATCGCCGCCGAGGAGGCGGCGACCAACCGGCAGATCGACGAGATGATCGTGCTCTACCCGATCCAGCGGCTGGTGATGGACGTGGTGGCCGAGGAAGAGGCGCTGCTGCTGGACCGCAAGGCGGTGGCTGCACGTGCCAACCGCAATGCCGAGCTGTCGAGCTGGGCGGCGATGGTGGTGCAGTTGCTGCTGCTGGCGGCGGCGAGCTACTTCGCGCTGCGCCAGCAGACCGGCCGCGTGGCCGCCGAGCGGCAGGCGCTGAGCGCCAGCAGCCGGGCGCTGGCGGTGCTCGACAGCGTGCGCGAGCCGATCGTGCTGGTCGACAACCAGCAGCGGGTGGTGATGCACAACGCCGCATTCGCCGAGCTCTACGGCGTGGACGATGATGCGCGCGGGCATGCGCTGGCCGAGATCGGCGACGGCGCCTGGCACGATGCCGAGACGTTGCGCCGGCTGCACGACGTGCTGGCGCGCAACCGCGAGCTGTGGGACTACCGCCTGAGCCAGTCCACCGTCGACGGCGTGGAGCGCACGATGCTGCTCAACGCCCGGCGCATGCCGCTGCCCGACCGCGACGATGCGGTGGCGCTGATCACCGCCTCCGACGTGACCGCGCAGAGCATCAGCGAGCGGCAGATCCGCGAGCTCAACCAGCAGCTCGAGGGCAAGATCGAGCAGGTCTCCGACGTCAACCGCGAGCTGGAGGCCTTCAGTTATTCGGTCTCCCACGACCTGCGCGCGCCGCTGCGGCACATCGCCGGGTTTGCCGACAAGCTGGGCCGCCATCTGGGCGAGAACATCGACGAGAAGAGCAGCCACTACCTCAATGTCATCGGCAGTTCGGCGCGGCGCATGTCCACGCTGATCGACGACCTGCTGGTGTACTCGCGCCTGGGTCGCAGTGCGCTGCGGCTGCAGAGCGTGGACCTGCAGACGATGGTGTCCGATGCGCGCGCGATGCTCGACAGCAATGCGAAGGCCGAGAAGCCCGACCACCGGATCGAGTGGACGATCGCGCCGCTGCCAATCGTGGTCGGCGACGAGAACATGCTGCGGCAGGTGTGGCTGAACCTGCTGGGCAATGCGGTCAAGTACAGCAGCGGCAGCGAGCCGTCGACGATCGAGGTCACCTGCCGGCGGCTGGACGACGGCGGTTACGAGTTCTCGGTGCGCGACAACGGCGCGGGCTTCGACATGCAGTACGCGGGCAAGCTGTTCGGCGTGTTCCAGCGCCTGCACTCGGCCAGCGAGTTCCCCGGCACCGGCGTCGGGCTGGCCAGCGTGCGTCGCGTGCTCGGCCGCCACGGCGGGCGGATCTGGGCCGAGTCGGCGCCCGGCCAGGGCGCCACGTTCTTCTTCACCCTTCCCGCCTCCGCCCAGGAGCCGGGTCTTCTGTCCTCACCAGGAAAACAGCAATGAGCGAAATCCGCACCATCCTTCTCGCCGAGGACAGCCCGCACGATGCCGAGATGGCGATCGATGCGCTGCGCGAGGCCAATCTCGCCAACCCGATCGTGCATGTCGAGGACGGCGTCGAGGCGGTGGACTACCTGTTCCGTCGCGGCAAGTACGCCGACCGCGCCGAGGGCGACCCGGCGGTGCTGCTGCTCGACATCAAGATGCCGCGCATGGACGGCCTGGAAGTGCTCAAGCAGTTGCGCGACCACGAGACGCTCAAGCGCATGCCGGTGGTGATCCTGTCGTCCTCGCGCGAGGAAAGCGACCTGGCGCGCAGCTGGGACCTGGGCGTGAACGCGTATGTGGTCAAGCCGGTGGACGTCGACCAGTTCTTCGACGCGGTGCGCACCCTGGGCAAGTTCTGGGCCGTGCTCAACGAAGTGCCCGAGGAAGAGTGAGCCCGCATGGGGGACGATGAAGGCCATGGCGCGCGGGCTGGACGCCTGCGCGTGCTGATCGTCGACGATTCGCGCGACGATGCCGAGCTCGCCGAACTGGCCCTGCGCGATGCGGGGCTGGCGGTCGAGACACGACGGGTCCACAGCGAGGCGGGGCTGGTGGAGGCGCTGGAAGCCTTTGCGCCGCGCGTGGTGCTGTCGGACGTCAACCTGCCGGGGTTCTCAGGTGCCGAAGCGCTGGCGCTCACCCGCCGGCTGCGTCCTGGGGTGCCGGTGGTGTTCATGACCGGCTCGGCCTACGGCCTGCCGGGCGACGTGATGCCCGAGGGCGATGCGTTGGTCCACAAGGACCAACTCGACCGCCTGCCGGCGGCGCTGGCCGAGGTGCTGGCGGCGGAGGACGGCAAGGCGGAGTGAGGGCGGTGGGGGTGTGCTGACAGCCCCGGCCCCCACCCGACACGCTACGCGTGCCGACCTCCCCCGCGGTGCAGGGGAGGTGACGGATGCTTGTCTCCTTCCCCCGCTTGCGGGGGAAGGCTGGGATGGGGGCGCTTTTTCTGCGCGGCGCTGGATGAATCGGTATCCCGCTCAAAGCCCCTGCCCCCACCCGGCACGCGACTCGTGCCGACCTCCCCCGCGATGCGGGGGAGGTGATTGATGCTTGTCTCCTTCCCCCGCTTGCGGGGGAAGGTTGGGATGGGGGCGCTTTCTGCGCGACGCTGGACGAGGCGATATCTCGCTCAAAGCCCCTGCCCCCACCCGACACGCTGTGCGTGTCGACCTCCCCCGCGAGGCGGGGGAGGTGGCGGATTGCGTGATGGGGTTGGCTCTCCTGCTCCGAGGATGCGACTGCTCGCGCGATGCATGATCAGCGCGCGATGCGCTTCGCTCCTTCCCCCGCTTGCGGGGGGAAGGTTGGGATGGGGGCGGCTTTACGCGTGGTGCTGGACGAAGCGGTATCCCGCTCAAAGCCCCTGCCCCCACCCGGCACGCGATGCGTGCCGACCTCCCCCGCGGTGCGGGGGAGGTGATTGATGCTTGTCTCCTTCCCCCGCTTGCGGGGCATTGCGCCCTTTACGGGTGGAAGGTTGGGATGGGGGCGCTTTTCGCGCCCTATTAGACGAAGCGGCATTCCGCTCAAAAGCCCCTGCCCCCACCCGACACGCTACGCGTGTCGACCTCCCCCGCGATGCGGGGGAGGTGATCTGGTTGCGCGATTCGGTTGTTCTCGGCGCGAGTGCAACGACGCGCGCGCGGGGCGCTTGTCTCCTTCCCCCGCCTGCGGGGGAAGGTTGGGATGGGGGTGCTTTTCGCGCCGTACTGGACGAAGCGGCATTCCGCTCAAAAGCCCCGCCCCCACCCGACACGCTACGCGTGTCGACCTCCCCCGCGATGCGGGGGAGGTGATCTGGTTGCGCGATGCGTGCCGATCTCCGTCACGGTGCGGGGAGGTGGCTGAATCGCGCGATCGCGCACCTCCTCCGCGGTGCGGGAGAGGTGGACTGCCGGTCAGGCGCCTTGTTGTTGGGCCTTGCGGATCTGGGCGTCGACGGCGGCGATGGCGGTCATGTTGATCACGCGGCGCGGGGTGGCCGAGGGCGTCAGGATGTGGGCGGGCTTGTTGACGCCCATCAGGATCGGCCCCAGGGCCACGCCGCCGGTCATCACGCGGATCATGTTGTAGGTGATGTTGGCCGCGTCGATGTTCGGGAACACGAACAGGTTGGCGCGGCCGCTCAGTGTGGTGTCGGGCAGCATGCGGCGGCGCAGGGATTCGTCCCAGGCGGTGTCGCCCATCATCTCGCCGTCGAATTCGAGCCGGGGCGCGCGGCGCACGAGGATCTCGCGCACTTCGCGCATCTTGCGGGCGCTGGGGTCGTCGTGACTGCCGAAGTTGGAGTGCGAGAGCAGGGCGATCTTCGGTTCGATGCCGAACAGCTTCAGGCGGTAGGCGGCCTGGATGGTGCTCTCGGCGATCTGCTCGGCGGTCGGGTCGGGCTGGACGTGGGTGTCGACGAAGAACCACAGGCCCTGGTCGTTGACCACGCCGGTCATCGCCGAGGTGCTCTGCAGGCCGGGGTCGAGCGCCAGCACGCTGCGCACGTAGCCGAGCTTCTTGTGGAAGCGGCCGACGATGCCGGTGATCATCGCGTCGGCTTCGCCGCGGTCGACCATGATCGCGGCGATCAGCGTCGGGCGCGAGCGCAGCAGGTTCTTGGCCGAGTCGGGGGTGACGCCGCGGCGCGCGGTCATGGCGTGGTAGTGCTGCCAGTATTCGTTGAAGCGCGGGTCGTCATTGATGTTGGTCAGTTCGAAGTCGCGGCCGGCAACCAGGCGCAGGCCCAGGCGCTTGATGCGCATGTCGATGACGTCGGGGCGGCCGATCAGGATCGGGGTCGCCAGGCCTTCGTCGACCACGGTCTGCACGGCGCGCAGCACGATTTCTTCCTCGCCCTCGGCGTAGACCACGCGCTGGCGGTCGCCGCGGGCGCGGTCGTAGACCGGCTTCATGACCAGGCCGGTGCGGTGGATGAACTGGCCGAGTTTCTCGCGGTAGGCCCCCATGTCCTCGATCGGGCGCAGCGCGATGCCCGAGGCCATCGCGGCCTGGGCGACGGCCGGGGCGACGATGGTCAGCAGCCGCGGGTCGAACGGGCGCGGGATGATGTACTCGGCGCCGAAGCTGGGGATTTCCTCGCCATAGGCGGTGCCCAGGTCGCTGGCTTCTTCCTTGGCGAGCTGCGCGATGGCGTGCACGCAGGCGAGCTTCATCGCCTCGTTGATGCCGGTGGCGCCCACGTCCAGCGCGCCGCGGAAGATGTAGGGGAAGCAGACCGCGTTGTTGACCTGGTTGGGGTAGTCCGAACGGCCGGTGGCGATGATCGCGTCCGGGCGGGCGCGCTTGGCGTCCTCGGGCATGATCTCCGGGTACGGGTTGGCCAGCGCCAGGATCACCGGGCGCGGCGCCATCGTGGCGACCATCTCGGGCTTGAGGATGCCGCCGGCCGACAGGCCCAGGAACACGTCGGCGCCGGCGACGATCTCGGCCAGCGTGCGCGCCGGGGTGTCGCGGGCGTAGCGGGCCTTGGCCTCATCGAGGTTGTCGCGGCCGGTGTGGATCACGCCGTCGCGATCGAAGGCGAGGATGTTCTCGGGCTTCAGGCCCAGGGCGACGAGCATGTCCAGGCAGGCGATGCCGGCCGCGCCGGCGCCGGTGGTCGCCAGCTTGACATCCTCGATGCGCTTGCCGGCCACTTCCAGGGCGTTGACGATCGCAGCGCCCACGATGATCGCGGTGCCGTGCTGGTCGTCGTGGAACACCGGAATCTTCAGCCGCTCGCGCAGCTTGCGCTCGACGATGAAGCACTCCGGTGCCTTGATGTCCTCGAGGTTGATGCCGCCGAAGGTCGGCTCGAGGCTGGCGATGATCTCCACCAGCTTGTCGGGGTCGCGCTCGTCGACCTCGATGTCGAACACGTCGACGCCGGCGAACTTCTTGAACAGCACGCCCTTGCCTTCCATGACCGGCTTGCCGGCCAGCGCGCCGATGTCGCCCAGGCCCAGCACCGCGGTGCCGTTGCTGATGACCGCGACCAGGTTGCCGCGCGCGGTCAGTTCGCTGGCGGCGTTGGGGTCCTTGACGATCTCCTCGCAGGCGTAGGCCACACCGGGCGAGTAGGCCAGGGCGAGATCGCGCTGGGTCAGCATCGGCTTGGTCGCGCTGACGGTGATCTTGCCGGGCGGCGACAGGCGGTGATAGTCGAGGGCGGCCTGGCGGAAATCGTCGTTGGACATCAGATTGGTCTTGGGTATGGGAAGCGGGGGCAGGCGCGTGATTCTACCCCCCGCGCCCGCGCCGGACCCGACGCGGGCGGATGGTGCGCATTGCGCAGGTCAGAACACGACCTGGGCGCGGACGTTGACGGTGTTGCCCGAATCCGGGCCGCGGTAGCTGCCGACCTGGTTGTCGGTGGTCCAGTGCACGTAGTTGAGCATCAGCCGCGACCAGTTGTTGAGGTACCAGTTCACGCCGAGCGTCCAGGCGTCGCCCTCGCCGCCGCGCCGGGCGTCGGTGAAGTCCATGCGGTCGAAACGCGCGGCCAGTTCCCAGGCGCCGATGCCGCCGTCGGTGACCGGGCGCGCGACGCGGGTGGTGCCCCAGACGCCGGAGCGGGCGCTGAAACCGGGCTTCTCGCCGGTGAGCAGCCAGCCGGCATAGACCGAGGTCGCCTTCTGGGTGACGTCGTCGGCGGTGCGCGAGGCGATGGTGCGCTCGGCGTACTCGGCGAAGGCCCAGCCGCTGCGCCAGGTGCCGCCGAGCTCGGCGCCCCAGATGGTCTCGCGGCTGACGTCGGCGATCGAGCTGGCCGACACACGCACGTTGTCGTTGAAGCTCGAGGCGATGCGCGGGACCTTGTTGATGCTGGTCACGTCGCTGCCGAACTCCTCGTACACCGCCCAGCCGCCCAGGTGCACGAAGCCCTGCGCGCGCTTGATCGGGTTCCAGTGCGCGCGCGTGGTGACGGTCTGCGAATCGCTCTGCGCACCGGCGTTGCCGATGTCGTCGCCGGTGAAGCCCAGGCTGTAGTGCCAGTTCTGGCCGATGAGCTTCATCTGCGCGCCGAGGCCGAAGTAGCCGCTGTTGGGCGCGCCGATCGAGGCGACCGCGTTGCGCTCCATGAAGGGCGTGCGGGTGAGCGTGGTGCTCGAATCGATCGCGCGGTCCTTGAGCTTGTTGCCGAGGTAGAACTCGGCCGGCAGGTTGCCCAGGCGCGTATCCCAGGACAGGTAGGCGTCCTTGATGCTGACGTCGTTGTCGGCGAAGTCGACGTCGATCTTGTAGCCCAGCGCGCCGATGGTGCCTTCGGCGCCCAGGCGCACCTGGCGCATTTCGGTGCCGCCGATGTTGCGGTCGGCGAAGTTCGAGCCGTGGGTCGACGACCAGTCCATCATCACCCGGCCACGCGGGTGGAAGGTGAAGCTGCGATCGGCGTTGCGGAACTCCGGTCCGCCGCGGCGCCAGCTGGTGTTGCCGCCGCCGGTGCCGCCGCTGGCGGCCAGCTGCGCGACCTGCGCCTGCAGGATTGCCAGGTCGTCCTGGCGGGTGTCGGCGACGGCCGCGGCGACCTGGGCGTCAGTCGCGGACGCGGCCGCAGGCGACGCGGCGACGGCGGTCGCCGGTGCCGGCCGCCCCGCTTCGAGCGCGGCCAGGCGCGCGTTGAGCTGTTCGAGCTGGGCGGCCTGGGCCTGCAGCATCTGGGCCTGCTGTTCGACGAGCGTACGCAGTGCGGTCTCGTCCTGGGCGGTGGCGTCGAAGGCGGCCGTGCCGAGTGCAAGGCCGATGGCGGCAGCGAGTGCCGCAGAGCGCAATGGGTGCATGTATGTCCCTCCCCGGGATGGTGGCGTGGGCGCGGCGGTCAGTCGCCGTCCGCGTCGTCGATGTCCTCGTCCGGCACATCGGTGGCCGGCGCGGGTGCGGTGTTGCCGAGCAACGGCTGCAGCGAGACCGGCGCACCCTGCATGAAGCCGTGGCTGCGCGCCCAGGTCGCGAACAGGCGCGGCCACTGCGCGACCAGCGCGCCCGGCCGGCCCAGGCCCCAGCTATGGCCGCCGCGCTCGAAGATGTGCATCTCGGCCGGCACGCCCTGGGCGCGGGTGGCATTGAACATCGTCAGGCTGTGGCCGACATCGGCGATCGGATCGTCGGCGGCATGCACCAGGAACACCGGCGGCATGTCGGCGCGCACGTGCGATTCGACCGAGTAGGCGGCGACCGCGTCGGACTGCGTGCCCAGTTCGCGGCGCGAACGGGTGGTGTCGAGCGGCGCCTGCAGCGACACCACCGGGTAGAGCATCGCCAGGAAATCCGGCCGCGCGGAGGCGCGGTCGGCGGCATCCAGGGCGGGATAGAAGTCGTGGTCGAACCGCGTGGCGAGGATGCCGCCGAGGTTGGCGCCGGCCGACGAGCCCATGACGCCGATCTGCTGCGGGTCGATGCCCAGCGTATCGGCCTGGCTGCGCAGCAGGCGCACCGCGCGCTGGCCGTCCTGGAACGGCGCCACCGCCGGCCAGCCATCGCCCGGCAGCCGGTAGTACAGCACCGCGGCGGTGGTGCCGATCGAGGCCAGCCACTGCGCCATCGGCGCTGCGGCCGTGCCGACCTGGATGCGGAAGTAGCCGCCGCCGCCCAGGATCAGCACCGCGGTGCCGTTGGGCTGCGCAGGCCGGTAGATCTCCATTCGCGGCTCGGCGATGCGGGTCACCGCACCCAGCGCGCTGCCTTCGTTGCCGACCTGCTCGGGCCCGGTGACGTTGGTCGGCAGGTGGCCGGCCGGCCACAGCGGCACGGTCTGTGGGCCGGTCTGCGCCTGGGCGATGCCGGTGCAGGCGAACAACAGGCCGGCGATGGCGCCGGCCCAGCGATGTGGTGTTGTCATGGGTCCCCTCCCGAGGGATTGCATGGATGGTGCTGGGTGCGGCGATCAGTCGAGCGCCAGCACCTCGCGGTCGCCGGGCCCGGCGGCCGGATCGGGCGCGGCCATCACCGGGGCCGGTGTGCCGTCGAGCGCAGCGTTGAGGGCATCGCGGTCGAGCGCGTTCTCCCAGCGCGCGACGACCACGGTCGCGACCGCGTTGCCGATGAAGTTGGTCAGCGAGCGGCACTCGCTCATGAAGCGGTCGATACCCAGGATCAGCGCCATGCCGGCCACCGGCACCGTCGGCACCACCGACAGCGTGGCCGCCAGCGTGATGAAGCCCGCGCCGGTCACGCCGGCGGCGCCCTTGGAGCTGAGCATCGCCACCAGCAGCAGGGTGACCTGCTGCCACAGCGTGAGCTCGGTGTTGGTGGCCTGGGCGATGAACAGCGCGGCCAGGGTCATGTAGAGGTTGGTGCCATCGAGGTTGAACGAGTAGCCGGTCGGCACGACCAAGCCGACCACCGACTTCTTGCAGCCGGCTTTTTCCATCTTTTCCATCAGCGAGGGCAGCGCCGATTCCGACGACGAGGTGCCCAGCACCAGCAGCAGTTCGGCCTTCAGATAGCGGATCAGCTTGAGCACCGAGAAGCCGCAGGCGCGCGCCACCGCACCCAGGATCACCAGCACGAACAGCAGCGAGCTGACGTAAAACGTGCCTACCAGCCAGGCCAGGTTGACCAGCGATTCCAGGCCGTACTTGCCGATGGTGAAGGCGATCGCGCCGAAGGCGCCGATGGGGGCGGCCTTCATCAGGATGTGCACCAGCTTGAACACCGGCGTGGTCAGCGCTTCGAGGAAGGTCAACACCGGGCGGCCCTTCTGGCCGGTGAGCGCCAGCGCGATGCCGAACAGCACCGCGACAAACAGCACTTGCAGGATGTTGCCGTCGACGAATGCACCTACCAGAGTGCCGGGGATGATGTCGAGCAGGAAGCCGGTGAGCGTGAGCTCATGCGATTTCTGCACATAGCCCTGCACCGCGGCGGTATCGAGCGTGGCCGGGTCGATGTCCATGCCCACGCCGGGCTGGACGATGTGCGCCACGACCATGCCGACCACCAGCGCCAGCGTCGAGAAGAACAGGAAGTACGCCATCGATTTGGCGAACACCCGGCCGACGGTGCGCAGCTGGGTCATGCCGGCGATGCCGGTGACGATGGTCAGGAAGATCACCGGCGCGATGATCATCTTGACCAGCTTGATGAATGCGTCGCCCAGCGGCTTGAGCTGCTCGGCGAACACCGGTGCGTAGTGACCGAGCAGCGCACCCAGCGCGATCGCGACCAGCACCTGGACGTACAACTGGCGATACCACGGCAACCGCGGGGCGGCCGGCGTGGCGGCGGGAATGGCGTGCATGCGAGGATCCGGTTGGCGCGTCCGTCGACATGCGGGCGCTCGGCGAGGCTGTGTTGTACGCCCGCACGCCCGATCCGCCGATAGCGCATTGGTGTTATGCGCCGCGTGCATCCGCTGCGCACACTGCCTAGACTGCCCGGCCACCCGCGCCCTGCGCCCATTAAGGTCCCCCGATGCGCCCCACCCTCCCGCTGCTGCTGGCGCTCGCCGCCGGCACGTCTCCTGCGTTCGCCCGTGAATTCGACGACTGGCCGACCAGTTACACCTTCGGCGACGGCACCCGCGTCGCGGCGACGGCGAACTTCGCCTGGGACACGGTGGATTTCAGCGGCGATCCGCGCCTGAGCGACGACGACGGACTGCGCCGCCGCGAGTTCGGCGCGACGGTCAAGAAGGCCGGCGTCTGGGATGCGATGGTCTATTTCGACTTCGAATCCAGGACCTGGCTGGACGTGTTCGTGCGCGTGGAGAGCAAGGCGTTCCTGGGCCGCGACCTGGGCAAGCTGCGCGTGGGCTATATGAAGGTGCCGGTCGGGCTGGAGGGCGTGACCGCCTCGCGCGCCGGCACGTTCATGGAACTGGCGGCGCCGATCCAGGCGATCTACCAGGGCCGGCGGACCGGTGTGGAGTGGACCTACGAACAGCCGACCGCGCTGTTCCAGCTCGGCGGCTACGCCGGTCAGGACCTGCACGGCGACAACCACGGCCAGACCCTGGCCGGGCGTGCGGTGTGGACGCCGCGCAAGGCCGACGGCGACGTGCTGCACCTGGGGCTGGCGGCCTCGCGCGAGAACCCGGAGGCCTGGACCGACGGGCGCGGCGACCGCTTCGCCCCGACTGCGCGCCTGCGTGCGCGACCCGGCGCGGGGCTGACGCCGGTGCGCCTGGTCGATTCGGGCGACCTGGCGCCGGTCGATCACATCCGCCGCACCGGTCTGGAAGGCATCTGGATCCGTGGGCCGGTCTCGCTGCAGGGCGAGCTGCTGCGCGCCGACATCGCGCGCGACGGTGGCCTGCCCGACTACCGCGCCGAAGGCGGCTACCTGGCCGGCAGTTGGCTGATCACCGGCGAGCACCGGCCGTACTCGGCCGGCAATGTCGCCAACCCCAAGCCGGCGCACGGCTACGGCGCGGTGGAACTGGCCGCGCGCTACAGCACGCTCGACCTCGACGACGGCCTGATCGCCGGCGGCCGCCAGCATGACTGGACGTTCGGCGCCAACTGGTATCTGACCTCGCACTTCAAGCTGCAGGCCAACTACGTGCGCACCAACGCCACCCGCGGCGGCCGCGCGACCTCGCCCGATGCGGTCGAGTTCCGCGCGCAGGTGCAGTTCTGAGCGAGCGACGCGTCGCGAGCCCGCGACACGTCGGCCGCTAGCCTGGCCCCATGCGATCCCCGCCCCGTGCCCGCCGCCTGCTCTGGACCGCAATCGCGATCGGCGGGCTGGTGGCGACGATCGTGCTGGGCTACCAGGTCGGTGGCCAGAGCGCCTTGCGCCAGCAGACCGCGCTGGCGCAGCAGCAATTGCAGTTGCAGGCGCAGGCGCTGGACCAGCGCATCGAGCGTTACCGCGCGCTGCCGCAGTTGCTGGCGCTCGACCCCGACCTGCGCGCCGCGGTCGCCGCGCCCGTGGACGCGCCCACGCGCGAGCGGCTGAACCGGCGGCTGGAGGAAGCCAACCGCACCGCGCAGGCGTCCACGCTGACCTTGATCGGCGCCGACGGCACCGCGATCGCGGCCAGCAACTGGCGCACGCTGGGCAGCAACGTCGGCGAACGTTACGCCTTCCGCCCCTATGTGCAGCAGGCACTGCGCGAGGGCAGCGGGCGCTTCTACGGCATCGGTGTGACCACCGGCGTGCCGGGCTACTTCCTGTCCGAGGCGCTGCGCGACGCGGACGGCCGCGCGGTCGGCGTGATCGTCATCAAGCTCGAGCTGACCCAGTACGAGGAACGTTGGCCGCACACCGGCAACGTGGTGCTGGCCAGCGACCGGTACGGCATCGTGTTCCTGGCCAGCCGGCCCGAATGGCGTTACCGGGTCCTCGCCCCGCTCAGCGATAGCGCACGCGCCGAACTCGAATCCACGCGGCAGTACGGCCGGCAGCCGTTGCGTCCGTTCGCCGGCACGATCGGCGCCGATGCGCTGGCGCGCATCGACAACCCGGCCATGTCCGGACGCTGGCTGTGGCAACGCACGCCGCTGGCCGACACCGACTGGACGCTGCATCTGTTGCAGGATGCGACGCCGGTCGCGATCGCGGCCTGGCAGTGGGCCGGTATCGCCGGCGTGTCGTGGATCGCGCTGGTGTTCGTGGTGCTGTTCGCGCAGCAGCGGCTGCGCCTGGCGGCGCTGCGTCGGCGCAGCCGCGAGGAGCTGGAGACGTTGGTGCGCCAGCACGCCGAGGAACTGCGCACCGCCAAGGACGGGCTGGTCGCCGCCGCGCAGGAAGCCGATACCGGGCTGAGCCGGCGGCTGGCGCATCTGCCGCAGGGCGTGGTCATCATCGACGCGCAGCTGCGCATCGTGGCCTGGAACGCGCGCTACATCGAGCTGTTCCGCTTCCCGCCCGACCTGGTGCGGGTGGGCACGCCGATCGAGGACGTGTTCCGCTACAACGCGCGACGCGGCCTGCTCGGCCCCGGCCCGGTCGAAGACGCGATCGAGCGCCGGCTCGACCATCTGCGCAGCGGCAAGCCGCATGCGCGCGAAAGCGAGAAGAGCGACGGCACGGTGCTGGAGATCCGCGGCAATCCGCTGCCCGACGGCGGGTTCGTCACCAGCTACGCCGACATCACCGCCTACAAGACCACCGCGCGCGAACTGCGCACGCTGGCCGACGCGCTGGAGCAGCGCATCGCCGAGCGCACCGCGGATCTGGAACAGGCGCGCCGCGAGGCCGAGGCCGCGAACCGCCAGAAGGGCCGGTTCGCCGCGGCCGCGGTGCACGATCTGCTGCAGCCGCTCAACGCCGCGCGCATGTTCGTCTCGGCGCTGCGCGCACGCTTGCCGAATGCGGAGACACGCACGATCGTCGACAGCATCGAGAGCGCGCTGTCGGCGCAGGACGGCATCCTGACCAGCCTGCTCGATGTCTCGCGGCTGGAATCGGGCACGCTGCAGGCCGACGTGCGCGACGTGCCGCTGGGCCCGGTGCTCGAAGCGCTGGCGCGCGAGGCCGGCGTGCTGGCGCAGGCCCGCGGCCTGCAATTGGACGCGGTGCCCACGCGCGCCTGGGTACGCAGCGATCCGGTGCTGCTGCGCCGGCTGGTGCAGAACTTCCTGTCCAACGCGGTGCGCTACACCGCGCACGGCCGCATCCTGCTCGGCTGCCGGCGCGAGGGCACGTCGCTGCGCATCGAGGTGCACGACACCGGCCCGGGCATTGCGCCCAACCGCCAGCGCGAGATCTTCGAGGAGTTCCGCCGGCTCGACGACGGCGGCGGCGACGACCGCGGAGTCGGTCTGGGGCTGTCGATCGTCGAGCGCATCGCGCGGTTGCTCGGCCATCGCATCGGCCTGCGCTCGCAGCCCGGCGTGGGCAGCGTGTTCTCGGTCACGGTGCCGCTGGCGCAGCCGGGCGCGCACCCGGCACCGGCGCCGACGCGAGACCCCGGCGAGGATTCGCCGCTGCGCGGCTGCCGGGTCTGGTACATCGATTCCGACGTCGTGGCCTGCGAGGCGATGCGCGAGCGACTGGCGCAGTGGCAGTGCACGGTGGCGTTCGTCGGGGCACCGGCGGACGCGGTGACGCTGGCCGATGGCGCGGCCGCACCCGACGTCCTGCTGCTGTGCGAGCGGGGGAATGCCGCGGACGTCGCCGCACTGTGGCGCCAGCTGCAGGCGAGCTGGGAAGACGCGCCGCTGGTGATCCTGCTGGCCGAGCGCGAGGACGCCGGGTTGCGCGCGCTGGTCGAGGCCGGTGACTGGAGCATCCTGCCGATGCCGGTGCGTCCACCGGCGCTGCGCGCCTTGCTGAGCCAGCGTCTGCTGCGTCGCGGTTGAGCGGCGCCGCGCACGCCCGACGCCAAGCCGATCCGCGAACGCGCTTGCCCTCCGGGCGCTGTCGGCCGATCCTCGCGACCCGCCACCGCCACGCCGCCGCCATCCAGGAGCCCTGTCCCGCCATGCCCATGCCCATGCCCTTGCGCGCACGTCTGTGTCCTGCCGTCGCGGCGCTGTTCGCCTGTCTGCTGGTGCTCAGCGGCTGCGTCACCACGACGCCCGTCCGGGGCGATGCCGACGCGCACACCCTGCTGGAGGCCGGCCAGCAACACGCCCGGCAACAGGACTGGACCGCACTGCGCCTGTACCGGCGGGCCGCCGTGCTGCGCCCCGTCGACGACGCGGTGATGGGCGCGCAGGCGCGACTGGGACGCGCGCTGTCGACCGGCAGCCTGGCACCCTATGGCGAGCGCGACATCGGCGGGGCGCTGCGGCGGCCGCGGCCGGAACAGGGGCGTCCGTGGCTGCTGCTCGCGGCGCGCCATGGCTCGACAGCCGCGATGCGCGACCTGTGGGAGGACGCCCGCCTTCGCGGCGATGCCACGCAGGAGGCGCGTTGGCGCATGCGCTTTGCGATGACCACGCAGAGCCTGTTCGAACGCGGCGCGCTGCGCCCGACCCAGCTGGGCGGCCTGTCCGCCCCCCGCTCGCAACCGACCGCCGCGTCGCAGGCGCGGCTCGACGCCATCGTCGCCGCGATCCGCGAGCAGGCCGCGCGCGGCGATGTCGAGGCCTGGATCGACCTCGGACTGCTGCAGACCTTCGGCATCGGCATGCCGCGCGACCCGCAGGCCGCACTGGCGCAGTTCCAGCGCGCCGGCGATGCGGGCAGCGCCATCGGCCTGTATTTCTGCGGGCTGCTGGCGATGGAGAACGCGGTGACCGGGATCGAGCGGGCGCAGATCGAGGCCTGGTTCGCGCAGGCCCATGCAGCTGGGTTCCCCCTCGCCCGGGACGGGCTGTGGCAGGAACTGCAGGCGCCCGTCTTCAACTTCAGCAGCTGAACGCGCAACCGGCGTTGCCGACCGACGGGTGACGCTTTGGCAAGCTGCGCGTGGCGCCGTCACCGCCCTCGCGGTCAGCCCTCGTCTTCGGGCTCCAAGGCCTTGACCAGGACTGCGGCCTGGGTGCGGCTGTGGCATTCGAGCTTGCGCAGGATCGCGGTCACGTGGACCTTGACGGTGTTCTCGGCCAGGCCGAGCTGGTGGGCGATCTGCTTGTTGAGCAGGCCGTCGGCCAGGCACAGCAGCACCCGCACCTGCTGCGGCGTGAGCTGGGCCAGGCGGCTGGCCAGTTGGGCATCGGCCTCCGAGCGCTCGGCGGTCAGCGGCGGGAACCAGCTGCCGCCGTCGAGCACCGCCGCGACCGCCTGGGCGATCGACTCGGCGGGCGCCGACTTGGAGATGAAACCAGCAGCGCCGAACTGCTGGACCCGGCGCACGGTGCGCGGGTGGTCGTTGGACGAGATCACCAGCACCGGCAGCTCGGGCCGCTCGCCGCGCAGCCACACCAGCGTGGACAGGCCGCGGGCGCCGGGCATCGCCAGGTCGAGCAGCACCAGCTCGATCTCGGGGTGGGCCCGCAGCGCAGTCTCGACGGCCGAGGCGCTGGCGGCCTCGACCACGCGGATCTCGCCCAGGCCATCGCGCAGTGCGTGCAGGACCGCGGCGCGCAGCAGCGGGTGGTCGTCGGCGACCAGGATCGTCGGAGTCTCCATTGCCACAGTCTGGCATGTCCATCGGCGGGCGCTTTCGAAGGCACAATGGTCGATCGGGACGATCGGGAGCCGGAGCCGCCATCGAGGTGCATACCGTCGCGCACATTCTTCGCGCGCACAGGCGCCGCCGTTGCCGTGGCGCACTGCTCGCGCTGCTCGCCGCGCTGGCGCCTGCGGGCGTCTGTGCGCAGGCGCCGGGCGAGGCACCCCCGCTGAGCCTGGAGGTCTACGGCCTCGATGAAGGGCTGTCGCAGCTGACGGTCTCGTCGATGAGCGGCGACGACCAGGGCTTTCTGTGGGTCGCCACCCAGGATGGCCTCAACCGGTTCGATGGGCATCGCTTTCGCACCTACCGGACCGACGGCACGCCCGGCGAGGCGGGTCTGGCGAGCAGCGGCATCGACAGCCTGGCGTTCGAGGCCTCCACCACGCGGATGTGGCTGGGCACCGATGACGCCGGCGTGGAGGTGGTGCATCTGCCGACCTGGACGCGACGACGGGTGGATGTCGATGCGGGCCTGTCGCATACGCGCGTCACCGAGATCCTGCTCGACCCGGACGGCGGCGCGTGGGTGGGCACCGAGGCCGGGGTCGACCATGTCGACGCGGCGGTCGCCAAGGTCCGGCCGCTGGGCGCGACCGGGGAGATCGTGGGCCTGGTCTGGGCGGAAAGCCGCGGGCAGCCGGTCGCGCTGGACACCGCCTGCAGGCTGTGGGCGGTCGCCGATACCGGGCTCGAGGCGCTGCCGTCGCCGCCAGGCGCGCGCCGCTGCCTGGCGCTGCAGGCCGGTCCCGAGGGGCTGTGGATCGCCTCCGATGCCGGCCTGCACCGGCTGGACCTGGGCGGTGCGGTCCTGCGCCATTGGCCGATGACCGCGCTGGGCGCCAGCACCGCGCGGCCCACGGCGATGATCCGGCTCGGCGATGGCCGGTTGCTGGTCGGCTTCGCCGATGGCGGGGTGGTGCAGCTCGCGCCCGGCAGCGACCGCCCGCAGCCGCTGCGCTTCGACCAACCGCCGCGCAGTGCGATCACCCGCTTCCATGAGGGGCGGTCCGGGGCCTTGTGGATCGGGACCTACACCTCGGGCCTGTACCGGGCGCGGCCGCTGTCGTCGGTGATCCGCCAGGACGGCGCCGGCGTCGGCGACATGCGCGACTGGCCGAGCCCGAGCGTGCGCGCAGTCGCACGCGACGGGGCGCGGATGCTGGTCGGCACCGATGCCGGGCTGCACCTGCGCGATGGCGCCGGGCCGTGGCGCACGATCCCGGCACTGGCGACCGATTCGGTGCGCGCCCTCGCCGCCGACGGGGCCGGCGGCTGGTGGGTCGGCACGCTGTCGGGGCTATACCGGCTGCACCGCGATGACCGCATCGCGCCGATCCCGGGCCTGCGCGATCCGCGCATCGATGCGCTGCTGCGCCAGGGCGACACGCTGTGGGTCGGCACCCGCGGCGGGCTGCAGCGTTTCGAGCGCGGCCAGGCGGTGGCCGACCCGCGCGTGGCGGCGATCGACGGCAGCGTGGTCACCCGGCTGTATCCCGACATCGACGGCAGTCTGCTGGTGGGCACCAGCACGCGCGGGCTGTGGCGGCTGCGCGGCGATACGTTCGCGCGACTGACGCCCACCGGCGCCGGCCTGCACCGCGCGGTGTGGGCGATCCATAGCGATGTCCGCGCGATCTGGGCCGGCACCTTCGGCGGCGGCCTGTACCGCATCGACCGCGCGAGCGGCGAGTCGACCGTGCTGACCGACCGTGACGGGCTGACCAACAACGTCGTCTACCGGATCCTGCCCGATCCGGGCGGGCGGCTGTGGGTGAGCACGAATCTGGGCCTGAGCGTGGTCGACCACGACAACGGCATCGTACAGAACCTCGGCCGGCGCGACGGCCTGCGCAACCAGGAATACAACAGCGGCTCGGCGTTCCAGGACGCGGACGGGCTGCTGTATTTCGGCGGCACACTGGGGCTGGACGTGATCGCGCCGATGCAACTGCCGCGGCGCAGCGCGCCGGCGCGCCCGGTGCTCACCGGCCTGCAGTTGCTCAGCCGGCGCAGCGACCTGGAGGCGCGTCGCGCCGGCGAGACCGACATCGTCTACGCGACCCGGATCACGCTCGACGACGAGGACGACGTGTTCACGATCGGCATGACCGCGATCGACTTCCTCGCCCCTGGCGCGGCGCAGCTGCGTTACCGGGTCGACGGCCTGCATGCGGGCTGGCTGTATCCACACCAGGCGCGCACCGAGGTCTCGCTCAACCACCTGCCCGCCGGGCGCTATCGGCTGGAGGTGCAGGCGGCCGGCCGCGACGGCACGTTCGGCCCGTCGCGGGTGCTGGAGATGACCATGCCGCCGCCGCCCTGGCGCCATCCGCTGGCCTACGCGGGCTACGTGCTGCTGGCCGTCTGTGCGCTGGCGCTGTTCGTCTGGCGCGCGCGACGGGCGGTGCATCGCGAGCGCGAACGCGCGGCACTGCTCGACCGCACGATCGCCGAGCGCACTGCCCAGCTCGAACAGGCCAATCGGCAACTGCAGTTGAGCAACGCGCAACTCGACGCGGCGACCCGGCTCGATCCGCTGACCCGCCTGGCCAACCGGCGCGAGCTGCAGGACTGGCTTGCGCGGGCGTCGCAGCGTGTGTCGACGCCGGCCACCGCGGAGGCGACGCAGACCGCGCTGTACTTCTTCATGCTCGACATCGACGCGTTCAAGCGCATCAACGACACTCGCGGGCACCAGGCCGGCGACGCGGTGCTGGTGCAATTCGCGCAGCGGCTGCGCGGCCTGTGCCGCAGCGACGACCTGCTGGTGCGCTGGGGCGGCGAGGAGTTCCTGCTGGTCGCCCCGCTCGACGGCCCCGAGGCGGCAGCCCGGCTGGCCGAGCGCATCCGCGACACCGTCGCCGCCGAGCCGGTGACGCTGGCCCACGGTGCGCCGCTGCCGCTGACCTGCTCGATCGGCTTTGCGCCCTGGCCGTTCGCATCCGCCTGGCCGACGCTCGGCGACTGGCAGCAGACCAGCGCGCTGGCCGATCGCTGCCTGTACGCAGCCAAGGCCGCCGGGCGCGACGCCTGGGTCGGTCTGGTACCGACGCCCGCACCCCGCCGGCACCAGTTGCATGCGCTGTTCGCCGGTGCCGACCCGGCCGACCTGGGCGAGAGTGTGCGCTGCCTGTATTCGACCGCCGCGCCGCCGACCTTCGGGCTGTGAGCGGCTAGAGCCGGTCGAGCCGGATGCGGTTGGCGAACAGCGAGAACGCGAGCATGCCCGCCAGCCCGCCGGCACGTGCCAGCCACGGCGGCAGCCAGCGCGGCGGCTGCAGCGTGCCGTCGTCGAAAAGCGGCGCGAACCGGTGCACATCGTCCAGGGTCATCTTGCCGGCGAACAACTGCCGACACAGCGGCAAGCGGCGCTGCGCCAGCGCCTGGCGGAAGAAGGTGTGCACATCGATCAAGCCACGCAGGTACACCGTGTCCTTGGTGAAGGCATGACCGCCGCCGAGCGGCACGCCGCGGAACACCCGCTGCGCCGAGGCGAAGCTCTCGGCCGGGGCTTGTCCGGCGGCGTGGAAGTAGTCGAACACCTGCAGAAAGTCGGCCCCGTCCAGTGCACGCGCGATCGCCTCGGTACGCAGACTGACCCGCTTCATGCGGGCGATGTCGAGGCTGCCGGTGATCTGCTCGGCGAACACCGCCAGTCCTTCCTGCGTGGCGGTGGTGCGCGGCGCGGCCATCGCCAGGCTCGGCAGCACCGGCTGCGCGCGGCCGTTGAGCGCGGTCAGCGAATGCACGAAGGCTTCGTGCTGCAGCAGTTGCGCGCGGTCGTGCGGCGAGTAGCGCGCATCGGCGCGCAGCCGCAGTCGATAGGCGCCGGCGGCGGCCTTGGCGATCAGTCCGGCATCGAGTGCGACCTCGACCACGCGTGTGCCGAAGTACCCATCCAGATCGCCTTGGAGCTGCGCCTGCAACGTTGCGGCATCGACCGTCGGGTCGTCGGCCTCGCCAAGCAGGGCCGGATCGTAGGCCTCGGCGATCTGGAGGAAATGCCGCGCCGCATCGCAGGTCGTCAGCGCCCCGCCCGGCAACGGCGCGTCGGGGCGCCCGTAGAGCGCGACCGCATGCGCGGTGACCGCGCCGGTACCCAGCGTCTCGAGCAGGCGCGCGGCCACGTCCCAGGCCTGGGCCGATTCGACCAGATACGCGCCCAGCGGATGCTGCGCATCGGCCGCGGCCGCGACCGCGGCCAACTCGCGCCGCGCCTCGGCAAAATCGAGCGTGGGATAGACGACCTCCGGCATTTCGCGACGTCCGGCCGCGAACGCTGCGAGGAACCGCTGCTGCGTCTGCGGCGCCCAACTCGCCAGCCCGAGCAAGCGAATCCCACGCGCAGCGGCGACCATGCGCGCATCGAGCGCAGCGTGATGGGCGATCGCATCGGGCATCGGCAGCTCCTGGTCGCGGCGCGGCCACTGTAGCAACGCCGCGTCCTCGGCTCGCGGCGCCCGCATTCCTCCCTCCCCCGCTTGCGGGCTGGTCGACGCGCATAGCGCGGCTGTACAGACCGGGCACATGGTGGACAGGTGTTCGGGGACATGGTGGACACATTCAAGCTCGGCATTTCAGCCCGAAGACCGCGACCACCTCCCCCGCTTGGCTCGTGGAGCGTGCAATCTCACCTCCCCCGCCTGGCTCGTGGCGCGCGCAATCTCACCTCCCCCGCCTGCGGGGGAGGTCGACGCGCGCAGCGCGGCGGGCGGGGGCGGGGGCTTTCCCGAGCTCCAAACGACACTCCCTCGCGGCCGATCGCCCCCACCCCAGCCCTCCCCCGCACGCGGGGGAGGGAGCACAGCGCTGCAGTGCCGAAGACCGCGGCACCTCCCCGCCTGGATCGTGGCGCGCGCAATCTCACCTCCCCCGCATGCGGGGGAGGTCGACGCGCGTAGCGCGGCGGGTGGGGGCGGGGCTGTCCCGACATCCAAACGACACCCCCTCGCGGCCGATCGCCCCCACCCCAGCCCTCCCCCGCACGCGGGGGAGGGAGCACAGAGCTGCAGTGCTGCGATGCCGAAGATCGCGCCATCTCACCTCCCCCGCATGCGGGGGAGGTCGACGCGCGCAGCGCGGCGGGTGGGGGCGGGGGCTTTCCCGAGCTCCAAACGACGCGCCCTCGCGGCCGATCGCCCCACCCCAGCCCTCCCCCGCACGCGGGGGAGGGAGCACAGCGCTGCAGTGCTGCGATGCCGAAGATCGCGCCATCTCACCTCCCCCGCATGCGGGGGAGGTCGACGAGCGCAGCGCGGCGGGTGGGGGCGGGGGCTTTCCCGAGCTCCAAACGACGCGCCCTCGCGGCCGATCGCCCCACCCCAGCCCTCCCCCGCACGCGGGGGAGGGAGCTAGATGCTGCAGCGCTGCCATGCCGAAGATCGCGACCACCTCCCCCGCCTGGCTCGTGGAGCGTGCAATCTCACCTCCCCCGCCTGCGGGGCGAGGTCGACGCGCGTAGCGCGGCGGGTGGGGGCTGGGCTTTACCGACCTCCTAAACGACACGCCCTCCCAGCCAAGCGCCCCCACCCCCAGCCCTCCCCCGCACGCGGGGGAGGGAGCGCAGCACCGCGAGGCCGTTTGCCCCCACCCCGGCCCTCCCCCGCAAGCGCGGGAGCAAGCCTCAGCGGCGGCCGGGCCGTCGTCCGGTGGGGCGGGCGTCGTCCTGGCGGGCGGCCAGGCGGTCGGCGCGGCGGGCGGTGGCGGCGTCGCGTTCGTCGCGCAACTTGAGGTAGTTCGCCAGCCGCTGTGCGGTCAGGGTGCCGGCTTCGACCGCGGCGCGCACGGCGCAGCCGGGCTCGCGTTCGTGCCGGCAGTCGCGGAAGCGACAGTCGGCGGCCAGGGCTTCGATGTCGGCGAAGCCGCCTTCGGCGAGGTCTTCTTCGCCGGTCGGCTTGAGCTCGCGCATGCCCGGGGTGTCGATCAGGCAGGCACCGGCCGGCAGCGGGATCAGCGCGCGGTGGGTGGTCGTGTGGCGGCCGCGGTCGTCGCTGTCGCGCACCGCGCCGGTGCGCATGTGTTCGCGACCGAGCAAGGTGTTGGTCAATGTCGACTTGCCGGCGCCCGAGCTGCCGACCAGCACCGCGGTGGTGCCCGGGCCGAGCCAGGGGTGCAGCGCCGCGACGCTGTCGGGGTCGCGGGCGTTGACCGCCAGCACCGCGACGCCTAGCGCGGCGATCTCGGCCAGCGCAGCGCGCGCGGCCTCGGGGTCGGCGCTGTCGCGGTCGGCCTTGGTCAGCACGACGACCGGCGTGCCGCCGCCCTGCACCAGCAGCAGATAGCGTTCGATGCGGCGCGGGTTGAAGTCGGCATCGAGGCCGCAGACCACGAGCACGGTGTCGATGTTGGCGGCGATCAATTGCTGCCGGTAATGCTCGCCGGCCGCCGCGCGCTTGATCGCGCTGCGCCGGGGGAGCATCGCGACGATGCGGCGTTCGTCCTCGACCAGCACCCAGTCGCCGACCGCGGCGCGGTCCTCCGGGGCCATCGTGCCCTTGCGGTAGCCGCTGCGGCGCAGCCAGTCGGGCAGCGACTCGACCGACAGCGCTTCGCCGGGCGCACCGGCGACCAGGTAGCCGGAGCGGTGTTGCTCGACCACGCGCCGGGGGTGCGCCTGCGGGTGGGCGGCCATCGTCTCGGCCCAGGGGCCGGACGGGGGGCCGTCGAATGGCCAGCCGATTGCGCGCAGCGCGGGGTCGGGGGCGGTCAAGCGGTCGGCGGGACAGTCGGCATGCGGCGGATTCTACGGGGACCGCGTCAAGGCGCGCACGGCGGCCGGGCATGACCATTCGTCGGCCCGGCCGCATTCATGCATCTTTTGGGCTAGCATCGGGCGACCCTCCCCGCGCAGAGCGCCGCCCGATGTCCGCCCCCCTCAGAACCCGCGAACGCCTGTCCGAAGTGCGCTACGAAATCCGCGGCGAGCTGGCCCGGCGAGCGCGCGAGTTGGAGGCCCAGGGGCGCACGCTGATCAAGCTCAACATCGGCAATCCCGGCGCCTTCGGCTTCCGCGCCCCCGAGCACCTGCAGCGCGCGATCGCCGGGCGCATCCACGACACCGATCCCTATACCCACCAGCAGGGTCTGCCGGTCGCGCGCGAGGCGATCGCCGCGCACCATGCCGCGCGCGGCGCGCATGCGGTCTCGCCCGAGCGCGTGTTCGTCGGCAACGGCGTCAGCGAGCTGATCGACATCGCGCTGCGCGCGCTGCTCAATCCCGGCGACGAAGTGCTGGTGCCCTCGCCCGACTATCCGCTGTGGTCGGCGGCGACGATCCTCAACGACGGTCGGCCGGTGTTCTACCAGTGCAAGGCCGAGCATGGCTTCTTGCCCGACCCCGATGCGCTCGAAGCGCTGGTGTCGCCGCGCACGCGCGCGATCGTGCTGATCAACCCGAACAACCCGACCGGCGCGGTCTATCCGCGCGCGCTGCTCGAGCGCATCGTCGCCATCGCCCAGCGCCACGGCCTGCTGCTGCTGTGCGACGAGATCTACGACGCCATCACCTACGACGGTGCGGTGTTCGAGCCGCTTGCACCGATCGCAGGCGACGTGCCCTGCGTGTCGTTCGGCGGGCTGTCGAAGGTCCACCGCGCCTGCGGCTGGCGCGTGGGCTGGGCCGTGCTGTCGGGCGATGAGGCGCGCAGCCGCGAGTTCCGCAATGCGATGGACCTGCTCGGCGCGCTGCGGCTGTGCGCGAATGTGCCCGGGCAGTTCGCGATCGAAGCCGCGCTGACCGGCATCGACACGATCGGCGCGCTGTGCGCGCCGGGCGGCCGGCTGTACGAGGCGCGCCGCGCGGTGGTCGAGGCCTGCGCGGCGAGCCGTTATCTGCAGCTGGTCGAGCCGGCCGGCGCGCTGTACGCGTTTCCCGGCATCGCGCCCGAGTTCGCGCAAGGCTTCGACGACCATGCGTTCGCGCTGGAACTGATGGATGCCGAGGGCGTACTGGTGGTGCCGGGCAACAGCTTCAACGTGCCCTATCGCAACCATTTCCGCGTGACCTTGCTGCCCGAGCCGGCGCAGCTGCGCGAGGTGTTCTCGCGCATCGAACGGGTGCTCGATCGTCAGATCATCGACGCGCGCAAGGTCGTGCCGCTGGTGCCGCGCGCGGTCAATGGCTGAGCGCGCGCGGCCGGTCCGCTATCTGGCGCTCGGCGACAGCTACACGATCGGCGAGGGCATCGCGCCGGCGGCGCGCTGGCCGGTGGTGCTGGCCGATGCGCTGCGCGCGGCCGGGACCGCGATCGATACGCCGCAGATCATCGCCACCACCGGCTGGACCACCGACGAGCTCGATGCCGGCATCGACGACGCCGCGCCCGAGGGACCGTTCGATCTGGTCAGCCTGCTGATCGGCGTCAACGACCAGTACCGCGGCCGCCCCGTCGAGGACTATGTGCCACGCTTCGAAGCACTGCTCGCGCGGGCGATCGGCTTTGCCGGTGGCCGCGCCCAGCGCGTGTTCGTGCTCGCGATCCCCGACTGGGGCGTCACGCCGTTCGGCGCGCAGTCCGGGCGCGATGTCGCCGAGATCGCACGCACGCTCGATGCCTACAACGCCGCCGCGGCGGCGCTCTGTGCACGGCAGGGCGTGGCGTTCGTCGACATCGCACCGATCAGCCGCGCCCGCGGTGGCGAGCCGGCGATGCTGGCCGACGATGGCCTGCATCCCTCGGCCGCGCTGCACGCGGACTGGGCCCGACTGGCGCTGCCGGTCGCACGCGGCTTATTGTCGCGGGCATGACCGCGACCACCTCCGATCCCACCCCGCTCTCCACCGCCCCCTATCCGCGCGACGCCGCGCGTGGCATTGCGCGCGCGTTCCTGCCGCGCCACCCGCTGGGCAACCGATACGACTACTACTACACGCTGACCAAGCTGCGCACCGATCCGCTGTATCCGGGCGTGCTGCAGGCGCTGCGGCCAACGACCGCACCGGTGCTCGACCTGGGCTGCGGCCTGGGCCTGCTGGCGCACGCACTGCGTGCCGATGGCCAGGCCCTGCCCTACGCCGGTGTCGACATCGACGCGGCCAAGATCCGCCGCGGCCGCGAGGTCGCCGCGCGCGCCGGACTGGCCGATGTGCAGTTGGACGTGCTCGACCTTGCCGCCGGCCTGCCGGCGCATCGCGGCAGCGTCGCGATCCTGGACGTGCTGCAGTACCTGTCGCACGAGCGTCAGCGCGCGTTGCTCGACGAGGTGATCGCGATGCTCGCCCCGGGCGCACTGCTGGTGATCCGTAGCGGACTGGCCGACGGCTCGACCCGCAGCCGGACGTCGCGCATCACCGACCGGCTGGCCAATTTCGCCGGCTGGATGCAGGAACGCGCACGCTGCTATCCGACCGCCGACGGCCTGCGCACGCAGCTCGAAGGCGCGGGCCTGGCGACCACGCTGCGGCCGCTGTACGGCGACACGCCGTTCAACAATTGGCTGATCGTGGGCCGCCGCACATGAGTCCGCGCGACGGGCTGGCCGGTGCGCCGATGCTGGCACTCGACGACCCGGCGTGGGCACGGCTGAGCTGCGCGCATGGCGTCGCCCTTGGCGTGCCGGCCCTGCTGGCGCAGCTCGACGGCGCGACCGAGGACAGCTGGCAGAGCGCGCCCTGGCAGGCGCTGTGGGCGGCGCTGTGCGACGAGGGCCGCGTGCACCCGGCCTCGTTCGCCGCCGTGCCGCACATCGTCGCCGCGCTGGCCGAGGCGCCCGAGCGCGCCTGCCCGAGCCACTTCGTGCTGCCGGCGAGCATCGAACTGGCGCGCGCCGCCAGCGATGCGGTGATTCCCGACAGCCTGATCGACGGCTACGTCGCCGCGCTCGCCCGGTTGCCGCTGCTCGCCGGCCTGGTCGCCACGCCGGACTGGGACGAAACGCTGTGTGCATCGGCGCTGGCCGCCACCGCTGCGGCGACCGGCCAGCACGCGCTGGCCGAGTTGCTGCTCGAGGCCGACGACGTCGACGCGGTACTCGCCTGGCTGCGCGCGGACTGAGCTGCTGCAGGCGGCACCGCCGCTGCCACATCGGCTTCAGCGACGCTTGGCTATAGTCGTCGGCCCTTCGCCGAAGCCTGTCTGCCGATGCCGTCCAGCGCCCCTCGCACCGCCCACTCGCTGCCGCGCACGCTGCGCGGCGCACTGCTGTCCCTGCTCGCGCTCGCCGCCGCTGCGCAGGCGCAAGCACCGGGCGACGACGGCTTTCTCGCGGCGATGCAGGCGGCCGAGCGCGGCCAGCCGGTGCCACCGGCAATGACCGGCCATCCGGCCGCCGCCTGGCTGGAACTGGCCGCGCTGCGGCGCAATCTCGACACACTGCCGCTGGCCCAGGGCCAGGACTTCCTGACCCGGCACGCAGGCGCGCCGGTGGCCGAGGTCTTCCGCGAGAGCTGGTTGCGCGCGCTGGCCAAGCGCCAGGACTGGGCCGGCGTGCGTGCAGCCTGGTCGCCATCGATCTCGAACGTGGCGCTGCGCTGCATCGAGCTCGACGCGCGCGCCCGCACCGGCGCCACCGATGCGCAGTGGACGCGCGACATGCAGGCGATCTGGCGCAGCAGCGGCACGTCGCTGCCCGACACCTGCGATGCCCCGTTGCAAACCTTATCCGCGCGCGGCGGCCTCGACGACGCCCTGCGCTGGGAACGCTTCGACCTGGCGGTCGCCGCGCAGGACGTGGCGATCGCGCGGGGAATCGCGCGGGGAATGTCGGCGGCCGAGCAGCCGCTGGCGACCGACTATGCGGCCTATCTGCAGGCGCCGCACGCGCGCGCCACCGGCTGGCCGAAGACCGCGCGCAGCCGCTTGGTCGCCTCGCACGGGCTGGCGCGCCTGGCCAAGGACGATCCGCTGGGCGCCGAGGCGCAGTTGCCGGCGGTCGCGGGGGCGCTGGGCTTCACCGAGGAAGACAACGGCCGCGTGCTCTACCAGGCCGCGCTGTGGACCGTGGCGTCCTATCTGCCGGACTCGGCGCGGCTACTGGCACGCGTGCCGGCCTCGGCCTACGACGAGCGCCTGCACGAATGGCGCGTGCGCGAGGCGATGGCGCGCAGCGACTGGCCGGCGGCACTGACGGCGATCCGCGCGATGGGCGCAGCGCAGCGCGCGCAATCGCGCTGGACCTATTTCGAGGCGCGGCTGGCGGCCCTGACCGGCGATCCGGCCACCGCCGAGCGGCTGTACCGCGACGCGGCGACCAAATCCGATTTCCACGGCTTCCTCGCCGCCGACCGCCTCGGCCAACCCTACGCGCTGTGCCCCTGGGACTTCGCACCGTCGAACGAGGCCAAGACGCGCGTCGCGACCGACCCGGGCATCGTGCGGGCGATGGCGCTGTATCGCATCGAGCGGCCGATCTGGGCGACGCGCGAATGGAGCGCTGCGCTCGCACGCTTCGACGACGAGCAGCGGCGCGTCGCGGTGCTGGTGGCCCAGGAGAACGGCTGGTACGACCGCGCGGTGTTCGGACTCGGCCGCCAGCCCGACGAAACCCGGCTCTACGCGCTGCGCTTTCCGCTGACCCAGCAGGCGCTGATCGAGCGCGAGGCCAAGCGCCACGGCCTGGACCCGGCTTGGGTCGCGGCCGAGATCCGCGCCGAGAGCACGTTCAACCCGCGCGCACGCTCGCCGGCCGATGCCCGCGGGCTGATGCAGGTGCTGCCCGCGACGGGCGCCGCGGTCGCGCGCCGGCTTGGCCGCAACTGGGCCGGCGCCGAGAGCCTGTACGACCCCGAGACCAACGTCGCGCTGGGCACCGCCTACCTGCGCGAGAAGAAGGACATGTACGGCAAGCCCTACGTCGCGATCGCCGCCTACAACGCCGGGCCGACACCGACCTCGCGCTGGCTGTCGCAGCGCCCGGACATGGACCCCGACTTCTGGATCGAAACGATCAGCTACCGCGAAACGCGCGAATACGTCGCCCGCGTGCTCGCTTTCAGCGTGCTCTACGACTGGCGCATGTACGGCCGCGCGGCCAAGCTCGACGAACGCCTGCGCGGCGCCGAGGCCCAGCGCACCACGCGCTTCGCCTGCCCGACGGACCGGTCGGCCGGCTGAGTCGACGCATCGGGGATAATGGACGGCGGTCGTGATGGATCCGGGAATGCCTGCAGATGCGCGCATTCCCATTCGCATAAGGGAGTCGAGAGTGTGGCGTAAGGTGTGCATGGCCGTGTGCCTGGTGAGCGCGGTCTGGGGTGGGGTCGAGGCAGCACCCGTCGACCCGCAGGTGGTCTTCGTCGCACACGACGTCACGCCCGATGGCGTGCGTGCACGTGCGCAACCGTTCCGTGCCTACGTGGATGTCTCGATGCAGTCCGCGCCGGACAGCGCGTCGCAATTGCGCATCCGCCCGCTCTGGGTGCAGGGGCGCGGGTCTTCCGCGCGCGGCTCGCTTGCGCTCGATCACCGGGACGAAGGTGATCGCGCCGCGATCGACATCCTCGAGCGCGGCTTCACCCTGACACTGCCACGCAACGACGGCGGCACAGTGCTGCAACCTGCCGACCTGGCGGGCTGGGAGCGCCGTTCGGGCCCCTCGGATGCCCGGTTTCTCGCGCTTTTTCGGGTGCAGGCTCTGGGCCTGCGCCCGGTGGCGCTGCCCGCGACGCCGCGACTCGGACAGCGCCTCACGCATCTCGAGCGCGGTGGCGATTTCGCGTCCCTCGACACGCACATGCGCGTGCGCGCGCTGACGCCGGAGATCGTGCTGCTCGATGTCGAGTTCGAGGGCGACGGCCTCTCGGGACACGGACGGCAGGCCGTACGCCGCCAGGACGGCAGACCGCTGGAGACGCGGCTCTATCTCACCTCCAGTGACGGCCAGGGCACGCCCGAGACCCATCGGTTGTATCTGGTGGACATGGCGACCGAGCCCGTCCTCGATCTCGAACACGCCATCTCGCAGCCGCAAGGCGTGTTCAACGTCACCGCCGAGCGGCTGGCGGCGCCGCCGTTCTCGGCGCGCAGCGACGACCCGGCCCTGTTCGCGACCGACCCGATCGAGGCGGGCACGCTCGCGGCCTGGATGCAGCCCGATGACGGCGGCGATCTCGACATGGCGCTGGCCTTCGATATGCTGGCGCACAGCGACGGCGGCCGCCCGCACATCGCGCTGCATGCCGACGGCCGTCCGGCTGCCAGCACGCCCCGTGTCGGCTTTCTGCACGTGCGCGATGTCCAGTTGCTCGATGCCCAGGGGCAGCCGCTGCCGGGCGCGAACCCGACGGTCACGCAGCCGAACTTTCCGGTGTTCAACGGCATGCGACTCGAAGAGACCCGCGTGTCGTTTCCCTTCCGCCTGCCGCTGACGGTGTCGACCTCGACCCTGCAGCCCCTGTCGCGCATTCGCCTGACCGCCGATATCCGAGTCTACCGCTGGGATCGGGCCGAACCCGTGCCGTATCGCAGCCAGAGCACGCACACTGCCGACACGCTGATCGAATGGACGTCGCCGTACCGCGCCACGCTGCGTCAAACCGCCCCCGCCGCGGGCCAGACCCAGGGCACATGGACCACGGTCGTGCCGATCGATGCGGCCGGTCGCGAGATTGCCTCCTCGCAGCTCTTCGTCGGCCGCGCATCCGATGCCGCCAGCGACTGGCGCACGCTCGACGCCATGCCGCTGCTGCAACTCGACCCGGAACGCGCCGTCGACCGCACGGAGATCGCCACGCACGCCCTCATGGCCGGTCTGCGCCTGCTGCATTACCGCTGGCGTGCCGAGCGACGCGCGCTGACGATCGACGACATCAGCATGCAGCCAAGCGGAAGCGACCCGGACGCCGGCGCGGACTGAGGCCACGCAGGCATCGCCAGCGATGCCCTTGGCGTCCGGTGCCATGCTTGTGTTCGATGTGGCGATCCCTCTCGTCGCGCAGCAGCGCCCAGACCGAAGTGCGGTGGCCGCGCGTCGGGGATAATGTCCGGCTCACCGCAACGGTCCGCCCACCCGGCGTCGACCGGCGATCCAATGAAGGAGCAACAAGTCGATGATCGGACCGCGTGACATCGCGATGGGCCTCTGCCTGTGGACGCTGGCGGGCTTGGCCGACGCCGCGGACCTCACGCCGCGCGTGGTCTTCATCGCGCACACGGTCCTGCCTGCGGCGCCGGATGCTGTGCCGCGCAGGCACTGGAGCTATGCCACAGTCTCGCCAGGGATACCCGCGCGCGATGACACGCCGCTGCGTATCCGCCCAGTCTGGACGCGCGTGCCGGACCGTCACAGCGACGAGATGGCTGGGCGCGTGCCGCCCGCCGCGTACGCGGGTTTCGATCTGCAGCTGCAGCGCGAAGGCGTCGCGCTGCGGCCGGTCGACACGACGGCGTGGCAGTCGGTACCGCCTGACGATCCGGCCACGTCCCTGCTCGCCTCCGCCCGGATGGCCGCGCTCGCGCTGCGCCCCGGGATGCTCCCGTCATCGCTGCGCGTCGGAAACCAGGCCACCCGCCAGGACGACAGCGGCGATTTCTCGGGTCTGCGGCAGACCTCGCGAGTCCGCAGCCTCGACGCCACGGTTGCCGTGCTCGACCTCGAGATCGATGGCGCCGGTCTGCGTGGCCACGGCCGGCAGGCAGTCCGCATCGACGACGGCGTGCCGCTCGAAACCCGCCTGTACCTGGAACGGACGACCGGCAGCGCCGGGCCTGACGTGCATCGTCTGCATGTGGTCGACATGGCCACCGAGCCGGTCCTGGAACTCGAACTCGATGCGGACCTGGCGCAGGCCTCGATCGAATCGACGCACGCCATCCTCGACGCGCCGCCGTTCTCTGCCCCGGCCGACGATCCTGAACTGTACGCCCCCCACCCCATCCCCGAAGGTGCGCTCGAAACCTGGATGGCGGGTGCGGACGATTCCGCGCTGGAGAGCATGCTGGTCGTCGGCGTGCAACGCGCGCCCGATGGCGGTCGTCCGCATATCGCAATCGGCGCCGATGGCCGCGCGGTCGGCCGCAGTGGTCCGCCCATCGCGGATTTCCTCAGCCTGCGTCTGCGCACGGTCACCCTGCTCGACGCCGCCGGCCAGCCGCTGCCCGGCACCGACGCGACGATCGTGCACCCGACACTGCCGATGTCCGATCGCCAGCGCATCGTCGACACCCAACTGGCGTTTCCGTTCCAACTCCCGCCCGACGTGCCGGCCGATACGCTGTGGGCGCTGGACACGGTGCGAATGACCGGCGAGGTGGATGTCTATCGCTGGGACCAGACCGAAACCGTGCGTTACGGGGACTCGCCCACGCACAACAGGGAGGCGCGCATCGAATGGATATCGCCGCATCGGGTCGCACTGCTGCAGGATCACCCCGCGCCCACGCGTCGCGATGGCCTGTGGACGACCGCGGTGCCGATCGATGCGGACGGTCACGAGATGCCATCGGCGCAGGTCATCACGGGCCGGACACTCGCTCCGCCAGGGGACTGGCGCACGCCGGCCACGTTGCCGCCGCTGGCGTTGGAGTCCGGGCGCACGCCGCAACGGCTGGACATCGCGACGGCCACGCCGTTGGCCGGCCTGCGTCTGCGCCACTATCGTTGGCAAGCCGAACCGCGAATCTGGACGTTCCACGACATCCGCACCCGCATGCCCGCCGCCGAACGCGCCGAGTACGAGCGCAGATTCGGACGCGGCGCCAGCGCACGTTGAGACAGCGCTCGGCCCGTGGCCGTTAGGCTGTCGCTCCAGACCTGCCTATGGTGATTGCCGGACCATGTCCACCATGAAGACCTATCTCGTCGGTGGCGCCGTGCGCGATCGCCTGCTCGGACAGCCCGCAGGCGACCGCGACTGGGTCGTCGTCGGCGAAACCCAGGCGGCGATGGAGGCCGCCGGTTTCCGCGCGATCGGGCGCGATTTCCCGGTGTTTCTGCACCCGCGCACCGGCGAGGAGTACGCGCTGGCGCGCACCGAGCGCAAGGCCGGACGCGGCCATCGAGGCTTCGTCGTCGATGCCGACCCGTCGGTGACGCTGGAACAGGATCTCGAGCGTCGCGACTTCACGATCAACGCGATCGCCCAGGCGCCCGATGGCAGCCTGGTCGATCCCTACGGTGGCGCGCGCGACCTCGACGCGCGGGTGCTGCGCCACGTCGGCCCGGCGTTCGCCGAAGACCCGCTGCGGGTGCTGCGTGCCGCGCGCTTCATGGCCCGGTTTGCACCGCTCGGCTTTACGGTCGCCGACGAGACGATGGCGCTGATGCGCGCGATGGTCGAGGCCGGCGAACTGGCGACGTTGACGCCCGAACGCGTGTGGCAGGAGTTGCGCCGCGCCCTGGGCTCGGCACGGCCGTCGGCGTTCGTGCGCACCTTGCACGACTGCGGCGCGCTCGCGGTCGTGCTGCCCGAGGTCGATGCGCTGTACGGCGTGCCGCAGCGCGCCGAATACCATCCCGAGGTCGACACCGGCACGCACATCGAGCTGGTCGTCGACATGGCCGCGCGGCTGGCGCCGGGCGACGATGTGATCGGCTTCGCCGCGCTGACCCACGACCTGGGCAAGGCGCTGACGCCCGCGCACCGGCTGCCGCGCCATGTCGGCCACGAGCACGCCGGCGTGCGTCCGCTCGAGGCGCTAAGCGCACGGCTTAAGGTGCCGGCCGCGCATCGCGAGCTGGCGATCGTCGCCTGCCGCGAACACCTCAACGTGCACCGCATCGCCGAACTGCGCGATGCCACGCTCTTTGAACTGATCGCGCGCTGCGACGGTTTTCGCCGGCCCGAACGCATCGGCCAGCTCGCGCTGGTCTGCGAGGCCGACAAGCGCGGCCGCCTGGGCAGCGCCGACAGCGACTATCCGCAGGGCGCGCAACTACGCCGCGCCCACGCCGCCGCCTGCGCAGTCAACGCCCGCGACCTCGCGGCCGAAGGACTCGCAGGCCCGGCGATCGGCGAAGCGCTGCGGCGCGCACGGATCGCGGCAATCGCGGCAGCACGCGGTGGCGACGACACACCGGCCACGTAGCCGTCGGCATTCTCGAGGCCGTTCCAGTACGGGAGCTTGCGATGCGTCAGTTCATGATCCTGCCCTTGGGCCTGTTGCTGGCGGCTTGCAGCCCGCCGCAGACACCCGCCCCTGCCTCGCCCGCTCCGAGTGCCACACCGGCCGTGGTCGGCGGCGACCGTGACGCCCACGGCTGCATCGGCTCGGCCGGCTACGCCTGGTGCCCGCGCAGCGCGACCTGCGAACGGCCGTGGGAACTGGCCGAACGCGAAGGCATCGAGAACACCGCACCCGCCGTCGAGGCCTGGTGCGCGGCGCCGGCCGATGCGCCGCAGTCGGGCAACGCGCCCGCCCGCTAGCTCGCAATGCCACCGGCCATGCGGGCATGCTCGCGGTCGCCGCCATCGAATCCGCTCATGGCTGCGATGAGATCGTCGCGCTTGTGGGGTGCGTCAGCGCCTGTCGACAATCGCCGCACGACCTCAGAAGTGGAGTGGACGATGCGAAGCGTGATCGGCTGGATGTTGTGGACGGTGACGGGGCTCGGCAGCCTCGGCGCGGTGCAGACGCGGGCGGCCGAGCCGCTGCCGCAGCTGCGCGCCTACACGGTGCCCGAGACCTGGCGGCAGCCGGTCGCGCCGCTGCGCATCGCCGCCGGCACCTGGCAGATCGGCACGGCGCAGTTGAGCGCGCTGCTGCTCAAGGGCGATGCCGGCGCCATCCTGATCGACGGCGGCATGCCGCAGACCGCCGAGCACCTGCTCGCGAACATGGCCGCACTCGGCGTGGCCCCGTCCGATCTGAAGTTCATCGTGCTCAGCCACGCCCATGCCGATCACGCCGGCCCGCTGGCGGCCCTGCGTCGCGCCACCGGTGCGCGGGTCGTGGCCAATGCCGAATCGGCGCAATTGCTCGCACGCGGCGGCAGCGACGATATCCACTACGGCGATGCCATTCTCTATCCGCCGGTCGTCACCGATCGCCTGCTGCAGGACGGCGAGACGCTGGCACTGGGCAAGCTGCGCCTGCAGGTGCATTTCACGCCCGGCCACACACCGGGCGGCATGAGTTGGACCTGGACGGATCGGGCCGACGACGGCACGCCGGTGCGGATCGCATACGTCGACAGCCTCAGCGCGCCCGATTACCGCTTGGTCGACAATCCTCGCTATCCACGCATCGTCGACGCCTACCGCGCGAGTTTCGCGCGTGTGCGCAGCCTGCCCTGCGATCTGCTGCTGACGCCGCATCCCGACTTCAGCGGACTGCGCTATGGCACCACGCTCGAGCGCGAACGCCCGGTCACCTGCGCAAGCTATGCCGACGCTGCCGAGGCCGCATTCGACGAGCAGCTCAAGGCAGAACGTGAGGGCGCGGTGGACTGAGGGCTGCGTTGGTGAGTCGGGGCGGCCACGCGAATGCGTGCACGGCCCCTGCCCCCACCCGGCGCGCTGCGCGCACCGACCTCCCCCGCGATGCGGGGGAGGTGACAGCAATGCGTGCCGGCGTCCGTATGCGCAACTGCCGCAACGGTCGAGCCCTCCCCCGCGTGCGGGGGAGGGTTGGGTGGGGGCACAGGTCGAGGCGATGTCCCCCACTTCTCCCGCGAGCAGGAAGATGATCTCCCGCCCCCACCCGCTGCGCTGCGCGCACCGACCTCCCCCGCACTGCGGGGGAGGTGACAGCAGAAGCCCTCCTCCGCTGACGGCGGGGCATCGAAGCCCTCCCCCGCGTGCGGGGGAGGGTTGGGTGGGGGCTGGCAATAGAAGAGCGTCCTGCAGCACTGACTTCATGGCGCACTGCCTTACTCACATGGGGAGTGCGGCGCGATACCGTGCGCCCAGACGACTGCACTGCATACCTCGACAGCACCCAGTCAGCAATCGAGGACCGGCTTGCAGCAGCGCAGGACTGCTTGGCGGGTTGCGTGCTGTGTCAGGCCAAGGGTGCCGCCAGAGCGAACAGGCGGAACCGCGCGTCGAGTTCGTCGGGCAGGCTGATGTATCGAAGCCCCAGCCGCGGCAATGCGCGCTGCCAGTATGCGTGCGCCTTCAGGTCGTCGCGAAATGTCGCAATCAGCCACAAACCGCTGCCCGGCACGAGCAATCGGCGCACTGTCTCCACCGCCAGGCCACGTCGGCGCCACGTCGGCAGCACGAACAGGTCCGCCACCTCTCGGACACGATGTCCAGCTCCCGGGAGGAACGCGTCCAGGCAGTCGCGCAGCGAGGCGTCACCAACGCTACTCAGATCCAAGTCATCGAGCAGCACAAAGCCGACAACGCCACCATCGCACTCGAGCAACCGCACCCGTTCCGGTCCGGTCTCGAGCATCGCGATGGCATCCGCCCGGTCGTAGTCGTACAACCCGTCCCGGCCAATCTGCTCGCCGCTCCAGGCAGATGCCTCGAAGTAGTAGTACTGCATCAGCTGGAACAGCAGGTCTGCGTCCCCGCACTCGGCCATTCGCAACGAAAGCCCGCTTGCTGTCATATCCTCACGCTGCTTCGAGCCGCTGTTGCAGGGCCATCGCGGCGGCGGGGTTGCGGGCCTTGGCTGCGGAGATGAAGAACACGTAGGTCTCGCGCGGCACGACCGGGGCGGCGTCGCGGTCGCCGGCGTAGGGGAGGTCGGCCGGCGCGCCGCCTTTCGCCCACTGGCGTGCACGCTGTGCCCAGGCGTCGAGTTGCAGGCCGGGGTAGCCCTGCGGGTGCTCCTCGCGGCTGGACATCAGCCGGGCGTAGACGAAGTCGCCGGTCAGGTCGGCGAACGAGGGGTAATCGGCTGAGTCGGTGAACACCGTGGCGACCTCGTGCGCACGCGCCAGCGCCAGCCAGGCCGCGCTCTGGAACGAGGGGTGGCGGACCTCGACGGCATGGCGCAGCGGCAGGCCATCGACCTCGCGCGGCAACAGCGCGAGGAAGGCTTCGACATCGTCGGCATCGAAGCGGCGGTTCGGCGCAAACTGCCACAGCAGCGGGCCGAGTCTGTCGCCGAGTTCGGCGATGCCGCCACCGACGAAGGCCTCGATGCGCGGGCCGGTGTCGGCCAGTGTGCGCGCGCCGACGATGTGGCGCGGCGCCTTGAGCGAGAACACGAAGCCCTCCGGCGTTTCCGCGCGCCAGGCGGCGTAGGTCGCCGGCTTCTGCGCGCCGTAGAACGTGCCGTTGACCTCGATCGCGGTCAGCTTCCGGCTCGCGTATTCGAGCTCGCGCTTCTGCACCAGGCCCTTGGGGTAGAAGTTGTCGCGCCAAGGCGCGAAGGTCCAGCCGCCGATGCCGGTGCGGATGCCGTCCACCGGCTGCGGCGGGGCGTCGAACAGGTCGATCATGAGAACCTCAGTCGGGATGCTGCGCAAAGCGCAGCCGGTTGTGGTCGGGGTCGACGAGCAGCATCTCGCGCGTGCCCCAGTCGGTGTCGTGCGGCGGCTGCAGGATCGCGACACCGGCGGCCTGGAATGCGTGTGCGCAGGCATCGACGTCGGCCACCTTGAAGTAGACCGCGCCGCCGACCGCACCATCGCCGGCGTGCCCGCTCAGAAACAACGTCTGGCCGTCGCAGGTGAGCTGCGCGAACAGCGGCAGCCCGGGTTCGAAGCGATGCTCCCAGTCGACCCGGAAGCCGAGCGCGGCGTAGAACGCGAGACTGCGCGCGGCATCGGTCATGCGCAGCTGCGGGATCACGGTCTGGCGCATCACACCGCATCCGGTGCCATGGCAGCCAGCCGCGGCCGCACATGGCGGTCGAGGATCGCAGCCAGCGGTGCGAGCGTCGGTTCGCGCGCGAGCACCTGGTCGAGATACGCGACGAAACGCGGCGCATCGGCCAGATACCGCGGCTTGCCGTCGCGGTAGTGCAGCCGCGCGAACAGGCCGAGGATCTTGAGGTGGCGCTGCATGCCGGCCAGGTCGGCGTGACGCGCGAACACGGCCGGGTCCGGATCGACCGGCACGCCGGCGGCCCGCGCGCGGGCGTGGTAGCGCGCGAGCCAGGCATCGACGCGCGCCGGCGGCCAGCTGCGGAAGGCATCGCGGAACAGGCTGATCGGGTCGTAGGCCAGCGGCCCGCGCACCGCGCCCTGGAAATCGATCACGGCGACGCCTGCGCCGTCGGGCATCAGGTTGCGCAGCATGTAGTCGCGGTGCACGAAGCCTTGCGGCTGCGCCAGCACCGCCTCGATCAGCGTCCGCTGCACGGCCTGCAGGCCGGTGCGCGTCTCGGCATCGAGCGTCACGCCGAGGTGGCGGCCGAGGAACCAGTCTTCGAACAGGTCGAGCTCGCGCTGCAGCATCGGCGCATCGTAGGCGGGCAGGTCCGCCGGGCAGGCGATCGCCTGCAGGCGCAGCAGTTGCTCGAACGCGGCATCGACCATCGCATCGGCACCGGCGTCGTCGGCGATATCCAGGCAGGTGCGCGGGCCCAGATCCTCCAGCAGCAGGAACCCGGCGTCGGTGTCCTCGGCCAGCACCTCGGGCACGCGCACACCGGCCGCGCGCAGCAGCGTGCGGATGCGCAGCCACGGCCGCACATCCTCGAGTTCGGGCGGCGAATCCATGACGATGCGCGCCGGCCCTGCGCCCTGCGTGCGCCAATAGCTGCGGAAACCGGCATCGGTCGACGCACGGACGAGCGTCAGCGTTGCATCGTCGGCCGCATCGCGCGCCCAGGCCAGGCGGGCGGCGCTGCGGTCGGGATCGGCGTCCGGGGAAACGGGAAACGTCGCGGTCATCGGGCGGATGTGGGGGGCGGGATGCGCAGGGTACAAGCTCGGCACGGCCGCGGCATCGCGGCTCAGACCTTCAGGTACCACCGACGCCGGTCCATCCAGGCGGCGATCGCCCACCACAGCGCGACGAACGCCAGTGCGAATGCCAGTGACGCAGCCTGTTCGCCGAGCAGCGGGGCCAGCGGCGCGGCGAACAGCACGCGATAGAGCGGTGCCCACAGGCCGGCGGCGATGGCGAGCAGCACCAGCGCGCTCGAACCGGCATAGACCGCGATCGCGTTGACGCCAAAGCGGCGGCCCCAGGCCGGCCAGCCGCGCCGGTCGATCAGCAGGTGCAGGCCGACGAGCGCGAGCGCGGCCAGCCCACCGGTCCACAGCACATAGGACGCACTCCACAGCGGCTTGTTGAACGGCAGCACCAGCGACCACGCCGCGCCCAGCATGCATGCGGCTACGCCCAGCGCGAGCAGTGCGCGCACCCGCCCCGCACGCAGCCAGTCGCCGGCGCGCACGCCCAACAGCGTCGTCGCCAGCGCACCTGCCGTGCTCGCCAGACCCTCCGGGTCGTGGCCCAGGCCGGTCACCGGGTCGTAGCGATACAGCCAGGGCGCAAACAGCGCATTGTCGAGCCGGTCGAACGGGTTGGTCCCTGGCGCGGTGCCGCCCAGACCCAGCGCCACCGCGCTGGCCACGAGCAGGCCGGCCAGCAGCGCCCATTGCCCACGCGGCGACAGCGACAGCGCGGCGAGCCCGGCCAGCGCGAAGCACACGCCGATACGCTGCAACACCCCCCACGGGCGAAAATGCGCCAGGTCGAACACCCACCACGCCAGCAGATGCAGCGCCAGGCCGATCAGCACCAACCGCGCCGCGCGCACGAGCACGCTGCGACGCAGCCGGGCAAGGTCGGCGCCGGCCTCCCGCCGGGGCGACAACGCCAGTGCGATCGACACGCCGACCACGAACAGGAACGTCGGAAACACCAAGTCGGCCAGCGTGCAGCCGTGCCAGGCCGCGTGCAGCAGCGGGGCGTAGACGTGATCCCAATCGCCCGGCGTGTTGACCAGCAGCATCGCCGCGACCGCGATGCCGCGCAGGGCATCGACGCTGGCCAGCCGCGCGGACGGCGCGGCCCTGTCAGCCGGCCGCGCCACCGATCCAGGTGCCGCGCAGCGACAGCGTGTCGTCGACCAGCGCGAAATCCGCGCGCAGACCGGGCGCGATGCGGCCGAGCCGGTCGTCGAGGCCGAGGAACTGCGCCGGATACGTCGCCGCCATCCGCGCCGCTTCGTCCAGCGGCACGTCGAGTGTGCGCACGGTGTTGCGCACCGCCGCCATCATGTCGAGCGCCGAGCCGGCGAGCGCACCGGCAGCGTTACGCACCACGCCATCGACGGCGGTGATCGTCTCGCCGTAGAGCATGTAGTCGGGGCGGTCGGCGCCGACCGGCGGCATCGCATCGGTCACCAGGAACACCTTGCCGCGCGGCTTGGCGGCCAGCGCCACGCGCAGGCTGGCCGGATGCACATGCGCACCGTCGACGATGATCCCGCACCAGGCCTCGCGGTCCTCGAGTGCGGCGCCGACCGCGCCCGGCTCGCGTCCCTGCAGCGGCGACATCGCGTTGTAGAGATGGGTGAAGCCGCGGATGCCCGCGTCCAGGCCCGCGCGCGCCTGCGCCCAGGTGGCCGCGGTGTGCCCGGCGGCGACGATCGCGCCGCCGGCGACCAGCGCGCGCACGGTGTCGGCCGGCACGCGCTCGGGCGCCAGCGTCACCAGGGTGACGCCGCCACGCAGCGAGGTCGCCAGCGCGATCTCGTCGGCGCCGGGCACACGGAACTTGCCGGCATCGTGGGTGCCGCGGCGTTCGGGCGCGATGTAGGGACCTTCGAGATGGATGCCGACCACACCGGGCACGCCGTCCGCGATCGCCGCATCCACTGCAGCGATCGCGGCGCGCATCACTTCGACATCGTCGCTGATCAGCGTCGGCAGCAGCGCGGTCGTGCCGAAACGTCGATGCGCGGCGGCGATCAAAGCGATCGCCTCGACGGTCGGTGCGTTGTTGAACAGCACACCGCCGCCGCCGTTGACCTGGGCATCGACGAAGCCCGGCAGCAGATGCAGTCCGTCGAGGTCGTGACGCGCGACCTCGCGGAGCGTCGGGTCGTCGTGCGCGAGCAGCGCGGCGATGCGCGCGCCCTCGACCAGCACCGCGATATCGTCGCGGAAGCCGGCGTCGGTCAGCACGCGGCCATTGACCAGGGCGAGGGCCATCAGACGGTCTCCGTGACCTTGTTGAGATGCGGCGGGACATCGGGATCGAAGCCACGCCGCAGCGACAGCGCATTGGCCGCGCGGTAGAAGCTCTGTACCGCCAGCAGCGGCGCGCAGGCCGGTTCGGGCGCTTCGGCGACCGGCAGCTCGCCGCCCGGCGCGGCCAGCCACACCTCCGCGCCGCGACCGCGGAACTCGTCGGCGACCGCGCGCGTGCCGGCATCGGTGCCGTCGGGCTGGGCCAGCAGCAGGACCGGGAACCGCGGACCGACGAGCGCCATCGGCCCGTGGCGGACTTCGGCGGCGCTGTAGGCCTCGGCATGCAGCCCGCAGGTCTCCTTGAACTTCAGCGCCGCCTCCTGCGCTGCGGCGAGGCCCGTGCCGCGACCGAGCACGAACAGGTTGCGCGCGTCCGCCAGGCCCTCGACCAATGGCGTCCAGTCGCAGGCCCAGGCCGCGCGCATCGCGTCGGGCAGCGCCGGCAGCGCCGCGGCCAGCGCGGTGTCGCCGCCGGCGGCCCGCTGCCAGTGCGCGGTCAGCTGCAGCAGCGCCGACAGCGAGGCCAGATAGCTCTTGGTCGCCGCGACGCTGCGCTCGGGGCCGGCATGCAGCGGCAGCACCGTGTCGGCGAGCTGCGCCAGCGGCGCGTCCTCGACGTTGACCAGTGCGACCACGTGCGCGCCGGCCGCGCGCGCGGCCTCGGCGTTGCGCAGCAGGTCGGGGCTGCGGCCCGATTGCGAGATCGCGATGAACAGCGCGCCGTGCATGCGTTGCGGCGCGGCGTAGACCGAGCCGACCGACGGCGAGGCCGAGGCGGTGACGATCCCTAAGCGGGTCTCGAACAGGTACTTGGCGTAGGTTGCCGCGTGGTCGGAACTGCCGCGCGCGCAGGTCACCACGAACGGCGGCGGCCGCGCGATGAGGGTGGCGACCAGCGCATCGACCGCGTCGGCGTTGCGCGCGAACTGCGCAGCGACGACGTCCGGCGCCTGCGCGGCCTCGCGGAACATCCAGGTGGTGGCCGCGTCGCGCGGCGCCTCAGTCGCGTGGGGCATCCTCGGGTCCCGGTGATGGCGTCGGCCGCGGGCGCATCGGCGCGGTCGACCCGCGCACCACCAGCTGCGGCACGAAGCCTTGGTTGTGGGTGGCCTGCGCGGCGACGGCATCGGCGTCCTCGCGCAGGCTTGCGATCAACATCCGCGCGGCCTGTCGCGCGATGTCTTCGGTGGCCTGCTTGGCGGTGGTCAGCGGCGGCCACGACTGGCGCGAGAACGGGCTGTCCTCGAAGCCGGCGATCGACAGATCGAAGGGCACATGCATGCCCGCCGACTTGGCCGCGGCCAGGACGCCGGCGGCGATCTCGTCGTTGGAGCCGAAGATCGCGGTCGGCGGATCGCGCAGCGCCAGCAACCGGCGCGCGCCGCGGAATCCGTCGTCGAAGGTGTAGTCGCCGGGAATCACCAGGTGCTTGTCGTGCGGAATGCCGTAGTCCTTGAGCGCGGCCTCGTAGCCGGCATGGCGTTCGCCGCTGGAATGGTGCTGCGGCCCGCCCCACAGAAAGCCGATGCGCTGGTGGCCAAGCTGGATCAGATGCTCGGTGATCTCGTAGGCAGCATCCCGGTCGTCCACGAACACGCAGGGATGGCCGTCGCGCGGATCCTCGGTCGCGGCGATGATGCGCACCAGGCGGATGCCGCGCGCGGTCAAGGCGTCGATCAGTTCGCGCCGCTCGGACATCGGCGCAGTGAGCACCAGGCCGGCCAGCCGCGAGCGCCGCACGAACTCCACCAGCTCCTCGACCAGCAGCGGCGAGCTCGCATCGCAGGGATGGATCTGCAACCCGAAGCCGGTTTCCCGGCACGCGGCGAGTACGCCGTTCTGCACGCCGATGATGTGGTACGGGTTGGGGTTGTCGTAGATCAGCCCGATCACGAACGAGGTCGCGCTGCGCAGGTTGCGCGCCGAGGGGTCGGGCTCGTAGTCGAGTTCGGCGATCGCGTGCAGCACCCGCGCGCGGGTGGCCTGCAACACCGACGGCTCGTTGTTGATCACCCGCGAGACGGTCTTGAGCGAGACCTTGGCCCGCTCGGCGACATCCTTGATGGTGGGTTTGCGCACGTCCGGCTCCGGCAGTCTCTCAGGCCGCCATCATCGCGCAGCCCGGCGCGCCGCGTGACCGGCGCGATGCCCGCGCAGGCCGTAGTACAGGATGTACAGGTAGCACGGCAGGGTCAGCGCCAGGAACACCAGTTGGAAGTCGTAGTGCTGTTTGAGCACCGCGAACAGCTGCGGCACGATCGCGCCGCCGGCGATGCCCATGATCAGCAGCGCCGAGCCGGTCTCGGTCAGCCGGCCCAGGCCCTTGATCGCCAGCGGAAAGATCGCCGGCCACATCATCGCGTTGGCAAAGCCCAGCGCGGCGACGAAGCCCACCGCGACGTAGCCGTGGCTCAGGAACGCGCCGGCCGAGAACACGATGCCCAGCACCGCCGAAATGCCCAGGTAGCGCTCCTGGCTGACGAAGCGCGGGATCGCGACCAGACCGGCGACGTAGCCGAGCAGCATCGCGCCGAGGGTGAACGAGGTGAAGAACTTGGTCCGGTCCAGCGGCAGGTCGAAGCCGTTGCCGTAGGTGCCGATCGCATCTCCGGCCAGCACCTCCACGCCGACATACAGGAACAGACACAGCACACCCAGCCACAGGTGCGGCAGTTGGAACAGCCCACGCACGCGCGCGCCCTCGCCCGGCTCGGCCGCGGCGTTGGCCTCAGCCGGCCGCAGTTCGGGCAGCGGCGAGAACAGCACGCCCAGCGCGACCAGCATCAGCACGCCGGCCATGACCAGATACGGCAGATGGATCTTGGCGGCGAACTCGCCCAGCAACTGCGCGCGTCCGGCGGCATCGGCCGCGGCGGCCTGCGCGCTGAGATCGCCCATGCCGTGCAGCACCACCGTGCCCAGCACCACCGGTGCCAGGATGCCGGCGACCTTGTTGCAGATGCCCATCAACGCGATGCGCCGCGCCGCGCTCTCGATCGGCCCCAGGATGCTCACGTACGGGTTGACCGCGGTCTGCAGCAACGCCAGACCGCTGCCCATCACGAACAGCCCCGACAGCGCGCCGGCGTACCAGCGCTGGGTCGAGAACTCGCCAAACAGCATCGCACCAGCGGCCATCACGAACAGGCTCAGGGCCAGTCCCTTCTTCATGCCGGTCCGGCGCAGCACCCAGGCCGCGGGCAGCGCGAGGAAGAAGTACGACAGGTAGAACACCATCAGCACCAGGAAGGCGTTCACCTCGTCGAGTTCGAAGGCCAGTTGCACGAACGCGATCAGCGGGCCGTTGACCCAGGTGAAGAAGCCGATGATGAAGAACAACAGGCCCATGATCGCGATCGAGGTCGCGTGACTCGGGCGGGCATACGGTGTCGCGATCGCAGACATCAGGAGCGCTCCGGCGGACGGGACTGCAGGACCGGTGCGGCGCGGCCGCAGACCGGACATCGAGTACCAACGTTGTCATCAACACGCGCCAGGCGGGCCCCGGCGACCGCATCATGCCTGAACTTCCGCGCGAAACGCGTGCTGCATTGCGGCATTGATCGGCGGACCCTGTCCCGCACCGAGGGTCGGAACCTGCTGATTCGACGCGCCTCTCGCGTTCATTTCCGCGTGTCGCGCCGATTGTTGCAACTGTGTGAAGGATCCCGTGGTGGGACGCGCCCGAAGCATCCGGGGCGTTGACATCGTTGTCATGACATGCCGACACTCCGCCGCATCTGGCAGCGGCTGTCATCGTATGGCGCCCTTCCCACCCGGAGCTTCCGTGGCTGCATCCCCTTCCCTGCCGTCGACCGCACCGCGCCACGCCATGCGCGATGCCTTCATCGCCGCCGACGTCGGCGGCACCCATGTGCGTATCGGCCTGGTCGAGGCCACCGGCGATGCCGCGCACCCGGTGCGCGTGCTCGAGTACCGCAAGTACGCCTGCGCCGCGTACCCGGGGCTGGTGGAGATCGTCGAGGATTTCCTGGCCGCTCTGCCCGGGCGTCGGGTCGATGCCGGCGCGATCGCCAGCGCCGGCTACGCGCTGGGCGATGGCACCGTGATCACCGCCAACCTGCCCTGGCCGATCTCGCTCGAGCGCATCCGCACACAGTTGGGTTTTCGCGAGTTCCGCCTGGTCAACGATTTCGAGGCGGTCGCCCATGCCGCCGCCCAGGTCGACCCCCAAGATGTGGTGCGGCTGACCGGTCCTGACGCCGCGGCGCCGGGACCGATGCTGATCGTCGGACCAGGCACCGGCCTGGGCGCCGCGGTGCGCATCCCGACCGCGCACGGCCCGGTGGTGTTGGCCACCGAGGCCGGGCAGGCGGCATTGACCACCGGCCATGCCGGCGAGCAGGCGCTGCTGCGCGAACTGCAGCGCGGCCGCAGCCACGTGCCGATCGAGCACGCGCTCTCGGGCCCGGGCTTGCTCAATCTTTATCGCGCGGTGTGCGCGCTGCAGGGCGTCACGCCCGTTCACACGGCCCCGGGCGAAGTCACTGCGGCGGCGATCGCCGGCGACGACGCGCAGGCGCGCGCGGCGCTGGACGCCTTCTGCGGCCTGCTCGGCAGCACGATCGGCGACATGGCGCTGCTCTACGGCGCGCACGGCGGCATCTATCTGGCGGGCGGCATCCTGCCGCAGATCCGCGACTACCTGATGGGCAGCGACTTCGTCGCCCGGTTCCTCGACAAGGCACCGATGCGCGAGGCGCTCGAACGTATTCCCGTGAATCTGGTCGAGCACGGGCAGTTGGGCGTCATCGGCGCCGCCAGCTGGTACCTCGATCGGCTCGACTGACGCGCGGCTGGCGGCGCGAGGGTCGGGAAAACGTCGTGTCGCGACGCGCCCTTACGGCGCGCGCGCGGTGCGGCCAGGCAGTGGGGGACGCCGGTACAGGTACGCACGCGACGGCACGACGGCCGCCGCGGCGCCACTCACATCAGCGATGGGGACCACCATGAACACCCGTAAATCAGTGCTTTCGGCCGCGATCACGCTGGGGCTGTGCGTCGCCGCGCAGGCCCAGGCACAACAGACGGCCCCCACGTCGGACGCGGCCACCGATCTGGACCGGGTCGTGGTGACCGGCATCCGCGGCAGCCTGGAGAAGTCGCTCGACACCAAGCGCAACAACGACACGATCTCAGAAGCGATCACTGCCGAGGACATCGGCAAGTTCCCCAACACCAACGTCGCCGAAGCAATGTCGCAGATCCCGGGCGTCTCCCTTGACCGGCGTTTCGGACAGGGCGAGCGCGTGAGCATCGACGGCACAGACCCCAGCCTCAACCTGACGTTCCTGGACGGTCGACCCGTCGCACAAGCCATCTGGCTCTATGGCGAGCAGCCCAACCGGGGCTTCGATTACACGCTGCTTGCGCCCCAGATCCTCGGCCGACTGGAAGTCATCAAGTCCTCCGAGGCACGTCTGCCCGAAGGCAGTCTCGGCGGCACAGTGCTGATGCATACGCGGCAGCCGCTCGATCTGGATACCAACGAGATCGCCGCTTCCATCGGATACAGCTACAACGACCAAGCCGGCAGTGGCGCGCCGAATGCATCGCTGCTTTACAGCTGGAAGAACCCGGCTGAGACGCTTGGCGTCGCTGTGTCAGCGCAGCACTACGAAGAGAAGGTGGACCGCCAGGGCCTTGAGGTATTCGGCTACGCGCCCGCCTCCACCTTCACCAATGCAGCGGCGGCCGGACTGGATCCGGATGCGATGGTTCCAAACTCCATCAACGCGGCCTGGTTCCAGCAAGAGCGCAAGCGCGACAGCGCGGTGCTCAACTTGCAGCTCAAACCGACCGACGCTCTCGAGTTCAAGCTTCAAGGGCTCTACATCCGCGAGAACTTCGACAACTACAATCAATCGCTGTACAGCTTTCTGACCTGGAACCCAGGCACCATCGGCGCTGTCGATCGACTCGATCAAGGACCGAACGGCGTCGTGGTGGGCGGACACTCAGGCTCGAATGCCGATCCCGACGGCGGAACCGTCATCTACGACAACAACGTGCGCGAGTCTGAGGTCACCACCAAGGGCCTCGACCTACGCGGCGCATGGCAAGGGGACATCTGGGGCATCGCAGCCCAGGTCGGTCGCAGCAAATCGGACAACACCAATCTCGCGCAGTACTTCATCGAACCGGTCTACAACGGCGGTTTCAGCTGGCACATCGACGATGGCATCCGCTTCGACGATCCAGAGGCCGCACGCGATCCCGGCAACTGGGGCTCCAATGGCTGGCTGGGCAACAACGGCATTTTCTCTACCGAAAGTGAGAACCGCTACGGCCAGCTGGATTTCAACGTGCGCCTGCCGGGCGTTATCAGCATGCTGCGCTTCGGTGCCCGCCAGGTGAAGCAGGAAGAGCGCTTCGCGCTCAATGTCTACGGGGGCGTCAACACCGGGTTCCTGGACGAAGTCGGCACCATCGGCCTGACCGACATCCGCGGATTCCATCCTGATCACGGTCATCATTTGCAGGTCGGTCGCGACAACGTCATCGATTGGATCCGCAACAGTCCGATCGACTACAACAATCCTGATCCGGCGAGCTACCTCAACAACACCTGGGCATTGGAGCAGACCAACACCGCAGGTTACGTCCAGGCGGATTTTTCAACAGGACTATTGCGCGGCAATGTCGGTCTGCGCTACGTAGAATCCAAGATCGACGGCAGCGGGTTCGTCTATAGCGGCACGCCAACACTCGACGATCTCGACAGCAAATGGCAGACCCGAACATCCAAAGAAGACTTTTTGCTGCCTTCGGTCAACCTGGTTCTCGACCCTGGAAACGACTGGTTGTTCCGCTTTGCGGCAGCCAAAGTCATTGCGTGGGCACCGTACAACCAGTTGGTCAACAACACCTTTCTCAATGACACCACGCTCACTGGCGCCGGCGGCAACGCCGAGCTTTCACCGTATGAATCGACGAACCTCAATCTCTCTGCCGAATGGTACTTCGCACCGCAGTCAGCATTAGCTGCATCTATCTTCTACAAGGACATCGACAACTACATCGATACCAGTGCGACGATCGAACGTCAGTACAACTCGATCCGGGACAACGATCCGCGCGCATGGGAAGATCTTGTCGGCAGTAACGGCTGTACCGCAGATGGCTATTGCGACTACAGCATCGCAAGGCCGCGCAATGCTGGTGGCGGCAAGGTCAAGGGACTCAATCTCTCCTATCAGCAGGCATTCGGTGAGAGCGGCTTCGGACTGACCACCAACTACACCTACGCGGATGGGGAGAACAATACCGGCAACCCGCTGCCCTATCAGTCCGAGCACAGCGTCGCACTGAGTCCTTACTATGAGCAGGGCCCCTTGAGCGTCAGACTGAGCTACAACTGGCGCGACAGTTACCTTGCCGGTGGTTACGTTGCCGGCGCGGCACCTGCGAGTGTGGATGACTACGCTGAGCTGGGCGCAAGCATCGGCTGGCGATTCAACGACAACTGGTCGATCGCCGTCGATGCGCAGAACCTGCTCGATGAGGAGTACTTCCAGTACTTGGGCGAGAAGCACATGCCGGCAGGGCGTTATCACACCGGGCGTCGCTACATGGCGACCTTGCATATGCGGTTTTAGAAGAGCGCCACCGGCCGATCTTGGACGGCGGGCAACGATCCCGCCGTCCTCGCGCTGCTCATAGGCTCTTCGCACAGCCCGGCCGATAGGCGGCACCGCTATACAAGGCATCGCGTTCTGGCGGAATGCGTTCGCCATGCGCCATGCTGCAACGCAGCCTGAGGGAGCACTGCACGATGGTTCGATCGTTCCAGCACGTCGTTTACCTAAGTCTCGGCCTGGCCGCTGCCACCTTGCTCGCGGCCTGCGCCCCGCGCCCGCAACGGCCGCATGAAGTCGTCGTGGCCCCGGCCCTGATTCCCGCGCCTGCCCGGCTCGTCGCCGACGACGGCGGTTTCGATCTCGATGCGGCGACGCCGCTTTACGCCGACGGCCTGGCCGGGCAACAGGCGGCGCACCGGTTCGCCGCACTGGCCGCTGCCTCCAACGGGCTGCGCCTGGCGGCGCCGAGGGCCGGCGGCCCGACGCCCGGGGCAATCGCGTTCGTGCGCGATCCGGCGGTCTCGCCCGAGGCGCCCGAAGGCTATGCGCTGGAGATCGCGCCAAGCGGCATCGTGGTGCGCGCCGCCGATGCGCGCGGCCTGTTCCACGGCGCGACGACGCTGTGGCAACTCGTCGCGCAGGCGCAGGGCGAGGCGATGACGCTGCCGGCGCTGCGCATCGAGGACGCTCCGCGCTTTGGCTGGCGCGGGCTCATGCTCGATTCGGCGCGGCATTTCCAGAGCGTCGACGAGATCAAGCGCGTGCTCGACGCGATGGCGATGCACAAGCTCAACGTCTTCCACTGGCACCTGACCGACGACCAGGGCTGGCGCATCGAAATCAAGCGCTATCCGCGCCTGACCGAGATCGGCGGTTGCCGCATTCCGGCCGGCGATGGCGGCATCGACCCTGCGACCGGCGCGCCGGTGCCCTACTGCGGCTACTACACCCGGGACCAGATCCGCGAGGTCGTGGCCTATGCCGCGACGCTGCATATCGAGGTCGTGCCGGAGATCAACGGCCCCGGGCACGCCCAGGCTGCGGTCGCGGCCTATCCCGAGCTCGGCGTGCTCGACACGCCGGTCCCGGTGCTCGCCGAATGGGGCGTCAACCGCACGCTGTTCAATGTCGAGGAGTCGACCTTCACGTTTCTGGAGAACGTGTTGGCCGAGGTGGTGACGCTGTTCCCCGGCCGGTATGTGCATGTCGGCGGCGACGAAGCGGTCAAGGACCAGTGGCAGGCCTCGCCGCGGGTGCAACAGCGCATGCGCGAACTCGGCATGCGCGACGAGGCGCAGTTGCAGAGCTATTTCATCGGCCGGATGGAGCGCTACCTGTCCACGCACGGTCGGCGCCTGATCGGCTGGGACGAGATCCTCGAAGGCGGCCTGCCGCCGGAGGCGACGGTGATGTCGTGGCGCGGCGTCGACGGTGGCCTCGCCGCCGCCGCGCTCGGCCACGACGTGGTCATGAGTCCGGTCTCGGACCTGTACCTGGACTACCTGCAGACCGACGCGCCGGGCGAGCCGCCGGGCCGGCCGTCGATGGTCACGCTCGAGCAGGTCTACCGGTTCGAACCGGTGCCCGCCGCGCTGCCGGCCGCACAACGCCATCACATTCTCGGCGTGCAGGCGAACATGTGGACCGAGCACACGCGCAACTTTGCGCGTCTGCAGCACAACCTGTTCCCGCGCATGGCGGCACTGGCCGAGACCGCCTGGTCGCCGGTGGAGGCGCGCGACTACGCCGATTTCCTGGCGCGCCTGCCGGTACAACTGCGGCGTTACCGGGCGCTGGACATCGCCTACGCGCAAACGCCGTTCCAGGCGCTGGCGACGATCGACGGCGACCGCCGGGATGGCAGCGCGCGGGTGACGTTGCGCAATCCGCTGGGCTACCCGATCCACTACACCCTCAATGGCCGCGTGCCCCATGCCGGCTCGCCGCGCTACACCGCGCCGCTCGATCTGCGCCTGCCGGTGCAGCTGCGCGCGGCCGCATTCGCCGCCGACGGCACGCCACTGGCGCCGGCCACGACCCATGCGGTCGATGCGACCTCGCTGCTGACCCGCCGCAACGCCGAGCTGGCGGTCTGCCCCGACGTCGGGCGCCTGCTGCTGCGGCTCGAGGACGATGGCCCGCTGACCGGCGAGCGCGCGATCTTCAACGTGACGATCTTCCACCCCTGCTGGCTGTGGCCAGCGGCGGATCTGGGCGATATCGACCGGTTGACGGTCCGCGCCGGGCGCATGCCCTACGCGTTCCAGCTGGCCCACGACGAGCCGCAGCGCACCTTCCTGCCGGCACGCAGCGCGCATGGCGAACTGCAGGTGCAGGGCGAGGGCTGTGCCGGTCCGGTGCTGGCGACGGTGCCGCTGCCGGCCGCGCCCGATGCCGACGGGTTCGTCAGCCTCGACGTGCCGCTCGACACCGCCGTGCTGGCCTCACGGCGTGCGACCGACCTGTGCCTGCGCTTCACCGGCGACACCCGGCCGACGATGTGGGTCGTCGACGCGGTCACGCTGCAACCGCGCTGAGATGCGCGGCGGGCGCTGGCCTACCGGCGCCCGCCGTCGATGCGCAGCAGCAGGTCGCGCAATGGCGTGAGCCGGGTCGCCAGGCCTGCGATCACGCCCAACGTATTGGCCAGCGCATCGGCCGGGTCCTGCATGCGGGTCTGGGTCAGCGCGCCTTGCGCGAATTCCAGCCCGATCCCCAGCAGCACCAAGCCCAGGCCGGCGCCGAGCAGCGAGGGCCAGCGCGCGTAGAGCTGGACCGCGGCCGCGGCCAGCGCCGCGTAGGCGAGGAAATGCCCGAGCTTGTCGCCATCGGGCACGTCGGGCATCGGCACCGAGGACACCAGCGACAGCACCACGACCGTCGCGATCGCCGCGATCCACAGCCCGCACCACAGCCTTGGCCGGCACAGCGGTTTGAGCGCGCTGCGTCGCGCGTGTGGCCCCGCAGCGCGGCTCACAGCCGGTGGCTCAGATCGCCGACCAGGAAGGCGTGGTCGAACTCGACATCGCGGGCAAAGCCGATCGCCTGGAACGCCTCGCCCATGCCGCCGGGCAGAGTCAGCTTCTTGACCTGCTGGCGCAGGGCATAGCGCGCGGCCTCGTCGGCGGCCTGCGCCTCGTGCGCGGCCAGGCGCGCATCCAGGCGATTACCGATCAGCAACGAAGCCTGGGTGCAGTAGCCGGCGAATTCGAAGCCGGCCCCGGTGCCCGCCTCGGCCAACGCGGTGAAGTCGACCGAGGCGGTCAGGTCCTGCAGCCCCGGCAGCGCGAACACGTCCGGCGACACCCGGTGACGATGGAAGGCGCGCAAGGTGCCGTCGCTGCGGTCGTCGCGGTAGTACTCGCTGCGCGGATAGCCGTAGTCGACGAACAGCATCGCGCCGCGTCGCAGGCCGCCGGCCACCGCCTGGACCCAGTAGGGCAGTTGCGGCAGCAGTTCGGAGCGGTAACCGTCTGGCAGCGGCGCGCCACGCTGGCGCTCGATGTGCCGCACGGCCGGCGCCAGCAGCGCATCGGCCGGGCGCAGCGCGGTCGCGAAACTGCCATCGTCGGCGACGACGACGTACTCCTCATGCACCTCGCCGCCCCGCACCGCGAACCGCGGCGTGGGCAGCGCATCGACGACCTCGTTGGCGAACAGCACACCGTTCCAGTCGTCGGGCATCGGGCCATCGAGCCAATGCACGCGCGCGAACAGCGCGGCCGGCAACTGCGCGGCCAGATGCGCGCGCTGGCGCTCGCGCAGGTCCGCGCTGGGCTCGAGGATCGCGTAGCGGGCCGGCACCGCGTCGAGCGCGGCCAGGTGCGCGAGCGCATCGGCGGCGAACGCGCCGCTGCCGCCGCCGACCTCCAGCATCTGGGCGTCGCCGCCGATCTCGCGCAGCACCGGCGCGATCGCCTCGGCGATGCATTCGGCGAACAGACTGCCGAGCTCGGGCGCGGTGACGAAGTCGCCGGCCGCGCCGAATTTGGTCGCACCGGCGCTGTAGTAGCCCAGGCCCGGCGCGTACAACGCCAGTTCCATGAACTTCCAGAACGGGATCGCGCCGCCGGCCTCGGCGATCAGCGTGCGAATCGCCGCACGCAGGCGTTCGCTGTGGGCCAGGGCATCGTCGGAGATAGGGGGAGCGGACATGAGTGGGGCTTGGCGGTCACAATGCACAGCATACCGAGCCTGCTGCACGCGGGCTGTCAGGAGCCCGCATGGACACCCCACGCCCCGTCGTGCTGATCACCGGCGCCGCGCGCCGCCTCGGCGCCGCGATCGCCGGTCATCTGCACGGCCATGGCCACGACGTCGCGCTGCATTGCCACGCCTCGCGCGCCGATGCCGACGCGCTGGCGGCCACGCTCGACGCCGAGCGCCCGGGCAGCGCCGCCGTGCTGCAGGCCGACCTGGCCGATGCCGACGCCACCGCCGCGCTCGTCGCCGCGACGGTGGCCCGGTTCGGCCGGCTCGATGCCTTGGTCAACAACGCCGCGGCCTTTGCGCCAGCGCCGCTGGAGGACAGCGACGCGGCCGCATTCGATGCGCTGATGGCAGTCAACGCCCGCGCGCCGTTCCTGCTCGCACGCGCCGCCGCGCCGCACTTGCGCCGCGCCAGCGGCGCGATCGTCAACATCATCGACCTCTATGCCGAACGCCCGCGCGCCGACCTGGTCGCCTATGCGGCGTCGAAGGCAGCGCTGCTCGGGCTGACCCGCGGCCTGGCGGTCGCGCTGGCGCCGCAGGTGCGGGTCAACGCGGTCGCGCCGGGGGCGATTTTGTGGCCGGAGGACGGCGGCGATCCCGAGCTGCGGGCGCGCATTCTCGAGGCGACCCCACTGCGCCGGCAGGGCCGGGTCGAGGACATCGCCGAAGCGGTCGGCTGGCTGTTGCGCGGCGCCGGCTTCAGCACCGGTGAGGTGCTCCACGTCGACGGCGGCCGCATGCTGTGAACCGGCCCGGTCTGCGCACGCTGCTGTCGGTGCTGCTGGGTGCAGCGGCCTGGCTGCTGGCGGGCCTGGCCATGGCGGCGCCGCTGGTCGCGCTCGATGGCCGCTGGCAGGCCACGGACGCACAGCCGGCGCAGGCCTTCGACCCGCAGCGCGGACTGACGCTGCCCCGCGCGGACGCCGGCCACACGGTGCAGCTGTGGCCGCGCGACGGCCAATGGCCGACCGGCCCCTGGGTGCTGGAGGTCCGGCAGGCGGCGCTGCAGCACGTGACCCTGGCCTGGCCGCCGGGCCAGCCGCAGACCCGCGCGCAGACGATCCTGGTGCCGGGACAATGGCCGGGGCACGGCCGCCTGGGATTCCACATCGTGGCGCCGCCGCCCGACGGCGGTCCGCTGACACTGCACGTCGACGCTCATGGCAGCATGCCCGGCACACTGCTGTGGTCGGTGGTGTCGGACAGCGACTACCTGCAACGCGATGCGCGCTGGTTGGCGATCGCGAGCGCGTGCCTGGCGACGATGCTGGCAATGGCGGTGATGGCGGCCTTCTTCGCTTGGCGGCTGCGCGATGCGACCTTCGCGTTCTATGCGGTCTATGTGGTGGCGTTCGCGCTGGTGATGGCGCTGCAGACCGGCTACACCGTGCATCCGCTCGGCCAGCAGTGGCTGGGTGAGGCGACCCGCTTCTGGGGGCGGCTGGCGACTGCGACCGCGATCGTCGCCGCGATCCTGTTCCTCGACCGCTTTGCCGACCTGCCGCGCCTGTTGCCGCGCGGCCGGCGCTGGCTGCGCGGCTATGCTGCGGTCGTGGCGTTGTGCGCGGTGCCGGCGCTGCTGCCGCTGCCGGCGCTCGAGGCGCTCGGCCGCACACTGATCAACCCGCTGCTGGCGCTGGGCGCGCCGCTGTTGCTGGGCGCCGCCGCACTCGCCGCGCGCCGCGGCTCGCGACTGGCCGGCGTGTTCCTGATCGGCTGGACGCCGCTGCTGCTGGTCACCGCGCTGTCGAGCCTTGGGCTTGGCGAGCGGATCGGCATCGCCTGGGACGACGGCCTGGCGGCGCTGGCGACTGGCGCGTTCGAAGCGCTGGTGCTGGCACTGGGCCTGGCCGAGCGCAGCGCGGGATTGCGCGGCGAGCGCGACCTGGCGTTGCAGGAGGCGCATACCGACGGCCTGACCGGCCTGCTCAACCGGCGCAGCTGGGACTCGCGCTTGCAGGCGCTGCTGAGTGCGACGCCCGGCCCGCTGACGGTGATGTTCCTGGATCTAGATCACTTCAAGCGCATCAACGATGCGCTGGGCCATTCGGCCGGCGACCGCTGCCTGCGCGAAGTCGCGCACGCGTTGCGGCTCGAACTCGACCCGGCCTGGCCGGTCGCGCGCTACGGCGGCGAGGAGTTCGTCGTCGCTCTCCCCGGCGTCGAGGCCGCGACCGCACTGCAGGTGGCCGAGCGCATCCGCACGCGCTTTGCGACCGCGCTGACCGACTTCGACACGTTGCGCCCGACGGTCAGCATCGGCGTGGCCGCTCGCCAGACCGGCGACGATGCCGACACCCTGCTGCGACGGGCCGACCATGCGCTGTACCAGGCCAAGCAGGCCGGCCGCGACCGCGTGCAACTGGCACCCTGAGCGGGAAGGCTAGGGCGCCGAGCCGCCATCGCACTCGACCAGCTCGGCCAGCGGGTACGCCGCCACGCAGGCGCGCACCGCGGCCTGCAGCGCCGGCAGACCGGCGAACAGCGACGGCTCGGCGAACGCACGGCGCACCGCGGCCTCGAGACCATCGAGATCGCGCAGCCACAGCGCAGCGCCGGCGTGCTGCAAGCGCGCGGCATGGTCGAACTGGTCGTAGTCCTGCGGGCAGACGATCGCTGGGCGCGCGTCGGCCAGGCAGCGATAGAGGATGCCGGCGCCGCCGTGATGCACGACGAGGTCGTAGCGTCCGACCCAGCGCGCATAGTCGACATGGGCGAGCCGCTGGTAGTTGCCGCTGCGCTCGTGATGACCGGCCGCGACATCACCATCGGTGAAATGGAATTCCAGTTCGGGCATCGCCGCGGCCAGCGCGCGCAACCGCGCATCGAACGCGTTCTTGGCCCAGCGCAGATGCGTGCCGAGGGTCACCAGCACATGCCGGCGCCCGGCGACGAACACCGGCGCCGCACGCGGCGGCAGCCAGGGCGTGTCGTGGCCACTGGCCGGCAGCCGCGGCCCGACGAAGCGCAGCGCCGCGGGCCAGGTACACGGGAACTCCAACGCCGCGACACCGAGCGCCAGAATCCGCTCGGGCGAGTAGACCGCTTCACTGCCGTCGCCGCGATACAGCTGCGGCAGACCGAGCGCGCGCATACGACTGCGATGCAGCCGGTGCACGCCGCGCTTGAAGCCCCGCACCACCCGGCGCGCCAGCGCCTGCCGCAGCCGCGCGCCGGCCTGCGTCGCTGGCAGCAGTCCGCCCATATAGGCCGGCGGCCCGTCGGGGGTCTCAACCACGCAGGGCGATGGCAGGCTGGTCCACCAACGGATGCCCAGCGCCTGCGCAACAGTGCCGGCGACCGGCACGGTGAAATCGGCGATCAGCAGGTCCGGCGGTGCCTGCGCGTATGCCGCGTGCAGCGCCTGCGCAAAGCGCGCCATGACCCCGAGCGCATCGCGCAGCTGGCGATGCATGCGCAGCGGATGGTTGCGCACCGCATGGCGCGGGTCGGAGATCGCATCGAGCACGCGCTCGGCGTCGGCATCGAGCAACGGCACGCCGACAAGTCCGGCGCGTGCGACCTGCGCCATCGCCGACGGCGTCGACAGGACCCGCACCGCGTGCCACGGCGCGAGCTCGCACGCGATCGCCAGGATCGGATGCAGATGACCGCTGTAGGGCGGCGCGATCAGGTCGATGCGCATGGTGTCGCCGCGACGAAGTCCGCGCACAGCGCCAGCACTTCGGGCCTGCGCAGGTAGTCCAGATGGCCACCGCCGACCGGCAGCGCGGGCCCGCGCCAGCCCAGGCGCGAGATCCAGTCGCCGCGCCCGCGCACGCACAGCAGCCGGGCCACATCCGGCGCGCGGCGCGCGACTGGCCCATAGGCGAACACGTGCAGCCGTGCGGCGAGCCCCGCCGGCAACCGCAGGTTGGCCAGTAGTTCGAGCCCGCAACTGCCGGCCAGCACCACCACTGCGCCGCCGCCGTCGAGCGCTGCGGCCACCGCCGCGCCATGGCGCCGGGCGAACGCAGGACGACGCGCGCCGAGGTAGTCGCCGGCATTGCGCAGCGCCGCCAGTGGCAACGGCACTGCGGCGTGACCGGCGTGCACCGCGGTGTATGGGAAGTTGCGCGCAAGCAGATCGCGACCCGGCCCGCGCAGCGCGTCGAGAAACGCCGCCTGCTGCGGGCTGAGTGCACAGCGCGTCCGGTCGCTGCGACCGGTCAGGAACGCGATGCGCACGCGCCCGCCGCCGGTATCAGGCGGCATGGAACCGACCATCGGCCTGCACGCGGTAGCGCCGGCTGCGCCAGCGCACCGTGCGCACGCAGGTGGCGTGCAACAGGTGCAGTGGCTGCGCCAACTCGGCCAGCAGCGACAGCAGTGGCCGCGTCGCAGACGACACCCCGAGCGCGCGTTGCAGCGCCCATGGTGCCCAGGCCCGCATCGCCAGGACCGCAGCGACCGCGCCGACGCCAGCCAGGCCGGGGCGCCAGGCCAGCGCCATGAGCATCGCCCACAGCAACAGCGGCGGCAGCCCGTGCAGCAGCACGATCGCCGCCCGTGTGCACGGCGGCTGGCGGCGCAGCAGCAAGGTGGCGAACAGCATCCAGCGATGCATCTGCCGCACGTAGTGCGCTGCGCCGTCGAGGCTGGTGCGCACCGAGACCGGCGCGATCGTCTGCGCGATGCGGCCGCCATGCGCGCGGACGTGATCGGCCATCGCCAGGTCGTCGGCCAGCGCGTGGCGCAGCGGCGAAAAGCCGCCGATCGCGCGCAGGCGCTCGGTGCGCAGCGCGTAGCACATGCCATTGATCGACACCGGCGGCGCCCAGGCCAACGGCGCGAGATAGGTCAGTGCGGCGTTGTCGTTGACGAAGCGTGCGAGCAGGCGGCCAGGCCAGCGCTCGCCATCGTCGCGGTAGCCGGGCAGTGCGGTCGCCAGGTCGGCGGTATCGAGCGCGGCGACCAGGCGTGCGAGCGCATCGGCCGACAGTGCGGCGTCATCGTCGAGCACCAGACAGACCGGCGCCTCGACCCGCGGCAACGCCGCTTCGAGCTTGAAGGTCTTGGGATTGCAGCCGTCGGGCGCCGGCGGCAACACCCGCACGTCGATCGCAGCGCCCGGATGCGCTGCGCGCACGGCGGCGACCGCCGCATGTGCGAGCGCATCGTCGGCATCGAGCAGCCAGTGGAAGCGCGCCTGCGGCAACGCGCGCAGGGTGTCGTCGAGCACCTCGCCCAGCCGGGGGTCGCCGCCGAGGATCGGCTGCAGCACGGCAACGTCCTGCATCCGCCGCGCCGATGGCGGCACCGGGCATGCGCGCTGGCGCTGCAGTTCGCGCCACGCGCAGGCGCTGCGCAGCACCAACAGTGCCGCATAGGTGCAAACGCAGGCGACCGCGAGGCTCATTCCGCCCACTGCGCGCGCTGCCAGGCGACGAAGGCGTCGATGCCCTCGGTCAACGACACGCTCGGCGGCCCCAGGTCGGCGAGCATGCGCGCTGGATCGAAGGTCTTGGAATAGGCGAACACACCGACGCCGAAGCGCGTGATCGGCGGCTCGCCGCGCAACCGCAGGCCACGCCACAACCATTCGGCCACGGTGGCCGCGCGCAGCGCTGTGCCGATGCGCACGCGCCGCGTCGGCGGTGGCAGGTCCAACCGTGCCAGCACGTCGAGCAACAGCGCCTGCAGGTCCACCGGCTCGGCGTTGGTCAGGTTGTAGCTCTGCGCCGGACGCGGCATCGTCGCAATCCGCAGCAGGTAGTCCGACAGCGTATCGATCTGCACCAGGTCGCCGATCACCGGTCGATCCTGGCCGACGAATCGCGGCAGCGCGCCGCGCCGGGCCGCCTCGAGGATGCGCGGAAACAACACCGTGTCACCGACGCCGAACACCGCACGCGGCCGCACCACGACATGCTCGCCGGGATAGGCACGCACCAGTTGCTCGCCGGCGTATTTGGTCTGCGCGTAGCGGTTGACGAAGTCCGGCCCGATCGGGCTGTCCTCGCGCAGGCCGAGCTGATGGGCCTCGCGGTAGAACACCGAACTCGACGACAGATAGATCAGCCTCGGCAGGCCGTGGCGCTTGCAGAACGCGATGACGTGCGCGGTCGCGTCGATGTTCTGCGCCTGGTACTGCGCACGCGTGCCCCAGGGCGAGGACCGCGCGGCGGCATGGATCACCACGTCCGGACGGAACGGCAAGTCGAACGGCCGGCTCAGGTCGCAGCGCACATAGCCCGGCAGGTCGGTGGCGCGGCGCCCGGTTCCCCACAGCGTCAGGTCGTCGCGCGCGGCGTGACGGCGCAGGAAGGCACCGCCGACAAAGCCCGACGCACCGGTCACCAGGATGCGCATGCACCAGCCTCCGGTCGGAGCGCAGACGTCTGCGCGCGGTAATGGTCCAGGCTCGCCTGGCAGTGCGAGGGCACGATCGCCACGTCCGGCGCCTCGCGTGCCAGCGTGTGCAACCGTGCGAGCGTGTGCGTATAGGCGGGCCAGTCGTGGGTCACCAGCCGCGCCGGCCATGCCGGCAACCGGCGCTCGCGGAACGCCAGATGCGACCAGCAGGCATCGGCGCACAGTAGCACCGCGCGGTCATGCGCATCGCGCAGGCACAGGCCGAGCTGCCGCGGCGCATGGCCCGGCAGCGCGACCGCGAACAGGCTGCCGTCGCCGAACAGGTCGTGCCCCTCGCCCAGCGCCTGCCAGGGCGCGGACAGCGGCCTGGCGACGGCGTCGTCGGCATGGTGCCGGCGCGCATCGAAGTCAGGCGGCAGCAAGGCCGGCAGCCAGCCGTTGCGCAGCCCGCGCAGCCGGGGCATCGCGCGCAGGGTGTCCAGGTCCTCGCGCATGCACACGAAGCGGGCATTGGGCAGGTCGCGCAGGCCGGCGATGTGGTCGGCGTGGAAATGCGAGATCAGGCACCAGCGGATGTCGGCCGGGCGCAGCCCATGCGCGGCGAGCTGCGTCTCCAGCTGCTGCTCGGCCGGTAGCGCGACCGGCGTGGCCCAGCGGTAGAGACGTTCGGGCAGCCGCGCGGTCGCATCCAGGAACCGCGGCGCGTAGCCGGTGTCGTAAAGAATCGCGCCCTCACGTGGATGCACGATCAGCGCGACCATCGACGGAAACGCCACGCTGGCCCAGCGCCCACCGGCCAGCGTCACCCGCTCGCAGTGCCGGCACTGCCCGACGTCGAACAGAGTCAGGTCAAGGCGCATGTCAGTACCGCAGTACCGCGCCGCCCAGCGACAGCCCGGCGCCGGTGCCCAGCAGCAGGCAGGTCTGGCCGCGCTGCAGCCAGCCCTCCGCGATCGCGTGGTGCAACGCATGCGGCAGCGAGGCCGCGACCTGATTGCCGTGCTCGGCGAGGATCCGCACCACCCGCGCTTCGGGCAGCCGCAGTGCGCGCACGATCCGGTCCAGGCCGCCGCCGGAGGCTTGGTGCGGCACGATGCAGTCGATCGCGTCCAGGCCGACGCCGGCCGATGCCAGCAGGCGCTGCAGCAGGCGCGGCAACCGGCGCCCCGCAAGCCGGAACGTCGCCGGGCCGTCCATCTCGAAGCGGTAGACATCCGGGTCGATGTCGCGATGCGTCGGATCGCCAGGTGCGATGCGCGTGCCGCCACCGCGGATCCGGCAGGCGTCGGCGCTGTCGGCATAGGTCTCCATCCGCCAGGCCAGCAGCGCCGAGTCCTCACCCGGCGCCGCGGCGCCCAGCACCAGCGCGGCGGCGCCGTCGCCGAACAGTGGCGCGGTCAGCGGGTCGTCGGCGCGCAGTCCACGCGAGGGCAGCTCGCTGGCCACGACCAGCACCCGGCGGTAGCGGCCGCTGGCGATGCCGGCCGCAACCAGGTCCAGCGCGACCAGAAAGCCCAGACAGGTCGCGTTGACATCGAAGGCCGGGATGCCCGAATCGCCGAGGCCGAGCGCACGCTGGACCAGTGCCGCCTGGCACGGAATCGGCTGTTCCATGACCGCGCAGGTGGAGACGATCGCGTCCAGCGCATCGCCACCGATGCCGGCCGCCGACAACGCCGCCTGCGCGGCGCGCGCGGCCATCCACGATGCGGTCTCGCCAGCGTCGGCAACGCCGCGCCAGGCCACGCCAGTCGCCGCCTCGCTGGCGCCGGGCGCCAGACCGAGCTGAGTGTCGAAGTCGCTGGACGGCAGCCGCCGCGCCGGGTGGTGACAGCCGCTGCCCAGGATCCGCAGTGCGGGGCCTGCGGCCTGCATCAGGCCGGACATGCGGACAGCGCGTCGATGCGCGCGAACGTCGTGTCGTGGTCGGGATGGGCGGCCCACAGCTGCGCGAGCGTGCGGCCATCGACCGGGTGGCGCAGGTCGGGCGCGATCTCGGCCAGCGGCTTGAGCACAAAGGCATGGCGCAGTTCGTCGCGCGGGATGCGCAGGTTCCCGGCGCCGGTCAGCACCCGATCGTCGTAGAGCACGATGTCGATGTCCAGCGTGCGGTCGCTGTAGCGCGGGCCACTGCGATCGCGCCCGTGCGCGTCCTCGAGCGCGTGCAGCCAGGCGTTGAGGGCGTCGGGCGGCAGGTCGGTCTCGATCGTCGCGGCCGCATTGAGGAAATCGGCGCCGTCGTAGCCCACCGCCGGAAAGCGGTAGGTCTGCGAGACGACGAGCGCGGGAAAGCGGGCGCGCAGCGCGTCCACTGCGGCGCGCAAGTGACGCTCGGGATCGAGGTTGCTGCCGAGGCTCAGGCAGGCGATGGCCATGGTGCGCTCCTGTGGGGAGCGCCATGATCGCGCATCGTCCGCTTCCGGTCAGCGGGGGCGCGCATCCTCCAGTACCGGCGCCGCACCCGCAGGGCCGTCGACGGCGGGCTCACCCTGCAGGCGGACCTCCATCGGCGCATCGCTGCGGGCCTGGAACACCCGCAGGTCGAACTCGGGCAGGATCGCCAGCAGGTGGTCGAAGATGTCCGACTGGATGCCCTCGTAGACGGCCCAGCGGGTGTCGGCGGTGAAGCAGTAGATCTCCAGCGGCAGGCCGGTCTCGGTGGGCTGGAGCTGGCGCACCAGCAAGGTCAGCTCCTGATTGATGCCGGCATGGTGGCGCAGGTAGTGCTCGACGTAGGCGCGGAACGTGCCCAGATTGGTGACCCGGCGGTGGTTCACCGGCTCGGCGCCGCGCGCGGCCAATGCGGTGTTCCAGTCCGACAGCTCCTGGTCCTTGCGGTCGAGATAGGCGTCGAGCAGGACGAAACGGCGGAAGCGCGCGATCTCGTCGGCCGCCAGGAACCGCACGCTGCGCTGATCGAGATACAGCGCGCGCTTGATCCGGCGCCCACCGCCCTCCGACATCGGCCGCCAGTTCTTGAACGCGTCGCTGACCAGCTTCTTGGTCGGCACCGTGGTCACGGTGCGGTCCCAGTTGCGCACCGTGATGGTGTGCAGGGCGATGTCGATCACGTCGCCGTCGGCATTCTGGCTCGGCATCTCGATCCAGTCGCCGATGCGCACACGACCGTCGTTGCTGATCTGCACGCTGGCCACCAGCGACAGGATGGTGTCCTGGAAGATCAGCATCAGCACCGCGGTCATCGCGCCCAGGCCGGTGACGATGTGCAGGAACTTCGCACCGATCAGCGTGGCGATCACCGAGATGCCGACCAGCACGAACATCACGATCTTGGCGACCTGCAGGTAGCCCTTGATCGGCTTGTTGTGCGCGTCGGGGCGGCGCTCGTAGTTGCGGTTGACCACGTCGAGCGCGCGCGAGATGGCCAGCGCGATCGTCACCACGACGAAGATCTGGCACAGCCGCTCGACGATCAGCACCAGTTGCGGCGGCAGGTCGGGCACGACCGCGATGCCGGCCGAGATCACCAGCGCCGGCACGATGTTGGCCAGCCGCGGGATCACGCGCAGGCGTACCTGCCGGTCGTGCTGCGCGCCGCCCAGCGACGTGCGCCGCAATACGCTGCCCAGGCCGCGCAGCAGGATGCGCTTGGTGATGAAGTTCGCCAGCCATGCCAGCAGGCACAGGGCAGCCAGCACGATCGCGCTGTAGGCCCAGGGATAGGGTGCCAGCAGGTCGCTGAGTCGTTCGAGATGGGGCTGCATCGTGCGGGAATCTCCTGTTGCGGCCGCATGGCTGCGGCGGCGCCAGGACCCGCGGATCAGTCCTGGCGACTGCGTTCGATGATCACGCCGACCGCGCGTGCACCACGCACCGCACCCGGCTTGCTGAGCTTCAATCGTACCCAACCGACATTGAACTCATCGATCACGAGCGCCGCGCAACGCTCGGCCAGCGTCTCGACCAGGCCGAATTCCGACGCCCCCACATAGTCGATCAGCCGTTTGCTGACGGCCTTGTAATCGAGCGTGCGCGCGATGTCGTCGCTCGCTGCAGGCACGCGGTTGTCGAACGCCATCTCGACATCGAACACCAGCGGCTGACGGATGCGCCGCTCCCAGTCGTAGATGCCGATCAGCGCCTCGATCTCGAGGCCTTCGATGAAGACTTTGTCCATGGGTCGGGCGGAGTGATCCGTGGGATAGAAGAAGTGAAGCGTCACAGCGGGCGACAGCTTAGCGATTGTCGCGTCGCTGGGGCGCGACGCTCGCCGTCAGCCGACGTCTCGCATCACCATCACGAAGCACGGCGCGCCAACGGCGGCAGTTGCGCCATGTCCCACCTCGGCACCACGCGCACCGCGGCGTCGCCGTGCTGGCCGGCCTGCAGGCGCAGGGCGCCAGCGAAGGCGATCATCGCGCCGTTGTCGGTGCACAGCGCCGGGCGCGGGAAGCACACCCGACCGCCACGACGCATGGCATCGGCCTGCAGCTTCTCGCGCAGGCGCAGATTCGCACCGACGCCGCCGGCCACCACCAGCGTGGTGCATCCGGTCGCGTCGAGCGCGCGCGCGCATTTGATCGCCAAGGTGTCGACGACCGCATCCTCGAAGCCGCGCGCGATGTCGGCGCGGGTCGACGCGCTGCGATCGCTGTTCTGCCAAGCCAGCAGCACCTGGGTTTTCAGACCGCTGAAACTGAAGTCCAGGCCGGGCCGGTCGGTCATCGGCCGCGAGAAACGGAATGCGCCGGGCGTGCCGGTCTGCGCCAGCGCGGCCAGTTGCGGGCCGCCGGGGTACGGCAGGCCCATCAGCTTGGCGGTCTTGTCGAAGGCCTCGCCTGCGGCGTCGTCCAGGGTCTCGCCGAGCAGCCGGTAGGCGCCGATCGCATCGACCGCGACCAACTGCGTATGCCCGCCCGAGACCAGCAGCGCGACGAACGGCGGCGCCGGGGCGTCGTCCTCCATCAGCGGCGCCAGCAGATGGCCTTCCATGTGGTGCACGCCGATCGCCGGCACGTCGAGCGCCCAGGCCAGCGAACGCGCGACGCCCGCACCGACCAGCAGCGCGCCCACCAAGCCGGGACCGGCGGTATAGGCGACACCATCGAGCGCCTCGACCTCGAGCCCGGCCTCGGCCAGGGTCTGGCGGATCAGCGGCAGCAGCTTGCGCACATGGTCGCGGCTGGCCAGTTCCGGCACGACGCCGCCGTACTGCGCATGCAGCGCGATCTGGCTGTAGACCGCATGCGCACGCAGCCCGGCGGCACCGCCCAGGGCGGTGTCGTAGACGGCGACGCCGGTCTCGTCGCAGGAGGTTTCGATGCCGAGGACGTTCATGGGGCGCAGGACTGCCGGGAAGCGGACGGAGGACGCGGGCGCCTCGCAGCGCCCGTCGGGGGGCGGCTTGCGTCAGCTGCCGGGTCCTGGCTATGATACGCGGCTCGCCGGGAGCAGACCCTCGGCAGACCCGAATTCGTCAGATTCGATCCGGCCTTCGACGGTCGGGTGCCCAGATCCCCGGAGATTCCATGCCTAGCGTCAAAGTCCGCGAAAACGAGCCCTTCGAGTTTGCGCTGCGCCGTTTCAAGCGCACCTGCGAGAAGGCCGGCGTGCTCGCCGAAACCCGCAAGCGCGAGTTCTACGAGAAGCCGACCCAGGAGCGCAAGCGCAAGGCCGCTGCGGCCGTGAAGCGTCAGGCGCGTCGCGTCTCGCGCGACGTCACCAAGCGCCAGCGCCTGTACTGATCGATCCGCGTCGGGCACCGCCTGGCGCGATCGTGTCCTGACGCAAGAGCCGGCCGCGCATATGCGCTGCCGGCTTTTTGTCGTCCCTCGTTCCCGGACCCGGCCGCGCACGGCAGGCGCCGGCACCCGTCGCAGGTCCCCCTGCCCGTTCGTCACCGAAGAACCGCCATGACCCTCAAACAGCAACTCACCGAAGACATGAAGGCCGCGATGAAGGGCGGCGACAAGCACAGCCTGGGCGTGATCCGCCTGGTCAACGCCGCGATCAAGCAGCGCGAAGTCGACGAACGCATTGAGCTCGACGACGCTGCGGTGCTCGCCGTGCTGGAGAAGATGGTCAAGCAGCGCAAGGATTCGGTGACCCAGTACGCCGGCGCCGGACGCGAGGACCTGGCCCAGATCGAGCGCGACGAGATCGCGGTCATCGAGCGCTACCTGCCCGAGAAGCTCGGCGAGGCCGAGATCGTGGCCGCAATCGAAGCAGCAAAGGCCCAGACCGGCGCCAGCAGCCCGGCCGACATCGGCAAGCTGATGGGCGTGCTCAAGCCGCAGCTGGCCGGCAAGGCCGACATGGGCGAGGTCTCGCGCCTGGTCAAGCAGTCGCTGGGCTGAGGTCGGCGGGCCGCCAACGGCCCCGCCCCCACCCGCCGCGCCATGCGCGTCGACCTCCCCCGCGTGCGGGGGAGGTGATCTGTCTTGCCTTTCGCGTTCACGGCGACACGCGCCTGCTCCCTCCCCCGCCTGCGCGGGGCATTGCGCCCTTCACGGGTGGAGGGCTGGGGTGGGGGCGGACGCTCGCGACCGACCCCGCCCGCGTCAGCGACGCTGCAGCCAGGTCGTCGGATTGACCGGCTTGCCGTTCTGGCGCAATTCGAAGTACAGGCCACTGCGGCCCTGGCCGCCGGAGTTACCGACGCTGGCGATGGTGTCGCCGCGTTTCACCGCATCGCCGGTCTTGCGCAGCAAGGCGTCGTTGTGCGCGTACAGGCTCATGTAGCCGTTGCCGTGGTCGACGATCAGCAGCATGCCGTAACCGGTCATCCACTCGGCGAACACGACGGTACCGTCGGCGACAGCCTTGACGGGGGTGCCCGCGGCCGCGCCGATCAGCACGCCGTTGCTGCTGCTGCCGTCGGGCAGCCTGCCGCCGAAGGCGGTCAGCAGCGCGCCGCTGATCGGCCAGCCCAGGCCGCCGACCTGCGGCGCCGGGGCGCGGGCGACCTGCGGCCGTGGCCGGGACGGCG